>CAZYXZ010000018.1:18660-30866 GCA_964651395.1 uncultured Frankiaceae bacterium
CAGCAGGCCGACCCCCCGCGGGTCGGCCGGGCCGGCGACGTCCGCCCGGCGCAGGAGCGGGGTCCAGCCGAGCGCCAGGTACAGCCCGCACACCCCCGCCATCAGGCCGAGCGCGCCGAGCAGCGTCCCGTCCCGGACGTCGTTCTCCTTCACGTGGCCGAGCTCGTGCGCGACGACCAGGCGCACCTCCTCCGGAGTGCCGGTCTCGAGCAAGGTGTCGAAGACGACGATCCGTCGCGTCCGGCCGAGCCCGGAGACGTACGCGTTGAGCGCCGTCGTTCGCCGGGACGCGTCGGCGACGAGGACGTCGCGCACCGGGACGCCGTCGCGCTCGGCCAGCTCGAGCAGCGATGTCCGCAGCGGCCCGTCGGCCATGGGCCGGAACTTGTTGAACACCGGCTCCACGACGAGCGGGTACGCGAAGGACAGCGCGACCGTGAGCAGCGCGCCGGCGAGGCCGGCCCACACCCACCAGCGGTCCGGCGAACGCCGCGCGATCGCGTAGAAGGCCGTGACCGCCACGGCGAGCAGCGCGGCGGACAGTCCGGCTGCCTTGAGCTGGTCCACCGCCCAGCCGCCCCAAGCCTGCGTCGACAGCCCGTAACGCCGGAGCACCACCTCGGCACGCGCGTCGAACGGCAACGTCACCAGCCGCGGCACGAGCCCGACCAGGATGCCGCCGACCACCGCCTGCGCGACCCAGCCGCCGCCGAGCGGCCGCGCCGCACCGTCCACCAGCCGCGCTCCCCACGACGTCAGCCCGAGCAGTGCGGCCACGACCAGGCCGGCGACCATCCCGGCGTACGCCGGGGGGCGGACCGCGGAGTGGAAGGCCTCCTCGCGCTCCACCTCGGCGCGGGTGAAGTCGCCTTCCGCGTTGGCCGGAGTGCGCTGCCCGCCGGGCAGCTCCTGCCAGGGCGTCGTCACCAGCAGCAGCACGAGCAAGGCCGCGCCGAGCACGAGCAGGCCCACGAGGGCGCCGGATCGACCGGTCATCAAGCCAGCTGCGCGCGCACGTACGCGCGCCAGGCTGCGGAGAAGTCGAGCGGCGTCGTCCCGAGGATGTCGCGCATCGCGACGGAAAGCGCCTCTGCCGTGCCGGCTGTGGACCCGCCGACCGCCTTGTAGAAGCGCACCAGCGTGGCCTGGCTGGTCCGCTCGGCGATCATCCGGCAGGCCATCCACGCGGCCTCGTACGCCAGGGACAGGCGCGGGTTGCTGCCCGCGAAGTCCTGCGGGACCGGCAGCGTCTCCGGCGCCTTGCCGGCCCGGACCTCGGCCCGCAGCTCCTTCGCCACGACGCGCACGGGGACGCCGCTGGCGAGGTAGCCGACGTAGTCCGCGAAGCCCTCCACCAGCCACGTGGGTGTGCTGGCCGAGGTCAGCGCGCGGCTCGCGACGTGCGTGATCTCGTGCCGCAGCACGATCTGCCGGCCCAGCGAACCGAGCTGGAGGAAGTTGGTCGGGTTGACGACGATCCGGTTGCCGACCGCGCGGTAGCGGCCCTGCTCGCCGCCCAGGTTCGCGATCGCCACCGCCGCGATCTGCGACAGGTCGCTGCTCTCGCTGATCAGCATTCCCAGCTCGGCGCTGGAGCCGGGCACGAGGACGACGACGCTCTGCGCCCACACACCGCCCCAGACCTTCGTCACCGCGGGCACCGCCTGGTCCACCTGCCGGGACAGCTGGGTCAGCAGCGCGCGGCGGCCGGGACGGCCGATGACCAGGCTGCGCTGCCCCCGCACCACGTCCACCGGCCCGAAGTCCCACAGCTCGCGCGGCGCGGGCGAGTCGGCCTCGGACAGCAGGTCCGCCTGGTCGGCGATCAACCAACCTTCGTCCCGGCGGACGAAGGCCAGTCGCTGGATCAGCACGTTGGGCTCGGGGTCGAAACCGCTCAGCTGGTAGCGGAGGGTCACGTCCGGGGCCCACACCTCGTCCTCGGGATCCCGGAAGCGCACGTCCTCCGGCGGAGCCTCGTGATACTCGTCCAGCAGGTAGTCCCACGAGGCCAGCGGCACGGCGACCAGCGCGTCGTACAACCGCTGCTGGCGGGCGAGGAACGCGGTCTGGGTGGGGTCGACAGTGGCCAGGAAGCCCGCCCGGTCGCGCGCCATGAGAGCGCGCGCGCGCCGGTCGAGCAGGGCACGCACCTGCTGCGTGCGCTCCGCACGTTCGCGCAGGAAGGCGGCGGAACGGCGCTGGTTCGCCCCGTAGTCGGGCAGCTGCGAACCGGGCTGCGCGACCGGCGGCGCGTCCCGGGTCAGCACGACGGCGATCGCACCGCCGTCGAGGAGCAGGGACACGGCGAGCAACCCGAAGAGGAGCCGCCGCGTCCGCATCTGCCGGTTCACGCCTCGATCGTACGGAACCCGCTACCCGGGCTCAGCGGCGCGGGCGGGGCAGCGGACGCTCCGGGAGGTCGACGACGAGCACCGGGACGGACGTGGCCGCGACCAGCTGCTCGGTGAGATCGGGCAGCTCGAGCCCCTCCAGGCGCGGCCGGCGGCCGACCACCACCAGGCGTGCTCCGTGGTCCGCGGCCTCGGCCGCGATCGTCGCGACCGGCCCGCCGGTCCGCCGTACGCCGACCAGGTCGACGCCCGCGGCGCCCGCGCGCGCGCCCGCTTCGGTGAGCACCTCGTCGGCGAACGCGACGTCGAGCGCCTCGGGCTCCGGGTCGAAGTGCGCCGCCCGGCCGCGGATCAGTCGCGGCGGGCTCACCGCGAGGGCGACCACGCCGCACCCGGCCGCACCCGCGCGCTCGAGCGCGGCGGCCAGCGCCAGCCAGCCCACCTCGCTGCCGTCCACGACCACCAGGACCGGATCCGTCATCGGGTCCCCCGCGGCGGTGCGAGCGCAGCGAGCAGCGTCGTGGGGATGGCCGTCATCCGGGCAGTGTGCCGGACGGGGCCGGGGCGGGCGTCGCGGGTTCGCCCAGCAGGATCCGCGCCGCGTCGATGGCGTTCCCGGTCTCCCGGCCGAAGGCGACCCGTCTCTGGTCGACGTTCTCCAGCTGGCGCTGCCCGCGGTCCAACGTGTTGCGCTCGGTCGGGTTGAGCATCACGGCGTACGCCTGGGCGCTCTCCGGCTTGTTCCGGTACCACCCGGCCCGAGCGCGGCTCAGCCACAGCGACTGCGCCGAGTCCAGCTTGCGGTAGAGCGGCCACAGACCGCTGGCCAGCCTGGACAGCTCGCCGCTCGCCTCCAGCTCGTCGCGCCCCGCGTCCACCACCTCGAGGACGGCAGCGCGCTGCTCCGCGGTGAGCCGGTCGTCGGAGCTGGCCGCCTCGAGCCCGTTCAGGGCGGTGTCGAGGCCGGTCACGGCGCGCGCGAGCGGGACCAGGGCCAGGCCGGCCGCCTTGGCCACCGCCGCCACATCCGGGCGGATCTTCGCGAGCGCCTCCCGCTCGCCGCGGTTGGCCAGGTCGTCGCCGTAGTCGAGTCGGCGCGCCCCACGCAGGATCCTGCCGGTCTGCAGCAGCAGCTCGCGGCGCGCGTCGTTGAGGACCAGGACCGCTGCTTCCAGCGGTCCCTCCGGAACGCTGGGCGACGCGCTGGGCGCCGGGCTGGAGCCACCCCCGCAGCCGGCGAGAAGTGCGACGGCCGCGACGGCGGCGACCACGCGCATCAGCGCCCTACTTCTTCTTCGCCCTTGCCGCCGACTTCTTCGCGGCGGGCTTCTTGGCCGCCGACTTCTTCGTGGCGGGCTTCTTGGCCGCCGACTTCTTCGCGGCGGGCTTCTTGGCCGGTGTCGGCTTCGCCGCCGGCTTGGCCGCGCGCTTGCGGGGCGCCGACTCGAGGTAGCCGATCGCGGAGGCCAGCGAGTCCAAGGCGGTCAGGGTGCGGGTCGCCGGCTGCCACGACCACTGGATCCGCTTCGCCTGCTTGCGGATGGTGGTGTGCAGCTGGATGACCCAGGTGCCGTCGGCGCGGCGGTAGCCGTCCCAGTCGGCGAGCTCGGGTACCGGGATGCCGCGTTCGGTCATGTTCACGGCCACCGACTCGCCGAGGTTGCGCACGGACGGACCGCGGCGGGCCCGGTTGAGCGTCGCCGCCTGCGCCGCCTCGATGACGAGCGTGCGCTCCGAGAGCACCGGACCGAAGAAGCGGTTCACGCGCTCCAGCGGGACGCCGGCCGCCTTCGCGATGCGCGCCGGACTCTGGCCGGAGCGCAGCCGGGCCTGGATCTCCTTGGGGCTCAGGGCACTCTCGGCCGGGGGCGGTGGCGGCGCCGGCGCCGGCGCGGGAGCCGGCTTGGCCGGCGCGGGAGCCGGCTCGTCGACCGCGTCGTCGAGCTCGCCGGACAGCGCCTGCGCGAGCCGCTCGGACACGGCGAGCAGGTGCGTCCCCTTGCGCGCGCCCGGCTTGGTCGCCAGCACGAGGTTGAGCCCGTCGTCGCTGAGGGCCACGACATGCAGTTCGCGCACGCGTCCAGCCCTCCCACCACTCACGATGCTGCTGCCGACCTGGCTGCGCGGGCATGATCCCGTGCGGCGGCGGCGCGCGACAACTACCGCCGCGTACGCGTATTGCCGTGTCGAAGCCGTCGCCTAGAGCCGGACGGCTCCCGTGTAGTTGCTCCGGTTGATCGAGCTGACCTTCACGACGTCGCCGCTGTGCGGCGCGGCGACCATGTTGCCGCCGCCGATGTACATGCCGACGTGGTGGATCGGGCTGCCGAAGAAGACCAGGTCACCGGGCTTCAGCTGGCTCCGCGACACGTGCCGTCCGGCGTTGTACTGGGCCCGGCTCGAGTGGGGCAGGGAGACTCCCGCGTGCGCCCAGGCCCACATCATGAGTCCCGAACAGTCATAGGAGTTGGGTCCCGCGGCCCCCCAGCGGTAGGGCTTGCCGAGCTGCGACATGGCCGCGTCGATCGCCTCGCCGGCGCGCGCCGACGGAGGTCCGTCGAAGAGCGGGACACGCTGGGTGGTGCGGGACGCGCGGGCCGTGTTGGCCAGGCGGATCCGGCGCGCCTCGGCGCCCTCGAGCTGGTTGAGCAGGGCTTCCTGGCGGCGCACCTGGCGCTCGATGTCGGCCTTGGTCCGCTGCAGCCGCTGCGCGATCGCGCGTTCCGCGGCAAGCACCGAGGCAGCCACGTCCTGATCGGCCTTGAGCTGGCGGCGGAGCACCTTGAGCTCGCGGATCTGCTCCTCGCGGCCGCGCGCGATCTGGTCGAGCGAGGTGGCCTTGTCGAGGAAGTTCTGCGGGGAGGCCGTCGTCATCAGCTGCACGAACTCGTCCCCGCCGCCGTACATGTAGGCCGAGGCCATCAGGCCGCCGAGCTGGCCCTGCGCGGCCTTGAGCTTGGCCGCGGTCCGGGCGGCACGGCCCTGGACGCCGGCGGACTTACGCGACGCGTTGGCCAGGTCGAGCCGGGCCTCGTCGTAGTCCTCGACGGCGATCGAGACGCGCTCGTTGAGTTCCTCGAGCTCCTGGCGGGCGTCACGTATGCGCTCCGGTGCCGCCATGGCGGCGCCCACACCCAGGAGGGGCAGGACCAGCAGGGGCGAGAGGAGCGCAAGGACCACGCGGGTGGGGCGGGGGGTCGCCACGATGCGGCGGCTCTCCTGTTCTTCCGTCGACCGCCTACCGGGTGAGCTGACGGGTTCGGGCCGGAAGATGGCCCTACCGCGCGGCCAACGCTGCGCCGCGCCGATTCACCCCAAGGGACGTGGGTCCCCGGCTCCCCTGACCTGCGCCAGGGAACTCGGCGGTGTCGCGACGTCGCCTCCCGGATGTGGGCGGCAGGTCACGCTGCGACCCACGCAGGGTAGTCGTGCGGTCACGGCCGGAGCAAGCGCGCCACGGTGCTCCTGGGACCGGTGGTGCGAATTTGTCTGATTGTGCTGCTAATTCTCCTCGCCGGCCTTCCGCATGCGCAGGCGGGGCACCAGACCGGAGCTGCCCAGCACCTCGAGAGCGCGGGCCTCCGTGTCGTCGATGGCGATCGGGCCGGGCAGCAGGTCGAGCATGACGGTCACCACGCAGTCGCCGCACGCATCCCCGCGCACGGTGCAGGTGTCGCAGTCGATGACCAGCCCGCCGGCGGGCTGCTCGGGGACGTTTCTGATCTGGTCGCCGTACATGGTCGCGGCCCCTCTTCGTTCGGTTGTCGGGAACGTTAGGGAGGGGGTGTGACAGAACGGGCCTAGCCGCGCTCGAGCAGCGCCAGCAGGGCGACGGAGGGCACCGCTTCCGCGCCGGCGCGCGCGGCGGCGTCCGCGACCTCCTTGTCGGCGGAGACCACGACCAGCGGGCGCCCGGCCGGCTCCGCGCGGACGAAGGCCGCGATCACCTCGTCGGCCGTGTGACCGGGCCGGCTGAACCGCACGCGCACGCCGCGGGCGGTCGGCTGCGTCACCGCGGCAGACACCTCGGAGCCGTCGAAGACGCAGGTGACCTCCGCACTGGTGCGCGACGCGAGGCCGGCCAGCCCGGAGAGCAGCCGCGTGCGCTGCGCCTCGAGCGGTAGCTCGCCGTAGCCGGTCTTCGTCACGTTGTACCCGTCGACGACCAGGTGCGCCCCCGGTACGACGAGCATCGCGTCGAGCCACTGCGCGTCGTCCGCGCCGCGGCGGCCGGCCGTCGTACCGGGCGCGGCTGCGACGGCGACGTCGGGCGGGACTCGGTCCGCGGGACTCCCGGTCGTCGCCGGCAGGTCGAGCTCCCGGCGCAGCCCTCCGGCAGCGCCGACCAGGCTGTCGAGCAGGACGCGCAGCCGTACGTCGTCGTAGGTCCGGGCGGCCCGCGCCTCGCGCTTCAGGGTCGCGAGCTCCGCCTCGAGCTCGCTGCGACGCGCGCGGTCGCGACGGTCGGCCTTGTCGGCCCGGTCCGCGGCAGCGGCGGCCGCCGCCTCGGCCTGTGCGAGCGAGGCGCGCAGCGTGGCGGACTCCTGGTCGCTACGCCGCGCCGCCTCCTGCGCCGCCTTCAGCTGCCCGCGCAGCGACGCCGCCTCGCGCTTCACCGTCTCCAGCTCGGCCCGCAGCTTCTCGCTGGCCGCGCGCCCGGCCGCCTTCGCGTTCTCGAGCTCGACCGCCAGCCGTGCGGCCGAACCGGCCTCCGCGGTGGCGCCGGCCCGCGTCGCCGCCTCGGCCAGCTGCTCGGCCGCGGCCAGCACCAGCGACTCCCACCCCTCGGGGCGCCGGAGGTAGGCCAGCGCCGCGACGTCGGCGGCCGCGGCGTCGGCCGGGACCTGACCGCTGTCGATCGCCGCCGCCAGCTCGGTCAGGGCTGCCGAGGCCGCCTCCGACACGCGGGTGCGGAAGCCCGCCTCGTTCTCGACGGCGGCGAGCAGGGCCGTCGCGGCCAGCTTCGCCCGGCGGGCCGGCGCGAAGGACGCGAACTGACGCAAGGACCCGGGCAGCTCGTGCGCCGGTACGGCGGGCAGCACGTCCGCGGCGAAGCCGACGACGCGTGATCGGGCGGCGTCCGGCAGCGCCGGCGTCACAGCGCCTCGTCGGCCGCGGGGCGCGGGACGACCTCGACCTGGTCGACGGCGTTGCACCAGCGGCAGGTGACGTGCTCGACCGTGGCGGAGAGGACTTCGCGCTCCTCGACACTGGGCAGGCCCGCCAGGTCGACGTGCACGAACTCGACGGCACGCTCGGTACGGGTCACGTCGAAGCGCGTGAGGTTCCCGCACGCGGTGCAGCGCCAGCGTTCGGTGGAGCCGGGGGCGGTGACGGCCATGCCGGCACCCTAACCGCTGCCCGAGGCCACCTTCGGGCCGGACGACGCGGCCCGGGCGGCCGCGACCTCGCGCCACATGCGCGAGACCGGGTACTCGTCGGTGTAGCCGTAGCCGCCGTGCACCTGCAGCGCGGTCTCCGCCGCCTCCCACGCCGCGGCCGACGCCGCGGGCAGCGCGGCCGACGCGTCAGTGGCGTCCGGCGTACCGGCGTCGGCTGCCGCGGCGACCCGGCGGACCAGCGCCTCCGCAGCCGCCAGCCGCGCGGCGGCGCCGGCGAAGAACCAGCGCTGCAAGGGGAACGCCGCGAGCGGCTTGCCGAACACGGAACGGCCGCGCGCGTACTCCATGCCCGCGTCGAGCAGCGCGTCGCCGGCGCCGGTCAGCGCCGCGGCCCGCAGGAGCCGCTCCTCGCCGACGATCGTCAGCGCCGCGGTCAGCCCGGCGCGACCGAGCTCGCGCGCCACCTCGACGCGCACCGCGGCCGGCAGGTCGGCGTCGAGCAGGCCGGCGTCACAGAACGCCGACGCGGCGGAGTCCGGTACGCCGGACGCGTCCCACTCCCCCACGTGCGGCGCGATCTCCGCCGTCGCGATCTTCCGCGCCAGCGCGGCTGCATCCGACGCGTCGCTCATACAGGTGTCACGCCGCGCTTGCGGACGGGGCGGCGCAGGCGCTTGCCGGCCGCCACCTCCAGGCCGTGCACGATGTGGGCCCGCGTGTCGGCCGGGTCGATGATGTCGTCGACGAGGCCCATCTTCGCGGACAGGAACGGGTCGATCTGGCTGCGTACGCCGGCCACCAGCTCGGCGCGCAGCGCATCGCGGGCCGGGCCCTCCTCGGCCGCGGCCAGCTGCTTGCGGACGAGGATGTTCACCGCGCCGTCGGGCCCCATCACCGAGAACTCCGCGGTTGGCCACGCGACCAGGTAGTCGGACTCGTACGCGCGGCCGGCCATGACGAAGTACCCGGCGCCGTAGGCCTTGCGCAGGACCACGGTGATCTTCGGGACGGTGGCCTCGGACACGTTCCACAGCATCTTCGCGCCGTGCCGGATGATCCCGTCGTGCTCGACCTTCTTGCCGACGACGAAGCCCGGCACGTCGACGAGGAACACGAGCGGGATGTCGAAGCTGTCGCAGAGGTTGATGAACCGCGCCGCCTTGTCCGCCGAGTGCATGTCGAGCGACCCGGCCATGTGCATCGGCTGGCTCGCGACGATGCCGGCCGACCGGCCGCCGAACCGCGCGAAGCCGGTGATCAGGCTCTTCGCCCAGTCCGGCTTCATCGGGAAGAACGCACCGTCGTCGACGACCGCTTTGATGACGCGGCGCATGTCGTAAGCCTTGCGCGCGTTGGCCGGGACGATGTCGTAGAGCTCCTCAGCGCGGCGGTCGACCGAATCGTCAGTCACCTGTAGGGGCACGGCTTCGCCGTACTTGCTCGGCATGTACGACAGGTAGTCACGCACCGTCGCGAGGCAGTCGGCGTCGTCGGCCACCTCGCGATCGGCGACACCCGAGATCTTGTTGTGGACGGCGGACCCGCCCATCTCCTCCTCGGTCACCTCCTCGCCGGTGGCCGCCTTGACCAGGTGGATGCCGGCGAGCGCCATCGACGACGTCCCCTTCACCATCGGCACGAAGTCGCACAGCGCCGGGATGTACGCCGTGCCGGCCGAGCAGGGCCCCATCATCGCGGCCACCTGCGGGATGCAGCCGCTCATCACGGACAGCTCGCGGAACAGGTCACCGGCGCCCGCGAACGCCGCGCCCACCGACTCGGTGACCCGCGCGCCCGCGGAGTCGAGCAGGTAGACCAGCGGCATGCCGTGGCGCAGCGACATCTCGCGGGCCCGCGCGGCCTTCCGCTCGCCGTGCATGCCGATCGATCCGGCCAGCACGGTGAAGTCGTAGGCGATGACCATCACGAGGCGCCCGTTCACCTTGCCGGTGCCGGTGACGACCCCGTCCGCGGGTGTGCGCTTGCCGATCGACTGCGGGCTGTCGACCGCGCCGGCGTACAGGCCCGTCTCGACGAACGTGCCGGGGTCGAAGAGCAGCGCAATGCGTTCGCGGACGGTGAGCTTGCCCAGGCTGTGCTGCCGGTCGACCAGGTCGGGACCGCCCATGCCGAGCGCGTCCTCCCTGCGCTCTGCCAGCCCCGCCGCGAGTTCTTTCAGTGTCGGGTCCACTGCCGGGGTCTCGTCGGTCATGGCGCCAACTCTGCCATCCGGCCACGCGAGGTGCCCCCGCGCGTGAGCGACTCGAGGACGAAGGCCGCGAGCGCCACGAGTGCGAGCAGGGCGACGACCGTGATCAGCGCGCCGTCGTAGCCGAGGTCCGGGGCCACGAACGCGTGGATCCAGAAGGCGGCGACCAGGCCGGTCAGGACTGCCCATACCGTGGCGCTCCAGCGTCGCACCGCGTGCCCCGGCAGGTAGCGCAGCGGCACGAGGCCGAGCAGCCCGGCCGTGACACCCGCGAGGAACGTGGTCGCGAGGAGTGCGTCGAGCACCAGCACCACGATGCCCGCGTCGCCGTCCCGCGCAGCGGACTGCACCGGCAGCCACAGCAACCAGGCCACGACCGCCGCGACCAGGACGCCGGCCTGGGCAGCGAGCGCCGCACGTCCACGCTCGGCCTGGTCGAGCCGTGACCGCAGCACGACGCCGGCCACGAGCGCGACCAGGAAGCCCGGCCGGTAGTCGGCGAGGCGCGAGACCACGACCGCGAGCAGCACGAGCGCCAGCGCACCGGGGTAGGCGTTGACCCGGAACCGCGCTCCGCGCATGCGCAGTCGCCGTGCTGCACCGAAGGTCGACGCGAGCACGCACACGGCGACCGCGCCGAGCATTCCCACGACCAGGGCGAACGACGGGCGGTCGATGCCGAGCTCGGGGTCGAGGAAGCTGTTGACCAGGCCCGCGCCGGCCAACGACAGCAGGACGGCGAGACCGCCGCCGCCGATCGGGTCGAGGCCGAGCCGGCTGCGCTGGCGGCGCAGCAAGAGGCCGAGCTGCTCGGCGTGCGTGTCTAGGGTGCGGTTGAGCCGCTCGGCGGGAAAGACGACGAGCAGCAGCAGGGCGCCGAGCAGGAGGCTGCGCAGGACGTCCTCGACGTCGTCGGAGAGGTCTGCCGGGCGCGGCACGGACGCGGGCAGGAACGACCGCTCGTACTCGACCACGAGCCCCGGGCCGATCGGCGGCGTGTCGGTGGGTGTGGGCAGCACGACGAACGGCGGGATCTCCTCCACCACGGACGGCGCCGACGTCAGCGTCGCGGTCGCCGAGGCGGCGGCCGTGGCGCTGGGTGACGTCGTCGTCGCGTCCGGCGACGGCGTGCGGGTGGCGGTGCGCGTCGGCCGCGGGGTCCGGCTCCGAGTGGGCGACGGCGTACTGGTCACGATGATGGTCGCGCCGACCGTCGGCGACTGGCTGAACGTGGGTTCCGACGAGGCCGACAGGGTCGGCTGCGCGCGGGGGGCGTGGGGCGCGGGGGCCGGACCCGGCTCACCGCCGGCCGGCAGCGTGAGCGAGAGCAGGAGCATCCCGGCGAGAGCCACCAGGCCTCCCGCAGTGCGACGCATCGCCTCCCCAACCGCAGCCGGATGCCGAGGGTAACGCCAGAGGGCCACAGTCCACAGGCCGGGTCGTCGCCCCGGGGTGGCTCCACCGCTTTGTCGCAGGGCGCTCCTAGCCTCGGGTCATGTCCATGGTCGCCGTGCAGGGGAGCTTCGACGAGCTCGGCACGCCGTTGCGCGAGGTCACCTTCGTCGTCGTCGACCTGGAGACGACGGGCGGCTCCCCCGCCGCGTCGGCGATCACGGAGTTCGGCGCCGTCCGCGTCCGCGGCGGGGTCGTCGAGGGCGTGTTCCAGACCCTGGTGAACCCCGGGGGCGGCATCCCGCCGTTCATCGCGGTGCTCACCGGCATCACCGACTCGATGGTGGCCGACGCGCCGCCGCTGGCCGCCGTCCTGCCGTCGTTCCTCGAGTTCGCGCGTGGCGCGGTCCTCGTCGCGCACAACGCGCCGTTCGACCTCGGCTTCCTCCGCGCAGGCTGCGCGCAGCTCGGGCTCGACTGGCCGGCGTTCGATCATCTCGACACCGCGCGGCTGGCCCGGCGCATCCTCACCCGCGACGAGGCGCCGGACTGCCGGCTCGCGACGCTGGCCCGGGTCTTCCGCACGGGTACCACGCCGTGCCACCGAGCGCTCGCGGATGCCGAGGCGACCGTCGGCGTGCTGCACGGGTTGATCGAGCGGCTGGGCAACCTCGGCGTGCACTCCCTCGAGGAGCTCAGCACGTTCTCGCACCTCGTCAGCCCCGAGCAGCGCCGCAAGCGCTACCTGGCCGAGCCGCTGCCGCACCTTCCCGGCGTCTACCTGTTCCGCGACGAGCGCGGGCGCGTCCTCTACGTCGGCAAGTCGCGCGACCTGCGCAGCCGCGTGCGCGGCTACTTCGTCGCGTCGGAGCCACGCACGCGGATGGCGGAGATGGTGCGCCTGGCGGC
>CAZYXZ010000018.1:30876-45698 GCA_964651395.1 uncultured Frankiaceae bacterium
CCGGATGGGCGAGATGGTCGGCATCGCCACGACCGTGCAGGGCATCGTGTGCGCCACGCCGCTGGAGGCCGAGGTCCGCGAGCTGCGGCTGATCGCCGAGCACAAGCCGCGCTACAACCGCCGCTCGCGCTTGCCGGAGCGCGCCGTGTTCGTGAAGCTCACCAAGGAGCGCTACCCGCGCCTGTCGATCGTGCGGGCGGTGACCGCCGACGGCGCCGCCTACCTCGGGCCGTTCTCCTCCCCGCGCACGGCAGAGCTCGCGGTGGCCGCGGCGCATGAGGCGTTCCGGCTGCGGCAGTGCACGGTGCGCATCACCGTCTCGTCGACGCAGGCGCCGTGTGTCCTCCATGAGATGGGCCGCTGTGGTGCGCCGTGCGCGCGTCTGGAGGACGAGGCGGCGTACTCCTTCCACGCCACGGCCTACGCCGCCGCGGTCGACGGCAGCTCGTCCGCCGTGGTCGACGCGATGCAGCGGCGCATGGCCCGCCTCACCGACGCGCACCGGTTCGAGGACGCCGCGCTGCAGCGCGACCGGCTCGCCTCGTTCGTCCGCGCCGCGGCCCGCACGCAGCGCTACACCGCGCTCGCCGCCGTACCGGAGCTCGTGGCCGCCCGCCGCGGCGAGCGCGGCGGCTGGGAGATCGCCGTGGTCCGCCACGGCCGGTTGGCCGGCGCCGGCGCGTCGCCACCCGGCGAGCACCCGAGCCCCCACATCGACGCGCTCCTCGCCACCGCGGAGGTCGTCGAGCCCGGCCTGGGTCCGACGCCCCGGGCGTCCGGCGAGGAGATGGCCGCGATCCTGCGCTGGCTCGACCGTCCCGGCGTACGGCTGGTGTCCCTGGACGGCGAGTGGTCCTCGCCCGCCACCGGCGCGGCGCGGCACCTGCGCTGGATCGACGACGCGACCGCCGGGGTCGCGCGGGTCGCGCCGTTCGCCGACCGCCGCGGACTGCGCCCCCAGCACCAGCCCGCCCGCTAGTACGGCGTAGCATCGCGGCGTGATCACTGCTGTCGTTCTCATCAACGCGCAGGTGGACGAGATCGCCGACGTCGCCGAAGCGGTCTCGGCGCTCGACGGCGTGACCGAGGTCTACTCCGTCGCCGGCGACGTCGACCTGGTCGCGATGGTGCGCGTCCGGCAGCACGAGGATCTCGCCGACGTGATCGCCGGCCGGGTCAACAAGGTGAAAGGCATACTGAGCACGCAGACCCTGATCGCGTTCCGGACGTACTCGAAGCACGACCTCGAGGCCGCGTTCGCGCTGGGGTTCGAGAACGCCGACTAGCTCGGAAAGGTCCGCGATGACCGACATCGCGAAGTGGACCCGCCGCGAGACGCTGGCGTTGGGTCTGGTCGGTTCCACCGCGCTCGTCGGGTTCGGCACGTCGCTGGTGACCGCTGCAGACGGCGAGCGGCCGGACGGACTCATCGCGATCGGCCCCTTGAAGCAGCGGCTCCGAGAGGTCGTCGCTCGTGGCGGCGTGCTCTATGTCGAACGTGCGAAGGCCTACCTCGTCGCCCTGCCGAAGGACGACGGCACCGGTCCCGAGCTCCTCGGGCTGGCTCAGCGCTGCCCGCACCTGGGCTCGAAAGTGACGTTCTGCGCGAGCAGCGAGTTCTTCGAGTGCCTGTCCCACGGGGCGCGGTTCAATCGGGTGGGTGAGTACCAGTTCGGGCCGGCAGTCCGCGGCATGGACCGGCTGACGCTGCGCGTGATCGGCAAGGACCTCTACATCCAGCCGAACCTCCCCCAGGCAGGGCCGGCGCGTGGCACCGACACCCTGCACCAGCGGCCGGCCGGGCCGTTCTGCTCCGGCTAGCCGGCCTTCAGGTCCTGGCTCACGCTGACCCAGCGCTCGAGGACGTCGGCGGCCCGGCCGTCGTCCACCGCCGCGCCCGCTTGCCCGTACGCCGACCGCATCTGCTCGACCAGCGGACCGTCGGTCGCCGTCGCCGCGACGATGGCGGCCGCCGCGTTGAGCAGCACGGCGTCGCGCACCGGCCCGCTGCCGCCGGCCAGCACCGCGCGGGCGGCTTCGGCGTTCTGCGTCGCGTCGCCGCCCCGCAACGCGGCGGCGTCCGCGCGGGTGACCCCGAGGTCCTCGGGCTCGAACGTCGACTCGCTGACAGCGCCGCCGTGCACCCACCACACGCGCGACGGCGCACCGGTGGTCAGCTCGTCCAGCCCGTCCTCGCCGCGGAACACGAGCGCCGACGTGCCGCGCTCGGCCAGGACGCCCGCCATGACCCCGGCCATCCGCGCGTCGGCCACGCCGACCGCCTGCGCCACCGGCCGGGCCGGGTTGGTGAGCGGACCGAGGAAGTTGAAGACGGTCGGCACGCCGAGCTCCCGGCGCGGCACCGCCGTGTGCCGGAAGGCGGGGTGGAACACCGGGGCGAAGCAGAACGCGATGCCCGCCCGGTCGGCGCACTCCCCGACCGCGTCCGGCTCCAGGTCGACGACGACGCCCAGCGCCTCGAGCAGGTCGGCCGAGCCGCAGGCCGAGGACGCCGCGCGGTTGCCGTGCTTCACCACGCGGTGACCGGCCCCCGCCACGACGAGGGCGGCCATGGTCGAGATGTTCACCGTGTGCGCCCGGTCACCGCCGGTGCCGCAGGTGTCGACCACCGGCCACGGCACGCTCACCGGCCGGGCCCGCTCGAGCATGGTGGCGACCAGGCCGCTGACCTCGTCGGAGGACTCGCCCTTGGCGCGTAGCGCCATGGCGAACCCGGCGATCTGCGCGGGCGTCGCCTCGCCGTCCATGACCTGTGCCATGACCCACGCCGCGTCGGCGCGAGCGAGGTCGGTGCCGGCCAGCAGCGCGCTGAGCACGCCGGGCCAGGTGCTCATGGGCTCAGGCGACTCAGCGGTCGAGGTAGGTGTCGAGGGCCTTGTAGAGCGCCTCGCGGTCGATGTGCAGCAGCGGGGCGATGTCGGCGAGCTTCTGCGCGGCGTCCTCGAGCGCGGCGGCGGCCGCGATGGCCTGGCTCGCCGTGCTCGTCACCAGCGCGTTGTACTCGTGGTTGTAGACGATGCCGCACCGCGGGCAACGACCCCCGGTGCCCTCCTCGATGATCTGGGCCAGGCGGTAGCCCTCGCCGCACTTGCCGCACCAGGCTTCGACGTTCACGCACGCCCCCTGTCGTCGGCGCCGCCCGGCGCCGTGCCAATCTTCACACGCTCCACGAGCAATCGGACGGCGGCGGCGGTGAGCGCCGCCGCGTCGATCGGATGCGCGAGTACGACGTCGGCCTGCGACCAGGTGCCGAGGAAGCGGTCGTCGGGCCGCCCGATGAGCACGATCACCGGCGGCGGGGAGTCCACGGAGTTCTTGATCTCCCGGCTCAGGCCGAGGCCGCCGGTCGGCCAGGCTTCCCCGTCCAGGACGACCAGGTCGGGCAGACCCTCGTCCACCGCCCGGATGACCTCCTCGCCCTCGTCGCACATGAGGTAGCTGAGGTCGTCGACCCCGGGTGCCGGCGAGCGCCCGATGGCCAGCTTGACCTGGTCGCGTACGACCGGGTCCTCGCTGTACACGAGCACGATGGCCATGCCGGCGCAGTCCTTAGTCTCGGTAGGTTGGGCGGGCGCGAATGCTACCGCCCCGTGAGATCCTGACCCTCCGCACCGAAGAAGGAGAACCCATGCCCGCCCTGGACGGCACGAAGACCCACGACAACCTCAAGGAGGCGTTCGCCGGCGAGAGCCAGGCCAACCGCCGCTACCTCTACTTCGCCCGCAAGGCCGACATCGAGGGCTACCCCGACGTCGCCGGCCTGTTCCGCGACGTCGCCGAGGGCGAGACCGGCCACGCGTTCGGCCACTTCGACTTCCTGGCCGAGGTCGGCGACCCGGCGACGGGCAGCAAGGTCGGGAAGACCACCGACAACCTGCAGTCGGCCATCGACGGGGAGACCTACGAGTTCACCGAGATGTACCCCGGCTTCGCCCGGACCGCGCGGGACGAGGGCTTCGCCGAGATCGCCGAGTGGTTCGAGACGCTCGCCCGCGCGGAGAAGAGCCACGCCGGCCGCTTCGCCAAGGGCCTCGACGCCGTCAAGGCCGATGCCTGAGACGCACGCCGCGTAGTGCTCACCCGGGACGACCTCGAGCTCGACCTCGGCGCGTACGCGGAGCAGCGCGCCGAGGTGCGGGCCCGGGCCATCGAGCTGAAGAAGGTCCGCCGGATGCACCTGGGCGACATCGTCACCCTGGTGTTCGAGAACCGGGACACGATCCGCTTCCAGGTCCAGGAGATGCTCTTCGCGGAGCGCATCACCGAGCCGGACGCGATCCAGGTGGAGCTCGACACGTACAACCCGCTGCTGCCGGACTCCCATGCGCTGTCGGCGACCCTGTTCCTCGAGATTCCGGACATGGCCACGCTCAAGGAAGAGCTCCCGCGTCTGGTCGGCATCGAGCAGGCGTTACGGCTCACCGTGGGTCACGAGACCGTTGCCGCGGTGGGTGAGGAAGGTCGCTCCCGAGAGGACTACACGTCCACGGTGCACTACCTACGCTTTCCCCTGACGGACGCGCAGCGCGACGCCTTCCGCGACCCGGAAGTGCCGGCCGTACTCGTCGTCGACCACGCGAACTACGCGGAGGCCGCTCCCATCCCGGCCGACGTGCGCCGTAGCCTTATCGCCGACTTGGCGTTGTAGGCAGGAATTGGGTCGGCTCTCCGGTACTAGTCAGTGACTCTGGGGGTGAATGTGGCGCGGCGTCTGGCCCTGGCTGCCCTGGCGATGCTGTGTGCGTGCAGCGCCGCGCCGGCTCCGCAGAGCCTCCAGCAGGTGCCGGAGAGCCAGGCACCGCTGCCCGGCGAGCAGGTGCCCGGTGTGGACACCCCCACCGGCGCGCCCTCCGTCACAGGCCCCGGCGGGGTGACGACCGGCCCCGGCGCGCCCGGCCCGACCGGGGGCGGCGCCAACCCCGGCAACCCCGGAGGTCCCCTCCCCTCGCGAACCGGCGGCACCGGCGGCCCCAAGCCGAGCACCCTGTTCACGGTGAAGGAAGACCGCATCGGCATCACGGACGCACAGATCACGTTGTGCGCGCACGCCGCGCTCACCTACGGGGCGGCGTTCAACACGACCGCCGACGACTTCAACGTGTTCTGGACCGAGCTCAACGCGCGAGGCGGCATCTACGGGCGCAAGGTCGTGGCGACCTACGAGAACGACAACTACACCGCCGCGGACGCCAAGACCGCCGCGGTGGCGTGCAAGGCGAAGAACCCGTTCATGATCCTTGGGGGCATCGGCTTCGACCAGATCCCCGCCGTGCGCAACTACGTCGAGCAGGAGCACATCCTCTACCTGCACCACACGGCCACGGTGAAGGGCAGCGAGGGTCTGAAGTACTCCTTCTCCGCGTTGCCGACGGTCGAACGGATGGGCGAGGGCTTCGCGCAGCTGGCCATCGCGAAGTACCGGACCCTGCGTATCGGCATCATCGAGCGGGACAGCCCCAACTGGAGCCCCGGCACGGACCGGTTCAAGGCGATGGCCAAGGCAGCCGGGCTCAACATCGTCGCCACGGTGAAGGTCGTCGACAAGCAGGCCAACTACACCGACGCGATCCTGGCGATGAAGAACGCCCGGGCCGACGTCGTGTTCGGATGGGAGAACGCGCTCAACGCGATCCAGATCATCAAGGCGGGCAAGGCGCAGCTCTACAACCCGATCTGGATGGTCTTCGGCCTCAACATCATCAGCCAGACCCTCGGCGCGGACGCGCTCAACCCCCCGCTCGTCGGGTCCGTGATGTTCACCCCCTACAGCTACGGCGACTACACCGGTCCGTTCGCGCGCTACGCCGACGACATCCGCGAGTTCGAGGCGCAGTACCGCAAGTGGCGCCCGAACACCGACCTCACGGGCCTGGGTGGAGACCTGCTGTTCCTGAACTGGGTCGGCCAGAAAGCCCTGGCGCAGCAGCTCCGCCTGTGCGGGCAGACGTGCACGCGCAACGGGTTCGTCGACGTGATGACGAACTACCGGGCGCGCCCGACCTCGAGCGCGTGCGACATCGACTTCACCCGCGGCGACGGCCACCACGGCGCGGTGCAGGTGAACTGGATCGAGGCGTACAACGCGCCCGGGAACAAGGTCAACTTCCGCGTCACCACGCCCTGCGTCGGGCCCTAGGGACTCGCGTGGGTCAGGTACTCGTCCTCGGTCTGATCTCCGGCGGCATCTACGCACTGTTCGCGCTGGGCGTGGTCATGGTCTTCCGCGGCACCGGGGTGCTGTCGTTCGCGCAGGGTGAGATCGGCACCGCGGCACTGTTCGTCGCGGCGTACCTCGTCACCGACAACAACTGGCCCTGGTGGCTGGGCGCCGCCGCGGCGTTGCTGGCGGCGACGGCGATGGGGGCGCTCTTCGAGTTCGGCGTCGTCCGCCGCATGATCGGCGCCGACCCGGTCGCCGTCGCGGTGGCGACAGTCGGCCTCGTGCTGCTGCTGCTGTCGGTCGAGATCCAGCTGGTCGGCCAGAGCCCCAAGCAGCTAGCCGGGCCGTTCAAGGGCGGCGTCGAGATCGCCGGCGTGATCGTGAGTCCCACGCAGATCATCGCCTTGACCCTCGCCGTGCTCCTCGGCTTCGGCCTGCAGGCGGCCCTGCGGCGCACGGACTTCGGTCTCGGCATCCTGGCCGCCGCCGCCGACCCGACCGCCGCACGCATGGTCGGCGTGCCGCTGCACCGCGTGTCGCTGACGGTCTGGGGTGCCGGCGCCGCGCTGTCGGCGATCGCCGCGATCCTGGTCGAGCCGACGGTGGGCGTGTTCGTGCCCGGGTACGCGAGCGAGCTCTACGTCGTCGGCCTCGCCGCCGCGGTGGTCGGCGGGCTGACCAGCCTGCCCGGTGCCGTCGTCGGCGGCGTCGTCATCGGAGTGGCCGAGTCGGCCGCGCAGCGCTACCTGGGCCAGCTGCCGGCCGGCGGCGGCGTCCTCCCCGACTGGGCCTACGGCCTGCCCGGCCTGCGCTACGTGGTGGTCCTCGTCGTCCTCCTGGTCGTGCTGCTCGGACGCCAGCTGCTGCCCGACCTGAAGCGACGGCTCGAGGCGTCCGGTCGCCTGGCTCCGGCCCCGGCCGGCACATGACCGTCGAGGCCGTCACCGCCGGCACGACCCGCGAGAAGTCCTTCACGGTCCCGTGGCTGCTCGTCGCGCTCGTGCTCGTCGCGGTCCTCCCGCCGCTGGTCGGCCGGACCGCTCTGCTCCCCGAGAAGAACGCGCTGCTGCTCTGCGCCGGGGCGTCGTACGCCCTCGCGGGCCTGTCGCTGAACATGCTCATGGGCTACGCCGGGCAGATCTCGCTGGGCCAGTTCGCGTTCGTCGGCGTGGGGGCCTTCACCACCGGCTACGTCACGGGCGTCAATGACCTGCGACTCCCCTGGGTTTTCGGTCTCGCCGCCGCCGCCGTGGTGGGCGGCGCGGTTGCCTTCCTCGTCGGCCTGCCCGCACTGCGCCTGCGCGGGCTGTACCTGGCCGTCGTGACGATCGGCGTGGCGTACGTCTGCTGGCAGTCGGTGTTCCGCGCCGAGGCCGTCGGGGGCGGATCCGCCGGCAAGGTCATCCCTCCGCCGTACATCGGGACCAAGGCGCTGTCCTACAGCGCGAACTTCCTCTCCATCGCCCTCGTCGTCCTCGTGCTGGTGTGGGCCATGGACGTGAACCTGACCCGCTCGCGGCTCGGCCGCGCGTTCCAGGCCGTGCGCGCCGACGAGCAGGTGGCGGCGTCGTTCGGCGTCGACGTGGCGCGCTACAAGCTGCTCGCCTTCACACTGTCCGGTGCGGTCGCCGGGCTGGGCGGGGCCGTCTACGGGACGGCGTTCGGCACGGTCAACAGCGACAGCTTCAGCTACTCGAGCTCCTTGCTGCTCGTCGTGATCGTGGTGATCGGCGGGCTGGGCAGCCGCGGCGGAGTCGTGGTCGCCGCGTTCTTCACCGCGCTGCTGCCCGACTTCATGGTCTGGCTGTTCGGCGAGGACATCCGCGGCTACGACCTGGTCATCAACGCGGCGCTGCTGATGTTCACCATCGCGCGGCACCCGGGTGGGCTGGCCGGCGCGATGCGTGAGGCGAAGGTCGAGCGCGCGCGCAAGCAGGGCGGCGAACCTCCTCTGCCACCGACGCGCCCGCACCTACCGGCCCTCGGCAAGCCGAGCGGCCTGCCCAAGCCGCCGCTGGCGGCCGCCGGCACGCCGGTGCTGTCGGTGCACGGCGTGTCGGTCCACTTCGGCGGACTCGTCGCCGTCGACGACGCCTCGATCCGGGTCGACCGCGGCACGATCGTCGCGCTGATGGGACCCAACGGCGCCGGCAAGACGACGCTGTTCAACGTCGTCACCGGAGCGCAGCCGGCGGACACGGGTCGGATCGAGTTCCTCGGACGCGACATCAGCGCACTGCCGGCGCACGCGCGCGCGGCCTGCGGCATCGGCCGCACGTTCCAGCTGATCGGGCTGGCCAAGAGCCAGACCGTCTTCGAGAACCTGCTGATGGCGCAGCACCTGGCGGCGCCGTACAGCGTCGCCTCCGCCCTGACGATGGTCGGGACGAGCCGGCGCTACGAGAAGGAGATCCGCGAACGCGCGCGCCGGACGCTCGACGGCCTGGGCTTCCAGCACTACGCCGACAGCGAGGTGGGGCGGCTCTCGCACGGCCAGCAACGCATCGTCGAGATCGGCTGCTGCCTGGTGACCAGTCCGGAGCTGGTCATGCTCGACGAGCCGAGCGCGGGCATGAGCCCGGCCGCCGCCGAGGACCTCGCGGTGACTCTCCTCGATGTCCGGGACCGACTGGGGCAGACGGTGCTGCTCATCGAGCACAACGTCCCGCTCGTCCTGGGCGTCGCCGACGAGCTCTACGTCATGAACGCCGGCACGGTGATCGCCGACGGCGAGGCGGTGGAGGTGGTCGGGCGTCCGGAGGTCGTCACGGCCTACCTCGGCACCGCGCCGCAGGGGGCGCGCCGATGACGGCCCTGCTCGAACTGGTGGACGTCACCGCCGGATTCGGCGCGACGACCGTCCTGCACGGGGTGAACCTGAGCGTGCCCGAGGGCAGCATCGCCGGCATCTTCGGGCTCAACGGCGCCGGCAAGAGCGTCACGCTGAAGGTGGTCGGCGGCGTCGTACCCGCACGTTCCGGCCAGGTGCTGCTGAACGGCGCCGACATCACCGCCGCCTCGCCGGAGGAGCGCGTCGCACTCGGCATGAGCCACGTGCCACAGGGCCGGCAGGTCTTCGCGGCGCTGACCGTCGAGGAGAACCTGCGCCTCGGCGCGTACACCCTGCGCCGCAAGGACAAGAGCCGCTACGCGCCGTCGCTGGACAGCGTGTACGACCGCTTCCCGGTGCTGCGCGAGCGGCGCAAGCAGGTCGCGGGAACGATGAGCGGCGGGCAGCAGGCCTCCCTCTCCGTGGGACGGGCGCTCGTCAACGAGCCGTCGCTCGTGCTGGTGGACGAACCGTCGGCCGGCCTGTCCCCGGTCGCCCAGCTGGAGCTCTTCGCCGTGCTCTCCACGGTCGCCGAGTCGGGCGTGACGATGGTGCTGGTCGAGCAGAACGTCGCGTTCGGGCTCTCCCTCGTCGACACCGCGCACCTCATGCAGACCGGCACCGTCGTGCACAGCGCGCCGGTCGCGGAGCTCGACGACCAGACGCTGGCGACGCACCTCGGCATCGGCACCGTCCTGCAGGCCGCCACCGGCAAAGCCCTCTCCGAGCGCAAGCCGGCCAAGCCAAAGGCAAAGGCAAGCGCAAAGAGCGCAGCCAAGGGCAAACCCAAGTCCTAGCTGCGCGATCTTGAAGGGTTATCTGCGCTGAGCGCGCATAAGTCTTCAAGATCGCAATATCTCAGCGGCGGCCAGCCACCCTCTTCGTAGCCGCGCCTTTTCTTGCCGGTCTTGCGGAGAGCGCATCCAGCGCCGCTGCCAGCAGCTCACGCTGCACCCGGCTGCGGCTCTCGGGCGTGGTCCGCGCGGTGATCTCGATGATGCCGCCGTCCTTGCTCGCCTCGGTGAGACCGAGCACCTGCGGGTCGGCGAGCAGCAGCTGGTCGAGCCCGCCCGTGCTCACGACTCTCGCCATGGCGTCGCGCAGACGCTCGGTGGCCACGGCCGGGTCGGTGCCCGATGCGACCGGCACCGTGACGGTGGCCATCGCCCAGCCGCGCGACGCGTTGGAGACGACGCCCAGGTCGCCGTTGCGGACGTGGTGCAGAACGCCGTCGTTCCCGCGGATCCGGGTCAGTCGCAGCGACATCGACTCGATCGTGCCGGTGACCCCCGCGATGGTGACGCTGTCTCCGACGCCGTACTGGTCCTCGACCAGGATGAAGAAACCGCCGATGACATCGCGCACCAGCTGTTGGGCGCCGAAGCCGACCGCGAGACCGACCACGCCGGCACCGGCGAGCAGCGGTGCGAGGTTGAGCCCGAGCTGGGCCAGCGACGTCAGACCCGCCAGCAGCCAGACGACGGTCGCGACCAGTCCGGTCAGCGTCGCCGAGAGTGTGTGCGTCCGCTGCTCGAGGCGCTCTCCGCCGCCGCGGCTGGCGTCGGTCACCCGCGCGACGGTCCGCGGGATGACCCGCCGCGAGGCATGGACGAGGAAGAAGGCCAGGACCAGTGGCAGGACGACCAGCGCGACGCGGCCGACGACGGTGGCGGCGTCGACCTCGTCCGCCGCGAGGGCGGGCACGCCTACTTGGGCTTGGCGGTGGGGCCGCGCCAGGGCACGCCGACGGTGTGCGTCCAGCAGTTGGGGCCCGGGTTGTACGTCGAGAGGCGCTCGCCGCACACGTCGCACTCGCGGCCACCGCCGTGGGCCTTCGCGATCGGCTTCAGGGTTGCACCTGTGGGTCGGGTCCCCGAAGCCATGCGCACTCCTTTAGCTCGCCCAAGACGGCCCTCGGCCGCTCGGGAATCTTGCCAGCGAGCGGTGGAGCGGTCAATGAAACCCCAGGTCAGAGGCCTTGTGAGGGTTCCGGCCTGCTACTCGTTGACGACCCACGTGTCGGCCGAGTGCAGCAGCGCGTGCAGGTCGCCCGGGCCCTTGGCCTCCCGCGCGGCGGCGAGCTGGTTGTTCATCTCCTCGCCGTAGCGGGGGCGCGTCACGTCCCGGAAGATGCCGATCGGCGTGGGCCGGGTGGGGCCGTGTGCGAGCCGCGAGAGCGCGAAGGCCAGTGTCGGGTCCTCGGCGTACTCGTCGTGGACGAGCAGCGCGCCCTCGCCGACCTCGGCGACGTCGACGACCTCGGCGTGGCCGGACTTGGCCATCCACACGCCCTTCTCGCCGTCGGCGCCGAAGCGGATCGGCTTGCCGTGCTCGAGCCGGATCTGGAAGTCGGCCTTCGTGTCCTTGCTCGTGATGGAGAGGAAGGCGTCGTCGTTGAAGATGTTGCAGTTCTGGTAGATCTCGACGAACGCCGATCCCTTGTGCGCGTACGCGCGGCGCAGCACCTCGGTCAGGTGCTGCTTGTCCACATCGAGCGAGCGCGCGACGAAGGTCGCCTCGGCGCCCAGTGCCACAGACACGGGGTTGAACGGGTAGTCCACGGAGCCGAACGGCGTCGACTTCGTCACCTTGCCGACCTCGGACGTCGGCGAGTACTGGCCCTTCGTGAGGCCGTAGATCTGGTTGTTGAACATCAGGATCTTCAGCTGGTTGTTGCGTCGCAGCGCGTGGATCAGGTGGTTGCCGCCGATCGACAGCGCGTCGCCGTCGCCCGTCACGACCCAGACGTCGAGGTCGGGCCGGCTGCTGACCAGGCCGGTCGCGATCGCCGGCGCGCGGCCGTGGATCGTGTGGAAGCCGTAGGTGTCCATGTAGTACGGGAAGCGGCTCGAGCAGCCGATCCCGGAGATGAAGACGACGTCCTTGGGCTGCACGCCGAACTCCGGCATGAGGCTCTGCACCGCGGCGAGGATCGCGTAGTCCCCGCAGCCCGGGCACCAGCGGACCTCCTGGTCGCTGGTGAAGTCCTTCTTGCTCAGCGCCACCGGGACCTCGGCGCCGGTCATCTGCTGAGTCACGCCATCTCCTCGATCACTCGCAGGATCTCGGCGCCGGTGAACGGCTGACCCTGCACCTTGTGGAGGCCCTTGGCGTCGACGAGGAACTCCGAGCGGAGCACCTTGAGGAGCTGGCCCATGTTCATCTCCGGCACGAGGATCCGCGGGAACCGGCGGACCACCTCGGCCGTGTTGGCCGGGAACGGGTTGAGGTGCATGAAGTGCGCCTGCGCGACCTTGTGACCGTTCTTGCGCGCCGACCGCACGGCCGCCCGGATCGGACCCCACGACGAGCCCCAGCCCAGCACGAGCAGCTCCGCGCCGTCCGGGTCGTCGACTCCGAGCGGCTCGATGTCGGCGCTTATCCCGGCGACCTTCGCCGCCCGCAGCTCGGTCATCAGCTGGTGGTTGGCCGGGTCGTAGGAGATGTTGCCCGAGCCGTCGGCCTTCTCGATGCCGCCGATGCGGTGCATGAGTCCCGGCGTGCCCGGCACAGCCCAGGGACGTGCGAGCGTCTCCGGGTCGCGCAGGAACGGCCAGTACTCGTCGCCGTGGTTGGGGGTGGTGGCGAACTCGACGCGCAGGTCCGGCAGGTCGGCGACCTCCGGCAGCCGCCACGGCTCGGAGCCGTTGGCCAGATAGCCGTCCGACAGCAGGAACACCGGCGTCCGGTACTTCGTCGCGATCCGGGCGGCCTCGATGGCGGCGGCGAAGCAGTGCGACGGCGACCACGGTGCGACGATCGGCACCGGCGACTCGCCGTGGCGACCGTAGAGCGCCTGCAGCAGGTCGGACTGCTCGGTCTTGGTCGGCAGCCCGGTCGACGGCCCGCCGCGCTGGATGTTGACGATGATCAGCGGCAGCTCGACGGACACGGCCAGGCTGATCGTCTCGCCCTTGAGTGCGACGCCCGGCCCACTGGTCGTGGTGACGCCGAGGGAGCCGCCGAAGGCCGCGCCCAGCGCCGCGCCGGCTGCCGCGATCTCGTCCTCGGCCTGGAACGTGCGGACGCCGAAGTTCTTGTGGCGCGAGAGCTCGTGCAGGATGTCCGACGCCGGGGTGATCGGATAGCTGCCGAGGTAGAGCGGCAACCCGGTCAGCTCGCTGGCCGCGATCAGGCCGTAGGCCAGCGCGGTGTTGCCGCTGATGTTGCGGTAGGTCCCGGGCGGCGTCTTGGCCGGGCGGATGTGGAACGAGGACGCGAACAGCTCGGCGGTCTCGCCGAAGTTCCAGCCCGCCTTCAGCGCGCGGACGTTGGCCTCGAGGATGTCGGGCTTGCTCTTGAACTTCGCGCCCAGCCACGCCTCCGTGGCGTCGATCGGACGCCCGTACATCCAGGACATCATCCCGAGCGCGAACATGTTCTTCGCCCGCTCCGCCTCCTTCTTGGAGATCGGCAGGCCGGAGACGGCGCCGGTGGTCATCGAGGTGAGCTTCACCTGGTAGACCGTCCAGGCCTCGAGGCTGCCGTCGTCCAGCGGGTTGCTCGTGTAGCCGACCTTCTCCAGGTTGCGGTCGGTGAAGGCGTCCTCGTTGACGATCAGCGTGCCGCCGGGCGGCAGGTCGGCGAGGTTGCTCTTCAGCGCCGCCGGGTTCATCGCGACCAGCACGTCCGGGGCGTCGCCCGGCGTCATGATGTCGTGGTCGGAGAAGTGGATCTGGAAGCCGGACACGCCGGCGATGGTGCCGGCCGGCGCCCGGATCTCCGCCGGGTAGTCGGGCAGCGTGGCCAGGTCGTTGCCGAAGCTCGCCGTGGCCGACGTGAACCGGTCACCGGTGAGCTGCATGCCGTCGCCGGAGTCGCCGGCGAATCGGATCACGACGCGGTCGAGGTCAGCGACCGGCTTCTGCCGGACCTCCGAAACAGTCATGCCCTGATTGTGTCACCCGCGTCTCGCCCGGGTATCAGAACCGGTTGGGTTTCCCCGCCCTACGATCGTCGCCTGATGGCCTACCTCGACCATGCCTCCACGACGCCTCTCCATCCGGCGGCGCGGGCGGCGCTGCTGTCCGCGTACGACGAGGGCTGGGCGGACCCGGCCCGTCTGTACGGCGATGCTCGTCGAGCGCGGCTGCACCTCGAGGGCGCGCGCGAGCAGGTCGCTGGGGTGTTGGGAGTGCGTGCGGACGAGGTGAGCTTCCCGGCCTCGGGGACCGCGTCGGTGCACGCGGCGGTGCTCGGTGGCCTGGCCGCGCGTCACCGGGCGGGCCGGCAGCTGGTCACCACGGCGGTCGAGCACTCCGCGGTGCTCCGCGCCGGTGAGTGGCACGAGGCGGCCGGTGGCACCGTGCATCGCGTCGGCGTGGACCGGCTCGGGCGGCTCGACCTCGCAGAGCTGGCGGAGGTAGTGACCCCCGAGACCGGCCTGGTGTCGGTGCAGCACGGCAACCACGAAGTGGGCACCACGCAGCCGCTGGACGAGGTGGCGGACGTGTGCGCTGCGCACGGCGTACCGCTGCACGTGGACGCCGCCCAGTCGGTGGGCCGGGTGCCGGTCGACGTCGCCACCCTCGGTGCCGGGCTGCTGTCCGCGTCCGCGCACAAGTGGGGCGGGCCGGCGGGGGTCGGCGTGCTCGTCGTCCGCAAGGGCGCGCGGTGGAAGGCCCCGCAGCCGGCCGACGAGCGGCAGGCCGGTCGCGTGCCGGGATTCGAGAACGTCCCCGCGGTCGTCGCCGCCGCCGCGGCCCTGGTCGCCCGCGCCGCGGAGACCGCCGAGGAGGAGCCGCGGCATCGCGCCTGGGTCGACCGGGTCCGCGCCGAGCTGCCGGCGCTGGTCGACGACGTCGAGGTGGC
>CAZYXZ010000018.1:45708-45958 GCA_964651395.1 uncultured Frankiaceae bacterium
GACCGCGCTCGACCGTCGCGGGATCGCCGTCTCCAGCGGGTCGTCGTGCACCGCCAGCACCCTGGAGCCGAGCCATGTCCTCGTCGCCATGGGCGTGCTGACGCACGGCAACATCAGGGTCTCAGTGGGTCGCGACACCACGAGCGCGGACATCGACGCGCTGCTGGAGGCCGTACCCGACTGCGTCCTCGAGCTGCGCGGTGGCGATGCGGGGACGCGATGAGTGAGGAACCGGCGCTCGTCCTCGACG
>CAZYXZ010000019.1:0-42924 GCA_964651395.1 uncultured Frankiaceae bacterium
CGCGGGGGCCCCGAATGACGGCGAACAACGGCTACTCACCTCCGGAGCGGACGCGAGGGTCGCATCGCTCGACGGAGCCGTCCCGATGGCGGGCCGAGCTGGTTCGTGACGTCCTCTCCGGCGCGCTGGTCGTCGCCGGCATCTCCCTCGCCATCGTCGTGCTGAACATCCTCGGCGGCGAGGAGCCGGATGCCGTCACCACCGGCCAGGGACCCGGGCCCGCTGTCAGCTCCCCCTCGGCGACCCGTCCGGTGGCCTCGCCCACGAGCGCGCGTCCGTCGCCGGCGTCGGTCAGCCCGTCTCCGGCGGCGACGGTGGCCAGCCCGACGAAGGCGCCGGCGAAGCCGTCGCTCACCGTCCTCAACTCCACGAACCGGCAGGGTCTGGCCAAGCGCGCGGCCGCGCAGTTCCGGTCCAAGGGCTGGCCGATCAGCGGCACGACCAACACCGCGACGCACCCGCCGTCGACGACCGTGTACTACCCGCCCGGGCAGGAGGCGGCGGCCGACCTGCTGATGGCCGAGTTCCCCGCCGTACGCCGGAAGGCACCGCGGCCGGCCAGCCTCGAGGGCCGGGGGATGACCGTGGTGGTGACGGGCGACTACCCGGCGTAGCCCGCGGGTAGTGTCGGGCCCGTGCGTATCGCGATGCTCGCCCCGCCGTGGATCCCCATCCCGCCCGGCGGCTACGGCGGGATCGAGTGGGTCGTGCACCTGCTCACCGAGGAGCTCGTGGCGCGCGGCCACGACGTGAGCCTCTTCGCGACCGGCGACTCGCGCAGCGCGGCGACCCTCCACTACGTCATGAAGGACGCGCCGACCGCGCGGATGCACGAGACCTCGCTCGACGCGCACCACGTCGGCTTCGCGTGGCAGGTGATCCAGGCGCAGATCGACGCGGGGATGCCGCCGGACGTCGTCCACGACCACACGGCCTGGCTGGCCGCGGCGTTCGCGCCGACCCTGCCGATGCCGGTGGTGCACACGCACCACGGTGCCTTCGACGACGACAACCGCCGCTTCTACACGGCGTTCATGGACCACGTCACGCACACGTGCATCTCGGAGCACCAGCGTTCGACCTGGCCGCAGCTGCCGGTCGCCGCCGTCGTACCGAACGCGATCGACGTCGCGAACTACCAGTGGCAGACGGAGAAGGACGACTTCCTGCTCTGCGTGTCGCGCGTGCACCCGACGAAGGGCAACCACCTCGCCCTCGCCGTCGGCGAGCGGCTGGACCTGCCCGTGGTGCTGGCCGGCAAGATCGACCCGGGTGAGGGCCGCGAGTACTTCATGGAGGACATCGCGCCGCGTCTGCACGGCGAGAAGGCGCGGTTCCTCGGCGAGGTCGGCGAGGACGAGAAGCGCGACCTCATGAAGCGCGCACGGGCGACGGTGTTCCCGATCCAGTGGGACGAGCCGTTCGGCCTCGTCATGATCGAGTCGATGGCCGCCGGTACGCCGTGCGTCGCGTTCAACCGTGGCGCCGCGGCCGAGGTGATCGTCGACGGCGTGACCGGCTTCCTGGTGGACGACCTCGACGGCATGGTGGAGGCGGTGAAGAAAGTCGGCGAGATCTCGCCGGAGACCTGCCGCAAGCACGTCGAGCAGCACTTCGCGCCGGGGGTCATGGCCGACGGGTACCTGGAGGTCTACCAGAGCGTGCTGCGGTGAAGCTCGCCGATCCCGCACTGCTGGCGCTCGACTACGACGGCACGCTCGCTCCTATCGTCGCCGACCCGCAGCTGGCCTTCCCCGCCGAAGGGGCGGTGGCCGCGCTCACGGCCTGCACGGCCCGTTTCGCGGGAGTGGCCGTGGTCACCGGACGGCCGGCGATGCAGCTGCTCACGCTGCTCGGGGCGGAGGTTCCCGGCCTCATCGTGCTGGGGCACTACGGGCTGGAGCGCTGGACCGCGGACACCGGCCTGGTCTCGCCGCCGGTGCATCACGAGCTGGGCGTCGTACGCGAGCTCGTCGCCAAGCTCGTCGAGGGCACCGACGCCCGCATCGAGGACAAGGGTCACTCGGTCGCGGTGCACACGCGGACGACGCCGAACCCGGTCGGCCTGCTCAACCAGCTGCAGCCGGAGCTGGCCACCATCGCCGCGGCCAACGGGCTGGTCCTGGAGCCGGGACGGCTCGTCCTCGAGCTGCGGCCTGCCGACAGCGACAAGGGGGTGACGCTGCGCCGCCTCGTCCAGGAGTGCGACCCGGCGACGGTCCTCTACGCCGGCGACGACCTGGGTGACCGGGCGGCGTACGACGCGCTGGACCAGCTCGCGCCGTCCGGCCTGTCCGGGGTGCGGGTCTTCGCGGACAGTGCCGAGGGCCCGGCCGAGCTGCGGGAGCGGGCGGACGTCGTCGTCGACGGTCCGGCGGGCGTGGTCGACCTGCTGAGGCAGCTCAGTGGTTGACGACCTCGACGCGATACATCGCCGCAACCGGGAGCAGTACGCCGTCGTGGCGACGAACTACGCCACGAGCGAGAGCCACGCCTCCGGCGACGACCTCGCGTGGTTCACGGGCCGGGCGGCGAGTGTCGCACCCACCCACGCGCTGGACGTCGCCTGCGGCGGTGGGTTCTCGACCCGCGCGCTGGCCGAGGCCAAGCACCGCGTGCTGGCCACCGACCTCACCCTCCAGTCTGTGCAGGCCGCCCGCGAGGTCGTCGATGCGGCCGGCGTCACGTGGGTGGTCGGCGCGGCGGAGCGGCTGCCGGTGGCCGGCCGGTCGGTCGGCGTCGTCGGCTGCCGGATCGCCGCGCACCACTTCGGCTCGATGGCCGGCTTCGTCGACGAGGCCGCTCGCGTCCTCGTGGACGGCGGTCTGTTCCTGCTGGTCGACACGACCGTCCCGGAGGACGACGAGCTGGCCGCGTGGTTGGACGACGTGGAGCGGCTGCGCGACCCGTCGCACGGCCGGTCCTGGTCGCCGAACCGGTGGCGGGCGGTGCTGCGCGGCGCGCGTTTCGACGTCGTCGAGGTGACGCTGACCCGCAAGCGGCACCCGATCGAGCAGTGGCTCGCGCGGTCCGGCTGCGTCGGCGACGCCGCGGAGGAGGTGCGCCGGCGGTTCCGCGAGGCGCCGGCAGCCGCGCGGTCGGCGTACGACGTCGAGGTCGACGACGACGGCACCGTCCGGGCCTACACGGACACCAAGGTCTGCCTGCGCGCCGTGCTGCGGGCTACGTAGCGCGGGCGGCGGCGAAGCCCTCGAGAGCGGCGACCTGCTCGGGTCGCAGGGAGGGCCGCACGTTCTTCATCGCGGCATGGACGTGGTCGGCGGTCACCTGGGGCGACTGGATGTTCTCGCGCATGGCGGTCATCGCCGCCTCGCGCAGCAGGCCGGCCAGGTCCGCACCGGAGTAGCCCTCGCACTCGGTCGCGATGGCGACCAGGTCGACGTCCGGCGACAGCGGCATCGCGCGCGCCGCGGCGCTGAGGATCGCGCTGCGGGCGGCGACGTCCGGGGGTGGCACGTAGACCATGCGGTCGAGCCGGCCGGGTCGCAGGAGTGCGGGATCGACGAGGTCGGGCCGGTTGGTCGCGCCGACCACGAAGACGTTCTGCAGCGCCTCGACGCCGTCCAGCTCGGTGAGCAGGGCGGCGACGACGCGGTCGGTCACACCGCCGTCGGTGCTCTGGCCGCGGACGGGGGCGAGCGCGTCGATCTCGTCGAAGAAGATCAGGACGGGAGCCGCGGCACGCGCCCGGCGGAACAGGTCGCGCACCGACGCCTCGGACTCGCCGACCCACTTCGACAGCAGCTCGGAGCCCTTGATCGAGAAGAAGTTCACCTGCGCCGTCGCGGCGATCGCGCGGAGCAGGAAGGTCTTGCCGCAGCCGGGCGGGCCGTAGAGCAGGACGCCGCGCGCCGGCTCGACGCCGAGCCGCGAGAACGTGTCCGGGTAGGTGAGCGGCCAGACCACGGTCTCGGTCAGCACCTTCTTGACCTGCTCCATGTCGCCCACGTCGTCGAGGGTCGTGGTCCCCACGTCGACGGTGTTCTGGTCCATGACGCTGGGCCGGACCACCTCGAGCGCGGCCTTGAAGTCGGCGTTGGACACCGTCACCGGGCCGGTCGGCGTACCGCCGGCAGCCGTGGCCAGCCGGTGCGCGGCACGCAGCGCGGCCTCGCGGCAGAGTGCCATGAGGTCGGCGGCGACGTAGCCGGGCGTGGCCGCGGCGACGTCGTCGAGCCGGACGTCGTCCTCGAGGGGCACGGACCGCGTCTGCACGGAGAGGATCTGCAGCCGGGTCTCGCGCTGCGGCGTAGGGATCTGGATCTCCTGCTCGAGCCGGCCGGGTGCACGCAGGTCCGGGCAGGTGGTCTCCGGGTGCGCGGTCGTGCAGACGACGGCCACGCGGCCGTCCGTGACGAGCCGCTCCACCGTCTCCAGCACCACGCTGACCAGCGGGCCCTGGTCCGTGCGCGGGGCGATCGCATCGACGTCCTCGATGAGCAGCAGGCCGGGGGGCTTCGACTCGACCGAGGCCACGGCCGAGAGCAGCTGCTTGCGTCCCTCGTCCGGCTCGACGCGTGCGATCGCCGGTCCCCACACACGGACGACGGAGGCGCCGACCGCGGCGGCGACGGCCTCGACCATCGCGACCTTGCCCGAGCCGGGGGGACCGGTGACGAGGACGCCCATCTGCGGGCGGGTACCGAGCTGCGCGAGCAGGTCGACCCGGTTGAACCCGACGTCCAGCCGCTCGCGCAGCGCGGCCGCCGGCGCCTCCATTCCGGGCAGCTCCTCCAGCGTGGGCGGCGTCGCCCGCCCGGGTGCGGCGAACGTCGAGCTGGTCGTCGTGGTCCGCCCGTCGTCCCAGCTGACCGCCGTACCCATGGACACGCGGACCAGGCCGAGGGGGTGGACGGAGCTGACCTGGAACAGCGTCCGCTTCCAGTCGTCGCCCAGCACCGAGGACAGCGTCTGCAGCAGCTGCGCGAGCTGCGCGTCGCCGACGTGCCCGTCGGTCCGCGTGAAGTCCTGCGGCAGCAGGCTCACGTGGTCGCCCTCGGCCATCACCTTGCCGAGCAGGGCGAAGCGCAGGGCGTCCGGGTCGATCCCCGAGCGGTTCGGTGGACCGCCGGAGATGCGCACCTCGTTCGCCGGAGCCACGAAGGCGTGACCGACGCCGACCATCTGTCCCGGCACGACGCCCGCGTTCGCGCACATGAGGTCGTCCAGGAGGATCTCGTCGCGGCTGGCCCCATCCGGCGCCAGGGCGACGAGCGCGCCGGTCAGCCGGGTCCCCTGCACCGCGATGGTGTCCCAGACCCGGATCCCGATCATCGGCAGCAGGTCAGGGTGCAGCCGCACCACGCCCCGCCGCGCGTCGAGCTGCGAGGAGTGGAGCACCACCTTCAGATTGAACGGCGCCCCCATAACGCGGCGAGTCTAGTGAGGGCTGGTCAGGTGGTGAGCGCGGCGAGCTGGTCGTCGAACCACGCCAGTGGGGGATGAGCGGTTGCTGCAGCGGCGAGGCGCACGGTGCGCTCGGCTCGCTCGGCCTTGTCCATCGACAGCGCCTCGTGCATGGCGCGCGCCGTCTGGGTGATGTCGAAGGGGTTGACCAGCAGCGCGTCGGGGGCCAGCTCCTCCGCGGCGCCGGCCTCACGGGAGAGCACGAGGACGCAGCCGTCCGCCGACAGGACCGGGCCCTCCTTCGCGACCAGGTTCATGCCGTCGCGCACGGGGTTCACCACGAGGACGTCGGCCAGGGACAGCGCGGCCAGGGACCGCGGGTAGTCGTCGGAGACCTCGAGTCGCACCGGCTGCCAGCCGGGCGTCGAGAACTCGTCGTTGATCTCGACCACGGTGCGCTGCACGGCGGCGGTGTACTCGCGGTACTCGGGCAGGTCGTGCCGGCTCGGATAGGCGAACGCCAGGTGCACGACCTTCTCGTGCCACTCCGGCTGCGTCCGCAGCAGCTCCCGGTACGCCGCGAGACCGCGCACGATGTTCTTGGACAGTTCGGTCCGGTCGATCCGCAGGACGACCTGGCGGTCACGGGCCCACTGCCTCAGTGCCGCGGCGCGGGTCAGGACGTCGCGCTGCGCCGCCCGGTCGTGCAGCTCGTCGCCGTCCACGCCGATCGGATGCACGCCGAGCTGCGTGCGGTGCCCGGCGACCTCCACGGACAGCGCGTCCATGTCCACCTCGGCCGGGTGCAGGACGCGGCGGCAGCACTTGAGGAACGCCGCCGCCCAGCGGCGGGTCTGGAAGCCGAGGTGGTCCGCGCCGAGCAGGCCGAGCAGCAGCTCGCGGGCGATGTCGTCGGGCAGCAGGGAGAAGTACGACGCGGCAGCCCAGGGCGTGTGCGTGAAGTGGCCGATGCGCAGGTCCGGACGCCGCTTCCGCAGCATCGCCGGCACCAGGTTGAGGTGGTAGTCCTGCACGACCACCCGGGCGCCGTCCGCCGCCTCGTCGGCCAGCGCCTCGGCGAACGCCTCGTTGATGGCGACGTACGCCGACCACTCCCGCCGCCAGTAGAAGTCGAAGTTCGGCGCGGCAGCCGTGTTGTAGAGGTGGTGCGAGAGGAACCACAGCGTGCCGTTGGCGATGCCGTTGTACGCGCGGTGGAACACGATCGGGTCGAGGTCGAGCATCCGCACCTGCGCGCCGCCGGTGTCGTGCCCTTCCTCGTCCAGCCGACCGTCGGGCGCGCTCGAGGCCGCCTGCCGGTCGCCCTCGGAGAGCGCCGCGCACACCCACGTCGCATCGCTGGTGCCGAGTACCGACTGGAGGCCGGACACCAGGCCGCCGGCGCCGCGCTTCAAGGTCAACGTGCCGTCGTCAGCCAGGGTGAAGGAGACGGGACCGCGGTTCGACGCTACGACGACCTTCGCGGATCCCATGTTGCGACCCTACCCACCGAGTGCGTGCCTGATCGCCTGCACCCACCCGAGCCCGACGGGCTCTCTGGTGACCGTCACGTTGTGCATCGCCGCGGCCAGTGCCGCGGCGGCCGGTACGACAGCCGCGCCGTTCGCCGTCAGGAACATGTGGCCCACGTGCTCGGCCATCGTCAGGTCGCTGACCGAGTCGCCGATCGCGATGGCGTGGTCCGGCGTGAGACCGCGGCGCGCGAGGTCGATCTGCACAGCGCGCCCCTTGCCCAGCCCGCCGGGCATCAGGTGGTACACGTGACAGGGCAGTGCCGCGTCTGCCGGCACCGTCCGGCCCAGCAGGACGCCGTTGTCGTAGCAGCGCAGCCAGTCGTAGCCCTCCTCGGCCAGTACGCCGTGCAGCTCGTCGAGCGGCACGTTGCCGCGCAGCATGAGGTCGGCGTCGTGCCCCTGGTGCCACGGCGCGTGGAACTCCAGCCGGCCCGGCCACCGCGCGAAGAGCCGCTCCGGCAACCCGGCCGCGGTCATGACCTCGACCGGCGTGCCCTCGAGCTCGTGCGGCATCGCGCCGCGCAGCAGGTCCACCTCGCGGCCGTGGTCCCAGGCGACGCACCCACCCATCTCCCCGATGAACCCCTCGGCACCGAAGATGTGCGACGCCTCCATGAGCTGCGCGCGCGACCGTCCGCTGACCAGCACGAGGGAGATGCCCGTGCGCAGCAGGTCGGCCAGCGCCTCGGCCGGCTCGGTGGTCACCGACTTCGCGACGTCGCGGAAGAAGCAGCCGCCCGGGCCGACCATCGTGCCGTCCAGGTCGGAGTAGACGACTTCGATGGCGGTCACCGGGACAGGTACTCGGGCAGCGACAGCATGGGCGGCCGGTCGACGCAGGCCAGCTCGTAGTCGTCGATGCGGTACTCGGCCCCGCGGTTCTTGAACTGGCGCAGCATCGTCTCGGGCTCGTCGCGCAGTGTCATCCGCCCCTCGGCCTGCAGCCGGTGCATGATCGCCTGCTGGATCACGAAGGCCATGCGGCCGAGCTCGGGCACGGTCTGGTTGCGGTGTATGCGCCGGTCGAGGTCCACCTGCGCGATCGCGTCCAGGCCGACCAGGTCGTGCAGGTCGATGAGCAGCCCGATCTCGACCCCGTAGTTGGACGCGAAGGGCACCTGCTCCAGCGACGACCGCCGCCCGGCCTGCTCGCCGGCGAGCGGCTGGATCACCCCGGCGAGCTGCGGCCAGAACATGTTGATCCAGGGACGGGCGACCAGCTCGGTGACGCGCCCCCCGCCGGTGGGCCGCAGCCGGTCGCGCTCCGACAGCGGCCGCTCGTAGAAGCCCTTCACGTAGTGCACGGCCGGGTCGGTGAGCAGCGGGCCGAGCATCCCGTAGACGAACGAGGCGTCGGGGTTCTCGATGTCGGCGTCCACCCAGCAGACCAGGTCGCCGCGCGTGGCGTAGAGCGACTTCCACATCGCCTCGCCCTTGCCGCGCACGCGCCCGTACGCCGGCAGCACGTCCTCTTCACGGACGACGATGGCGCCCTCGTCCGTGGCAGCGCGCGCGGTGCCGTCACGGGAGCCGGGATCGATGACGACCAGCTCGTCGACGAGCGGCACCTTCTCGACGAGTGCCTCACGGAAGCAGCGGACGATCTCGCCGACAGTGCGCTCCTCGTTCAGCGCGGGGAGGACGACGCTGACCGTCTGGTCGCCCTTCGCCTCGGCCAGCGTCTCCGGCGAGAAGTCCGAGAAGTGGTGGGTGTGGCGCTCCAACCACGCGCGAACATCGGGTTTGACCACACCTTCGCCCACCCGCACACTCTGACAGACAACTGAACACCGCTCATCCAGAGGGGCAGAGGGAACGGCCCGATGAAGCCCCGGCAACCACCGCTCTAGCGACAGGTGCCAACTCCGGCCCGGACGAAACGATCCGGGGAAGATGAGAGAGGTCATTCGCTCCGTGTCCACCGCCACCACGCACTCCGCCGTCATCGGCCTGCGCTGCCGTGAGTGCGGCCGCGACTACCCGGCCGACCCCGTCCACGTCTGCGAGCTCTGCTTCGGCCCGCTCGAGGTCGCCTACGACCGCGACGCGTGGGCCGGGACGGTCACGCGCGCGTCCATCGAGGCCGGCCCGCCGACCATCTGGCGCTACGCCGACCTGCTGCCGTCCGGCGCCGACCCCGCGCAGCGGGTCGACCTCGGCGCCGGGATGACGCGCCTGGTCCGCGCCAAGAACCTCGGCCAGGCGCTTGGCCTGGCCGAGCTCTGGGTGAAGGACGACAGCGGCAACCCGACGCACTCGTTCAAGGACCGCGTCGTCTCCGTCGCGCTGTCCAAGGCCGTGGAGTTCGGCTTCACGACCGTCGCCTGCGCCTCGACCGGCAACCTGGCCAACTCGGTCGCTGCCCACTCGGCCCGCGCCAACCTCCGCTCGGTCGTCTTCATCCCCGCCGACCTCGAGCCGGCGAAGATCGTGGCCACCGCCATCTACGGCCAGAGTCTCGTCGCGGTGACCGGGAGCTACGACGACGTGAACCGGCTCTGCGCCGAGGTGGCCGCCGACCTGCCGTGGGGCTTCGTGAACGTGAACCTCCGCCCGTACTACGCCGAGGGCTCCAAGACGATCGCCTACGAGACCGCGGAGCAGCTCGGCTGGCGGCTGCCGGCGCAGGTGGTCGTGCCCATCGCGTCCGGCTCGTTGCTGACGAAGGTGGACAAGGGCTTCCGCGAGCTGGCCGCTCTCGGCCTCGTCGACGACACACCCGTCACGGTCTACGGCGCGCAGGCGGCCGGGTGCTCGCCCGTGTCGACGGCGTTCCAGAACGGCTGGGACGTCGTCCGCCCGGTGAAGCCGGACACCATCGCCAAGAGCCTGGCCATCGGCAACCCGGCCGACGGGCCGTACGCGCTGGACGTCGCCCGGCGTACCGGGGGAGCGATCGACGACGTGACCGACGACGAGGTCCGTGCGGGGATCCGGCTGCTCGCCGAGACCGAGGGGATCTTCGCGGAGACCGCCGGCGGCGTGACCGTGGGCGTTCTGCGCAAGCTGCTCGACGCCGGGCGCCTCGACCGGGATGCTCCGACGGTGATCTACAACACCGGCGACGGCCTGAAGACCCTCGACGCGGTCTCCGGCGCGGCCGGCCCGACGCACACCATCAGCGCCTCGCTGACCGACTTCCGGGCGACCGGCCTCGCCGAGGAGACGCCGTGAGCGCCACCATCAGGATCCCGACCCCGATGCGACAGCTGACCGACGGCGCCGCGGAGGTGGCGGTGGAGGCGGCCACGCTCGCCGACGCCATCGACGCCCTGGAGGCAAAGCACCCCGGCGTGAGCGCACGCGTGCTCGACGAGGCGGGGGCGCTGCGGCGCTTCGTGAACGTCTACGTCGGCGACGAGGACGTCCGCTTCCTGGACGGCCTGGCCACCCCCCTCCCCGAGGGCGCCACCGTCTCGATCATCCCGGCCGTCGCGGGGGGCTAGGGCAAGGTCAAAGGCAAAGGCGCAGCTAAGGGCAAACCCCAGCCCCCGCTTGCGCGATCTTGAAGAGTCATGCGCGCTGAGGGCACATAAGTCTTCGGAGTGAAGAGTTGTTCGGGCTGAGCCCGAATAACTCTTCAAGATCGGCCCGGCCACTGCTTCTCGTAGCCGCCCTCTTGCTGTTGATCTTGATCACCCTCGCCTTGCACTCTCCTTGCCAGAGTGCTAAACCTGAACTAGCACTCGCACCTGTTGAGTGCCAGATCGGGCCCCGAGGCTCTACCGAGCCGTTCCGTCGCGGGCGAGGTCCGGTCAGCACCCAACGAAGGCGTCCGGGAGGACCACACACATGTCAAAGATCATCGCCTTCGACGAGGAGGCACGGCGCGGACTCGAGCGGGGCATGAACCAGCTCGCCGACGCCGTCAAGGTGACGCTGGGGCCGAAGGGCCGCAACGTCGTACTCGAGAAGAAGTGGGGCGCGCCCACCATCACCAACGATGGTGTGTCGATCGCCAAGGAGATCGAGCTCGAGGACCCGTACGAGAAGATCGGCGCCGAGCTGGTCAAGGAAGTCGCCAAGAAGACCAACGACGTCGCCGGTGACGGCACGACGACCGCGACGATCCTGGCGCAGGCCCTGGTCAAGGAGGGCCTGCGCAACGTGGCCGCCGGCGCCAACCCGATGTCCCTGAAGAAGGGCATCGAGGCCGCGGTCGCGAGCGTCGTCGAGAAGCTCGGCAACGCCGCGAAGGACGTCGAGACCAAGGAGCAGATCGCCTCCACCGCCAGCATCTCGGCGGGCGACCCGGCCATCGGCGAGATGATCGCCGAGGCGATGGACAAGGTCGGCAAGGAAGGCGTCATCACCGTCGAGGAGAGCAACACCTTCGGCCTCGAGCTCGAGCTGGTCGAGGGCATGCGCTTCGACAAGGGCTACATCTCGCCGTACTTCGTCACCGACACGGAGCGCATGGAGGCGGTTCTCGACGAGCCGTACATCCTCATCGCCAACTCCAAGATCACCGCGGTCAAGGACCTGCTCCCCGTGCTCGAGAAGGTCATGCAGAGCGGCAAGCCGCTCGTCATCCTCGCCGAGGACGTCGAGGGCGAGGCTCTCGCGACGCTGGTCGTGAACAAGATCCGCGGCACGTTCCGTTCCGCCGCCGTCAAGGCGCCGGGCTTCGGCGACCGCCGCAAGGCCATGCTCCAGGACATCGCGATCCTCGCCGGTGGCCAGGTCATCAGCGAGGAGGTCGGCCTCAAGCTCGAGGGCGCGACGCTCGACCTGCTCGGCAAGGCCCGCAAGGTCGTCATCACCAAGGACGAGACGACGATCGTCGAGGGCGCAGGTGACCCCGACCAGATCGCCGGCCGGGTCAACCAGATCAAGGCCGAGATCGAGAAGAGCGACTCCGACTACGACCGCGAGAAGCTCCAGGAGCGCCTCGCCAAGCTGGCCGGCGGCGTGGCCGTCATCAAGGTCGGCGCGGCCACCGAGGTCGAGCTCAAGGAGAAGAAGCACCGCATCGAGGACGCCGTCAGCAACGCGAAGGCGGCCGTCGAGGAGGGCATCGTCGCGGGCGGTGGTGTTGCGCTGATCCAGGCCGGCACCACGGCGTTCGACAAGCTCGACCTGACCGGCGACGAGGCGACCGGGGCGAACATCGTCCGGCTCGCGCTCGAGTCCCCGCTCAAGCAGATCGCGGTCAACGCCGGCCTCGAAGGCGGCGTCGTGGTCGAGAAGGTGCGCAACCTCGAGGCGGGCTTCGGCCTCAACGCCGCGACCGGTGAGTACGTCGACATGATCAAGGCCGGCATCATCGACCCGGCCAAGGTCACGCGCTCGGCGCTGCAGAACGCCGCGTCCATCGCGGCGCTCTTCCTCACCACCGAGGCGGTCATCGCCGACAAGCCGGAGAAGGCCGCACCGGCCATGCCCGGCGGCGGCGGCATGGGAGACATGGACTTCTAGTCCGCAGAGCGCAACAGAAGGGCGGGTCGCCTCGGCGGCCCGCCCTTCTGCGTACGCTCCCCGCCATGGCGACTGTGCAGGTGCCCGTCGAGTGGGCCCGGTGGGATCGCTTCCCGATGGTCTGCGCGCGCTCGGGGAAGCCGGCGACGAAGCACCGCAACATGGAGGTGTACGGCGACGTCCCGTCCTCCGCCTCGTTCTTCATCCTGCTCGGGCTGCTGCCGTATCTCCTGATCGCTCGCTCGATGGCGAGGACGAAGTTCCGCATCCATCTGCCGCTGAGCAACACGGGGAGCCCCCGCCGTACGGCCTACGGCCTCGGCGCACTCGGCGCGTTCCTGGGCATGTTCGTCGTAGTCGCGATCCCTAACGAGAACGTTGCGGCCGTCGTCGCCCTGGCCTGCATCGTCGCGCTCATCTGGTTGCTGATCCTCTTCGCCACCACGGAGGCGTCTGCGCGACCGAAGAACGGCGTGCTCGTGATGAAGCACGTGCATCCGACGTTCGTCTCCGCCGTCGAGTCAGCAGTCAGTCAGTGGCAGCAGGGCGGTGCGCCGACCGTCGGTGGCTACGCTCCGGCGACCGTGAGCCCGCCGGCGGGCTGGGTCGCAGACCCGTCGGGGCGGTTCCAGCTGCGCTACTGGGACGGGCAGCAGTGGACGGAGCACGTGTCCACCGACGGCCAGCAGTCCATCAGTCCGGTCGGATAGGCGCTCCGAAGCAGTGCGCACCCGAGTGACCCTGCCAATCGAGCTGGTTCACCTGGCCGGACCGCCAGCGTGCCGCGTGTGCGCGATCACCGGCGGTTCGGCTGAGACGTCACTGCTGCTCCGGGGGCGCAGAACCATGGGCCTGCGGGAGCTGCCGTGGTGGAAAGCGATCCTCGCGCTTCTGGGACTGTTGGCCGGCCACCCGTACGTGCCCTACCAGCAGGTCGACGTCACCGTTCCCGTGTCCCGACGTGCCGCGCGTCGTCGCAAGGTCGCGATGTGGGTGGCATGGGGCCTGTTTCCGGCTGGCCTCATCTTCTTCGCGTACAGCGCGGGGGCCTGGATTCCCGGGCTGGTGTGGACCAGCGTCGGAGTCATGCTTGCCGGCGCGATCGCGGGGATCGCAGAGCTACGGATGACGCCGGGGATCCTCCTGAAACGTGACGGGCGGATCGTGATCCGTCGCGTGCACGCCGCGTATGCGGCAGCCGTGTCGTCGGCGCTGGCGAGCAGCCCGGTGATGTCGCCAGGACCGTCGCCCGTCGCAGCGCCTCGAACGCAACGAGCAGGCTGGATGGCCGATCCGTCCGGGCAGTACGAGCTGCGCTATTGGGACGGGCAGCGGTGGACCGAGCGCGTGTCCACCAACGGCCAGCAGTCCATCAGTCCGGTCGGCTGAGGTCCCGCCGTTGGATCGCTCGCGGAACTATCCTGCCGACCATGGCCCAGCGCGTGGTCTTGTCCGTTCCGGTGGAGTGGGCGCGGCTCGACAGGTTCCCGCCGATCTGCGCGTTCAGCGGCCGCTGGGCGACCGGGCGCAAGCGCTACCGCGTCGCCGGTGACCGGCCGCGCTGGACCCTGCTGCTGCTGATCCCCGCGGTCTTCCCGTACCTGCTGCTGGCCGACCGCTGGGCAACCCGGGCGGGCTTCCACCTCCCCATCGCGCGGCCGACGAGGTGGCGGTGGGTGATCGCCAACGCCGTGACCGTCTCCTCGCTCGGTCTGTCGGTCGCGGCGTTCTTCCTGTCCGGCCGCGAGGGCAACCGGGTGCTCCTCGCCGCCTCCGCGGGGCTGCTCGGCATGTTCGCCGTCGGGCTGGTCCTGGCCCTGCACCGCCAGCAGGTGCCGCGCATCCGGCAGGGGCGGCTGATCCTGCCCCGCGTGCATCCGGCGTTCGCCGAGGCCGTGCAGCACGCCTTCGTCCACAGCATCCGGGAGAAGCAGGACGTCCCGCACTGGGACGGTGCGACCATGCCCGTCTACCCGACCCTGAGCGAAAGTCTGGCGTCGTGACTCTGAGGCACTGAGCGCGAAGGGAGCGTCAGTGTCCGCGGAGGCAGCTGCAGTGAGTGACGTCGCGTACGTCGACGCGCAGCGGGAGTTCTGCGAGCGGGAGTACGCCGCCCTGGCGGGCTACTGCCTGCGTCTCGCCGGCGACGAGCAGCTGGCCCGCGACCTGACACAGGAAGCGTTCGTGCGGCTCTTCGGCCGGTGGCGCAGCGTCGCCGAGCCGCGGGCCTACGTCTACCTCGTGGCGACCAACCTGGCCCGCCGTACCTGGCGGCGTCGGCGCAGCGAGACCGAGGCGGTCCGCAAGGCGTTCCCCCGCGAGGAGCATCACACCGCACCGGACCTCGCGGTCCGGGACGCGGTCGACCGACTGCCGCGGAAGTGGCGCGACGTCGTCGTCCTGCACTACTTCGCCGACCTGCCGGTCGCGGAGGTCGCTCGCCAGCTCGGTGAGCCCGAGGGCACGGTGCGCCGCCGCCTCACCGAGGCGCGCGCGCTGCTCGCCCCGACCCTAGGAGACCCGTCGTGAAAGACGACACCGTGCTGCCGCCCCGCCCGGGCGACGTCGACACGATCCTGCGACGCGCGCGGCTGCGCAGGCTTCGGACGGCCGCTGTGGGACCCGGACTGGCGGCCGTCGTCGCCATCGCGATCGCGGTCAGCACCGCCGGCGGCTCGCTCGGCGCCCAGCAGGTCGACCTCGCGGACCCGCCGTCGCCGACGGCGCCGGCCACACCGGACGGTCTGTTCCCCGAGCTGCTCCCGACACCGCTGCCCACCGGCAGCATGCCCGCGCTCCTGCCCAACCCCGACGCGAGCCCGAGAAGCACGGAGAGCCCCGAGACCACGCCGGACCCGTCCGAGCCGGCCGAGCCGGACGAGGGCGTTCGGCCGTACGCCGGCGAGCTCGGGCCGAGCGTCAACCAGGGCGCCGCCGTGACGTGCCAGAGCCGGGTGGTCGACCCGACCGACCCGGTGCCCGGCGTCGTGCGCAACGGCTACTGCGTCGAGTGGGGCGGCTTCGCTCCGCAGGCCAGCCCGTCGCCGACCGATCCGGAGGAGCTGTCCTTGCGGATCTGCCGCGTGGTCGACAGCACCTCACCCGGCCTCCTCGACTTCCCCACGCAGGAGGAGGCCGACTTCGCGATCTACCACGGCAGACAGGACGCCGAGGGCCGGCTTACCTACGGCGAGCAGTACTGGCGCTTCTCGGACCACGTGACGTACGGGCCCGCGGCTCACACCCTCACGCTGCCGCAAGGCGACTGCGTCACCTGGACCTACCTGCACAACGCCCTGCCGGCAGGTGGGTGGGTGTTCCAGTTCGAGACCAAGACGACGACGTTCCCGGCCGACCAGCGCGTCTTCGACATGTACTACGAGAGCTGATCCGCTCCCCGTAGGCTGGGGTGCATGACGACCCCTGCCGGCTGGTACGCCGACCCATCTGGTCAGTTCGAGCAGCGCTACTGGGACGGCGCCGCGTGGACTGACCACGTCTCGCGCAGCGGCCAGCAGAGCACCAGCCCGCTCGCCCCCGGCGCACCGCCCGCCGTCCACGTGACGACGCCGGACAAGGTGGTCCGTCAGGTGCAGGAGAAGGCCGGCCTCGCGCCGCTCGCCGGCGGTGGCGGCGGCACGCTGTTCACCGAGCCGATCCTCGTCGTGAACCAGAAGGTCAAGATCATCGAGCTCACCAACGAGTACGCCGTCTACGACAGCCAGGGCCGCCAGCTCGGCTCCGTCGTGCAGATCGGTCAGGGCTTTCTGCGCAAGGCGCTGCGGCTGCTCACCGACGTCGACCAGTTCCTGACGCACCGGCTGCAGGTCCGCGACCAGCACGGCGCCGTCGTCCTCAACCTCACGCGGCCCGGCAAGATCTTCAAGTCCAAGGTCGTGGTCTCCGCGCCGTCCGGGCAGGAGATCGGTCGGATCGTCCAGCAGAACGTCTTCGGCAAGATCCGGTTCGGTTTCGAGAGCGGTGGCCAGCAGCTCGGCGCAATCAAGGCGGAGAACTGGCGCGCGTGGAACTTCAGTGTCGTCGATGCGAACGACCAGGAGATCGCGCGGATCACGAAGACGTGGGAGGGCATGGTCAAGACCATGTTCACGACGGCGGACAACTACGTCGTGCAGATCCACCGCCCGCTCGAGGAGCCGCTGCGCAGCATGGTCGTGGCCTCGGCCCTGACCGTCGACACCGCGCTCAAGCAGGACAGCCGTGGCCTCAGCTAGCCGGCTGCTCGAGGAGATCCGGCAGTTCGGCTCCGTCCTCGTCGCGTTCTCCGGCGGCGCCGACTCCGCGCTCGTCCTCGCCGCGTCGGTCCGCGCGCTCGGCGCCGACCGCGTGGTCGCGGCGACCGCGGTGTCGCCGAGCCTCGCTCAGCAGGAGCTCGAGCCAGCCAGCGCCTTCGCGCGCGACCTGGGTGTCGCGCACCTCTTCCCCGAGACGCACGAGGGCGACAGACCCGGCTACGTCGCCAACGGCGCGGACCGCTGCTACTTCTGCAAGGCCGAGCTCCTCGACGTGCTGGCACCGCTCGCCGGCGACGCGACGGTCCTCACCGGGACGAACGCCGACGACGTGCGTGACCGGTTCCGTCCGGGCATCCGTGCCGCGGCGGAGCGTGGTGCCCATGCGCCGCTCGCCGCCGCCGGTCTCACGAAGGACGACGTTCGTGCGCTCTCGCATGCGTGGGGGCTGCCGACCTGGGACAAGCCGGCCGCCGCCTGCCTGGCCAGCCGAATCGCGTACGGCGTCGAGGTCACGCCGCGCAGGCTGGCCCGCGTCGACCGGGCCGAGCTGGTGACCCGCGACTGGCTCGCGCGCCGCGGGCTGGTCACCGTGGACCTGCGCGTGCGCGACCTCGGCACCAGCGCGCGCGTCGAGGTGGACGCCGCGCTGGTGCCGTCGCTACGGGGGACGGACCTGCCGGCCGTGCTGGCCGGCGAAGGGCTCGGTGACGTCGTGATCGAGGCGTTCCGTTCCGGCTCGATGAACGAGGCGCTGTCGCAGTGACCACCGCGCGCTGGCACCTGGCCTACTCCGAGGACCTCGTCGCGGAGCCCATCCTGTGGGAGCTCGCGACCAGTCATGGGCTGGTCACCAACGTGCGCCGGGCGAACGTCGAGGACACGATCGGCTGGGTGATCGTCGAGGTGCGCGGCACCGACGAGCAGCTCGCCTCCGGGCGCGCGTGGCTGGAGGCGCGCGGCGTCGTCGTCAGCGACCTCGGCGGCGACGTCGTCGCCGGATAGCGCAGCGCCTAGGGGAGCTTGCCCTCGCCCTGCTGGTGCGCGCCGCGCTCGGTCATCTCCTCGTAGTGCTCGGCCACCTCGGGCGATGCCGGCCGCTGCCGCTCGCCGGTTCGCACGTCGTCCTCGTCGGCCGCCTCGGCCTCGTTCAGGGCCTTCGAACGGAAGTCGCTCTCGCTCACGATCGATCTCCTCCTCGGGGGCTACTCCGAAGGCCTACCCGCCTCACGACTTGTAACCCCCGGTGATCAAGGAGGACTGTTCTGCCAGTGGGGGCCCACCTCGAGGGGATGCCATGGACCTGATCAAGCCGGACGACGCCCGCTACGACGACGCGCGCACGCTGTTCAACGCCATGATCGACAAGCGACCGGCGGTCATCGCACAGTGCGCCTCGCCTGCCGACGTGGTCGACGCCCTGGCTCTCGCGAAGGCCGAGGGCTACGACGTCGCCGTCCGCGCGGGCGGTCACTCCGTCGCCGGCATGTCCACGAACGAGGGCGGTCTCGTCATCGACGTCCGCCCTATGACGGACGTGCAGGTGGATCCCGACGCCCGCCAGGTCCGGATCGGCGCCGGCGCCACGTGGGGCGTGTTCGACCGCGCGACCCAGCAGCACGGTCTGGGCACCACCGGTGGACGGGTGTCGACCACCGGCGTGGCCGGGCTCACACTCGGCGGCGGGTCCGGCTGGGCGGAGCGGGCGTTCGGCCTCGCCTGCGACAACCTGCTCTCGGTCGACCTGGTCACCGCCGACGGCCGGCAGGTGACTGCGAGCGAGGACGAGAACCCCGACCTGTTCTGGGCCCTGCACGGCGGCGGCGGCAACTTCGGTGTGGCGACCTCGTTCGTCTTCAGGCTCCACCCGCTCGGCCCGCTGGTCACCGCCGGCCTGATGCTCTGGCCCGGTGACGCCGCTCCCGAGGTGGCCCGCCTCTACCGCGACGTGGCGTACGGCGCGCCCGACGAGCTCGGCTCCGGCCTCGTGTTCCTGACCGGCCCGCCCGAGCCGTTCGTCCCCGAGCACCTGCAGGGGACTACCTGCGTCGGGATCGCCGCGCTCTGGACCGGCGACGTCGACGACGGCGCGGCCGCTGTGCAGCCGTTCCGCGACCTCTCGCCCGAGGTCGACCTGATCGGCCCGATGCCGTACGCCGACTTCAACAGCATGATCGACGATCCGCCCGGGTTCCATAACTACTGGTCCGCGGACTACCACGACGACTTCCCGGACGACGCGCTCGACGTCTTCATCAAGTACGGCTCCGAGCGGCAGTCACCGATCACGCAGCAGATCCTCATCCCGTGGGGCGGGGCGATCGCCCGTGTCGCCGAGGACGCGACGCCGATGACGAAGCGCGACGCGACCTGGATCACCCACCCGTTCGCGATGTGGGAGGACGCCGCGGACAGCGAGCGCAACATCGAGTGGGCCAAGTCTTTCCGTCGCGACATCGCCAAGTACACGAACGGCGGTGTGTACCTCAACTTCATCGGCAACGAGGGGGAGGAACGCATCCGCGCGGCGTACGGCGAGGAGAAGTACAAGCGACTGGCAGCCATCAAGGGCGAGTGGGACCCGACGAACGTGTTCCGGGGCAACCAGAACATCAAGCCGGCCTGATCGCCGCGTAACCGGTTCGTGGCGCAGGCCACGAACCGGTTAACCTTGTGCCTCCCGTTCCCGATCAGTGAGGTTCCCGTGCCCACCGGCAAGGTCAAGTGGTTCGACGTCGAGAAGGGCTTCGGCTTTCTCTCGCGCGACGACGGCGGCGACGTGTTCGTGCACACGTCCGCGCTGCCCGGGGGCGTGACCGAGCTCGTGCCCGGCCAGCGCGTCGAGTTCGGCGTGGCCGAGGGCAAGCGGGGGGAGCAGGCACTGTCCGTGCGGATCCTCGAGGCGGCGCCGACACTGGCCGCCGCCGCCGCAACCGAGCGGCGTCCCGCGGACGAGCTGCACGGCATGGTCGAGGACATGATCAAGCTGCTCGAGTCGAAGGTGCAGAGCGACCTGCGCCGCGGCAAGTACCCGTCGAAGCCCGCGGCCAAGCAGATCGCTCAGGTGCTGCACGCCGTCGCCCGCGAGCTCGAGGCCTGAGGTCCGCTAGCTCGCCGGCACGAGGCCTTCGGCCACGGCACGCGACAGCAGGACCTCGATCGCGGCGTGCCCCGCGTCGCCGAGCTCGCGCGTGAACTCGTTCACGTAGAGCGCGATGTGCGCGTCGACCACGTCGGGTGCGAGCTCTTGCGAGTGGGCGATCACCCAGGCGCGGCTGTCCTCAGGGTGCGCCCATGCGTGCTCGACCGAAGCCTTGAGCCCGGCCGACAGCGCGGTGGCGACGTCGAGGCCGAGCGAGCGCCTGGCCAGGATCGCACCGAGCGGGATGGGCAGCCCGGTGTCGGTCTCCCACCACGCGCCGAGATCGACCGCGGCGTGCAGCCCGTACGACGCGTAGGTGAACCGCGACTCGTGGATGACCAGCCCGGCGTCGACGGAGCCGTCCTGCACCGCCGGCATGATCTGGTCGAACGGCAGCACCACCACCTCGCCGAGCGACTGCCCCCACAGGCGCATGAGCAGGTACGCCGTCGTGCGCATTCCGGGGACGGCGATCCGGGCGCCGGTGAGGTCCTGGTCGGCGTGGGCGGTCACGACGAGCGGGCCGCAGCCGTGGCCGACGGCGCCGCCGCTGTCGAGCAGCACGTAGTCGTCGAGCAGCCACGGCAGCGCGGCCACCGAGACCTTGACCACGTCGAGCGCCGCCACACCGGCGAGCGTGTTCAGCTCGTCGATGTCGGCGAACCGGACGTCGACGTCGGGGGCGCCGGCGACGAGGCCGTGGACGAGGGCATGGCAGACGAACGTGTCGTTCGGGCACGGCGAGATGCCGAGCGACAGCGCCGGTGTCACAGCAGCGCCTTCGCTGCTTCGGTCAGGGAGGACAGGGCCCCACGCAGATCCCAGCTGGCCCGGTCGCGCTCGCCGACCTGGTTGCTGATCGTGCGGACCTCGAGCACCGGCAGGCCGTGCAGGTTGGCGACGTGCGCGACGCCTGCGCCCTCCATCGCCTCCGCGACCGCGCCGTGCGCCGCCATGAGCTCGGCGGCGCGCTCCTCCGTTCCGGTCATCGTCGACAGCGTCAGCACCGTGCCCAGCGCCACACTGCGGCCGGCGGCGGTCAGCCGGTCGCGTACGGCGGCCACCCGCGCGAGGTCGCAGGTCACCGCGGCGCCGCCGTCGAGGCCGAGCGCGGTCAGGTCGAGGAAGCGCTCCGGCGACTGCACGCCGAGGTCCGCGCTCACGATCGTGGTCGCGAGGACCGTGTCGCCGAGCGCGAGCCGCGCGGACGTGAACGCGCCGGCGATGCCCATGCTGACCAGCAGCTCGACCGGCGCGAGCGAGACGCCGACCGCGGCGGCGGCGGCCGCCGCCGCCGGACCGACGCCGCCGGCGACGACGAGCACGTCGCCCCGCGTGCAGTCCGTCGCGTCGTACGGCCCGAGCCGGCGATGCTCGCCACCCCCGAGCCCCGCGACGACGGCCTCGGCTTCCGCGCGCACTGCCGTGACGACGAGCGTGGTCATCGAGCGGCTCGGGTAGGGGTGGGCCGGAGCAGGACTCGCAACGTCGCAGCGGTCGCGTCGAGGTCGGCCAGCAGCGCCCGGTCACCGAGCGCGCTGCCAACGGCCGCGTAGCGCTCGAGCCACGCGTCGACCTCGGCGAGGAAGCCGGGTCGCTCACGCTTGCTCAGCCACTCCGCCCGGTCCCTCAGCGCGACGGCCTCGGCCAGCAACAGCCGCGCAGTCGCCGACCGGCTCACGTCGGGGTCGTCGTCGGTCACGAGACTGGCCCAGTCGCCGAGCTCGGCGAGCACGCTGCGCGCCTGCCGGTGCAGGTCCTGCGGCGCGGTCGGGTGCGCATGGACGACCTGCGCGATCGCCAGCTCGTCGCGGCTGTGCAGCTGGTCCCAGACGGTGGCCCGCGCCACCGGGTCGACGACCAGGACGAGGTGGCCCGCGCGCTCGCGCGCGGACAGCGTGCTCCGCGCGGCGACCGACGTGACCAGCAGCAGCCGGGCCCGGTCGCCCTCACGCGTGCCCGGCCACGCCGCGGCGACCTGCTCCAGCAGCTTCGTCACTTCCCGGCCTTCGGCCGGGCTGCCGACGTCGCCGCCGTGCCGGGCGGTCAGGACGCGCAGCCGCTCCTCGGCGGTGTGCAGCATCGCCGCGGCGTTGCCGGCGGCCGCGGGCATCGGGCCGGGTGCCGGCGGCTCGTCGACGTGCACGCGCGCACGGCGTGACGCGCCCTCGACGCAGACCCGGTACGCCTCGGCGAGCTCGCCCCTGCGCCGGTGCGCCTCGCGGCGCACGTCGGCGGGCAGGTCGCCGACCCGATCGGGGTGGAGCAAGTGCGCCGCGCGGCGGAACGCGCTCTTGACCTCCGCCGCCGGCGAGCCGGGCGGCAGACCGAGCACGCGCCACGCCCAGACCGGGTCCACGCGGCCAGGCTACCCGGGGGGTGGACGGTGCCCGGCCGCGCGGTGCGCACGAACCAGCGCACCCACTGTCGGTACGGCGGCGACGACCATCGCGAGCGCGGCCACACCGAGGCCGAGGCCGCCCCGCGACGGCACGGCGATGCCGAGCCCGCCGCCGACGACCCAGGCCAGCTGGAGCGTGGTCTCGGACCGCGCGAAGGTCTGGCCGCGCAGCTCGTCCACGATGTCGCGCTGCAGCATCGCGTCGTAGGCGAGCTTGCCCAGACCGCCACCGAGCCCGCTGAGGATCGCGACGAACGCGGCCGTCCCCAGGTTGAACGAGCGCGCGGCGACCAGGCAGCCGAGGGTCGCGGCGATGAGTGCGCCGCTGAGCAACGCTTCGGGAGCGCGCCTGCGCAGCAACATCCCGAAGCCGGTACCGCTCATCCCGCCGACCGCCGCCGCGCCCACGACGATGCCGAGGTCGCGCGAGCCGCCACCGCCCTGCTTCAGCAGGAAGGCCAGGAAGATGGTGAGGTAGCCGGCGAGCGCCTTCAAGGCCACGGCGCCGAGCAGCGCGGACCGGATGTTGGCGGGGAAGCGCGCGACGCCACGGGGGCCGCCGCCGGCCGGCTCGGGGGCGCTGTTCACCGCATCCGGCAACCGCAGCGCGAACACCGTCGCGACGGCGTAGATCACCGCGGCGAGCCGCAACGTCCAGCCGAAGCCGAGCAGGGCGCTGAGCCCAGCGCCGATCGATGCGGCCAGCGAGCTGGCGATGACACCGGTCGCCGACAGCCGCGCGTTGGCGCCGACCAGGCTCTGGCTCTGGTCCGCGGGCAGCAGCCGGGGTACGGCGGCCGCGCGCGCGAGTCCGTAGCCCTTGCCCAGCACCAGGACGGCGAACGCGGCGGGATACAGCCGCAGGCCCCCTCCGCCGGCCATGAACCATGCCACGACAGCGCGCGCGAGCATGGTCGCCGCGATCGCGTAGCGCCGGCCGCTGCGCACGTGGTCCAGCGCGGGGCCGATCACGGGCGCCACGATCGCGAACGGGGCCATCGTGGTGAGCAGGTAGAGCGCCACGCGACCGCGCGCCTCGCCGATCGGCACGGAGAAGAACAGCGTCCCGGCCAGGCTCACCGCGACCATGGCGTCGCCGGCGTTGTTGCCCGCGTGAACCCGGGCCAGCTTGACCAGCCCACTGGGCTCCCAAGGCGGCGGTTTGCGGGCCGACGCCGACCGACCGATCACCATGCGGGATGATGGACGGGTGACCACTACCGAGTCCACCACCCGCGCACCGCTCGATTCCGTGTGCGCCGCTGCTGTCGAGCTCGCTCGCGAGGCGCTGCTGACCGAGATCCCGGCAGACGCGGTGGGCGCGCACGTCGCCGTGGAGTCCGACGCCGAGCGCGTGGTGACGCAGCTCTTCGAGTGCCTCGACCCGGCGTACGGCGGGTGGCGGTGGGGGGTCCAGCTGGTCCGTTCCTCACGGGCCAAGGAGCCGACCGTCAACGGCGTCTACCTGCTACCCGGTCCCGACTCGCTGCTCGCGCCGCCGTGGGTGCCGTGGTCGGAGCGGCTTCGTCCCGGTGACCTCGGTGTCGGCGACCTGCTCCCGGCCGCGCCCGACGACGACCGGCTGGTCCTCTCGCTGGAGGACACCGACTCCGACGCCCCGTTGATCGAGTGGGGCCTCGGCCGTCCGCGTGTGCTCTCGGCCGAGGGCCGCCTCGAGGCGGCCGAACGCTGGTACGACGGCGACGCGGGTCCCGACACGCCGCATGCCAAGCACGCACCGGCCCCGTGCGGCACGTGCGGCTTCTTCGTGCCGCTCTCCGGCGGGCTCGGCCTGGGGTTCGGCGCGTGCGCGAACGAGTTCTCGCCCGACGACGGCCGCGTCGTCGCCGTGGACCACGGGTGCGGCGCGCACAGCGAGGGCAGCCCGGAGGTGGCAGAGATGGGGCCCGCCCCCGCGCTCGTCGACGAGTTCACGTTCGAGCTGGTCCCGGCAGATGACGAGACGACGGAACCTGCCGAGGCCGAGCAGTCAGCTGCGGGCGATGGCGGCGACCCGGCGCCGGCAGTACCAGCCGCCGAGGAGGCCTAGGCCGATCCCGGCCGCGCACGTGCCGTACCACCAGAGGTGCCCTTCGTCGCGGACCCACGGGTAGAGCGCGAGCAGCACGACCAGGGCGACGGTCCAGCACGCGGTGCCGATGATGGTGAACCGGATCCCGTCGTCCTCGAGCGGCGGCGGGGTGGGGCGCGTCACGGCCATGCCCGACACTATGCTCCGCTCACCTGCGTACGGGGGAGCAAGTCGGTGCCCAGACCACGTATGACCAGCCCCACTCGTTACCGGATCGCGGTCGCGCTGACCGCCGTACTGGCCCTCACGTCGGCCGGGTGTGCCGCGCGCTTCCCGCGGCAGACGGCCACGCAGGGCAGCGGCGTCGTCGTGGACGACGGCAGCGGCCAGGTGATCGACGACACCGGCCAGCCGGTCGATCCGGGCACGGCCCCGCTCCCGGGCGAGACGGTGGCGCCCGGGACGGGCGCGACGGCCGGGCCGGGCGGCGGTCCGACTACCCCGGGCACCTCTGGCGGGCCCACCGGCGGGTCGACGACGGCCGGCGGCCCGGTCGAGCCGGGCAAGCGGCCGGGGATCACCGCGAACGGCATCAAGATCGGCTACCTGCTGCCGCTGACCGGAGCGGCGCCGGTGCCGAGCAGCTTCGACAAGGGCGCCAACGCGTACTGGAAGTACGTGAACGACCGCGGCGGCATCTTCGGTCGTCAGGTGACGGTGCTCATCGAGGACACGGAGTCCAACGCGGCGACCGGCAAGGCCAAGGCACAGAAGCTCATCGACTCCGGCGTCTTCATGGTCGTGGCGCTCGACCGGCTCGGCAACCAGGACGAGATCGCCCGGTACCTCGACAGCCGGCAGGTGCCCAACGTCGCGGTGCAGACCCCGGCCAACTTCCCCTCGAAGTACTCGTGGACCTTCGGCGTCACGATCGACCACGCGGTGCAGGGCAAGATGATCGCCGACTACTTCAAGAAGCGGCTCAACGCGCAGAAGGTCGCGATGGTCCGCGAGGACGACGCGACGCTGAACCCCGGCCACACGGCGTTCGTGAACCAGGCCAAGGCGCTCGGCATGCAGGTCACCTACGACACGACCATCAACGGCAAGGACAGCGACTTCACCGCGCAGGCGACGGCGCTGGCCAACAGCGGGGCGACGGCGACCTGGCTCTACATGGCGCCGACTCCCGCAGCGAACATCGCGACGACAGCCGACAGCTTCGGTTATCACCCCACGTGGTTCGCCAACTCCATCTCCTGGAACTTCAACCTCGCGTTGGCCGTCGCGCCCAACGCGTTCCGCGGCGCGCGCGCCTTCAGCCCCTGGTACCCGCTGTCGGACCCGCACACCAACACGTACAAGGCCGCCTACCAGGCGCAGTACAACGAGACGCCGGACGACCTCGGCATCGTCGGCTGGGGGATCGGCGAGATCGTCGCCGAAGGATTCCGCCGAGCCGGGAAGGACATGGGCCAGAACTCCTACCGCGACGCGATGCAGAACCTGAAGTTCACGCCGTCGGTGTGGGCGCCGCAGTCCTTCGGGCCCGGAGTGCGGGAGGGCGCGAACGTCGTCGCGGTCTTCAAGCAGGCCGGGAGCGGTCTCAACTCGCACTGGGAGCTCGAGCAGTCGTTCACCGGCTCGATCTGATGCTGCTCGGGCAGCTGGTCCAGGGTCTGTCGAAAGGCGCGGCGTACGCCCTCATCGCCGTGGCCGTCGTACTCGTCTACAAGGGCACGAAGACGCTCTCGATCGCGATGGGCGAGATCGGCGCGTTCGGCTTCTTCCTCGGCCTGCGGTGGAACGCGCGCGGCATTCCGGGTCTCGGCTGGCACCCGTCCCCGTTGCTGGCCGGCCTCATCGCCGTGGTGGTCGGCGCGGCCATCGCGCTGGTGGTCGAGCGCTTCGTGATGCGCCCGCTCGTGCAGCGACCACCGCTGGACGGGCTGATCGCCACGCTCGGCGTCGCGCTCTTCCTGGCGCTGCTGGAGCTGCGCATGTTCGGCACGGCGACGCAGCGCGCGCCGTCGCCGGTGGGCGACGCGAAGGTCGAGATCTTCGACGCGTTCCTCACCGCGCCGAAGATCGCCGCTCTGGTACTGGCCGCGCTCGTGGCGGCCGGCCTCTACTACTTCTACTCACGGACGTCGTTCGGCCTGGCCACCCGCGCGGCGACCTCCGACCCGACGGTGGCCCGCCTGCTCGGCGTACCGGTCAACCGGGTCTACATGTTCGCGTGGGGAGTCGGCGGGGCGCTCTCCGGGGCGGCCGCGGCGCTCCTCGCTCCGGCGTTCGGCGGGCTGACGCCGTTCGCGCAGACGACCTTCGCGCTCCGCGCGCTGGCGGGGGCCGTGATCGGCGGCCTCGACTCGATCTGGGGAGCGATAGTCGGCTCGCTCATCGTCGGTGTGGTCGAGGCGGTCGTGCAGGGACAGAACTACTCGGTCAACGGGGCGGAGAACGCCGCCATCCTCGGACTCGTGCTGGTCACACTCCTGGTACGTCCCCGTGGACTCCTGGGAGCCACAGGTGCGGCCTAACCTCTCGACGTCGCGGCTCGCGGGCGTCGCCGCGACGGTGTTCGTGCTGTCGCTGCCGATGTGGACGAGCCAGTTCACGATGTCGGTGCTCATCACGACGGCGTCGATCGCGATCGCCGCGCTCGGCCTGGATCTGCTGGTCGGCACGACCGGGCAGCTCTCGCTGGCGCATGCGGCGTTCCTCGGCGTCGGCACCTACACGGCGATCGGCCTGCAGAGCCGGGGTGCGCCGTGGCCGCTGGCCTTCCTCGGGGCGATGGCGGTCACGGCCCTCGCGGCGACCATCGCCGGGCTGCCGTCGCTGCGCATCCGCGGCCTGCAGATCGCCATCACCACCCTGGCCTTCCAGCTCTTCGCCGAGCGGTTCCTCTTCGGTATCAGCTCGGTCAACGGCGGCGGCCGCACCTTCGAGCGGCCGTCGTTCCTGGAGAAGTTCGGCCCGCTCTACTACTTCAGCGCCGCCATGGTCGCGCTGGTCGCCCTCGTCGTACGCCGGGTGGCCCAGACCCGCGCCGGCCGCTCGTTCGTCGCCGTCCGCGACGTCGAGGCGCGTGCGGTCGCCTTCGGCATCGACCCTGGTCCGACGAAGCTGCTGGCCTACGCGCTGTCCGGCGCGATCACCGGGCTGGGTGGCGCCCTCTTCGCGCTCAAGGAGGGCACTGTCACGGGCCTGGACGACTTCAACCTGCAGGCGTCGCTGATCCTGGTGGCCATCGTCGTCGTCGGCGGTGCGCGTTCGACGGTCGGCATCCTCATCGCGGCTGTCTTCGTCCGCGCTCTGCCGTCGCTCGTGCAGATCAAGACGATCGCCGAGTGGCTGCCCGCGACCCTGGCGCTGTTGCTGGTCATCTCCGTCGTCCGGCAGCCCGAGGGCATCGGCGGCGTACTCCGCGACGTCGGCCGGCTCGTCGACCGCATGCGCTACGGCCGGCAGGAACGGCCCTCGCCAAGGCCGCAGGCGACCGACCCGGTCGAGTCGGCGCACCGCGCCGCCCACCTGCGCGACGTGCCGCGGCCGCTGCGTGGCCGCATGCCGGTCCCGGCGCTGCTGGTCGGCAGGCACGTGACCGTGCAGTACGGCGGCGTCCGCGCACTCGACGACGTGTCGCTCGAGGTGCGTCGCGGCGAGATCGTCGGTCTGATCGGCGCCAACGGCGCCGGCAAGTCGACGTTCTTCAACGCGGTCAGCGGGCTCGCGCCGGTGCAGGGCTCGCTCACCTACCGCGGACGCGAGCTGGTCGGGACGAACCCCGCCCGGCGTACGTCCGCCGGCGTTGCGCGCACGTTCCAGGACATGGGGCTGGTCCGCGCCGAGACCGTGCGCCAGAACATCCTGCTGGCGCAGGGCTGGCTCGCGGCGTACCCGGCCGCGGCCGGCATCATCGGGCTGTTCGGCTCGGCACCGACCGAGCGCGAGCTGCGCAACCGGGCCGACCTGGCGCTCGAGCTCTTCGGGCTCGACCACCTGGCAGGGGAGCGGCTCGGCGACCTGCCCTACGGCACGATGCGCATCGTCGAGATCGCGGCGGCCGTGGCCGCCGGCCCGGACGTGCTGATGCTCGACGAGGCGTCGGCGGGGCTCACACCGGACGAGGCGCACCAGCTCGGCGACCGCTTCCTCGCGCTGCGCGACGAGCTCGGTCTCACGCTCATGGTGATCGAGCACCACGTCCCGCTGATCGCCAAGGTCTGCGACTACTGCTACTGCCTGGAGTCCGGCGCGCTGATCGCTGAGGGCTCCCCGGCCGACGTGACCGCGCAGCCGCGCGTCATCGAGTCCTTCCTCGGCAAGGGCTCACTCGCCGTGGCGGCAGGGACGGGAAGCGCGAGATGACCCAAGAGCCGCTGTTGGAGGTGGAGGCGCTCTGCTCCGGGTACGGCGCGCTCCAGGTGCTCTTCGACGTGTCGCTCACCGTGTCGCCGGGCGAGGTCGTCGCGCTCATGGGTTCCAACGGCGCCGGGAAGACCACGACGCTGCGCACGATCACCGGCCTGCTGCGCCCGATCAGCGGCCACGTGCGCTTCGCGGGCGAGGACGTGACGCGGCTCGCGCCGGAGGCGCTGGTCCGGCAGGGCCTGGTCATGGTGCCGGAAGGCCGCGGGATGCTCCGCGACCTGACGGTGAGCGAGAACCTCGCCCTCGGCGCGTTCGTGTCGACGGACAAGGCTGCCGTCGCTGAGTCGCTCGACCAGGCGTACACGACGTTCCCGATCCTGGCCGAGCGTCGCGAGCAGAAGGCGGGCACGCTCTCCGGCGGGCAGCAGCAGATGCTCGCCCTGGCCCGCGCACTCATGTCGCGACCGCGGCTCATGCTGGTCGACGAGGCATCGCTCGGGCTCTCGCCGATCATGACCGAGACGGCGTTCAACCTGATCCGGGACGTCAACCAGAGCTCCGGCGTCGCGGTCCTCATCGTCGAGCAGAACGTGCTCGCCCTCGACCTGGCCGACCGCGCGTACGTCCTCGAGAAGGGTCAGGTCGTCGCGACCGCCGAGGGCAACGAGGTGCGCACCATGCAGGGCCGGCTGCGCGAGGCTTACCTGGGCAGCGCGGCCACGTCGGGAGCCGCCAGACGGAGGGCGGCGAGGTGACCCGCCTGCTCGGCCAGGTCCCGAGCCTGCCGCCACTGCTGCCCGGCTCGACGCCGACCCCGACACCGGAGCCGCAGCCCGAGCCGTCCACCGCGTCCCCACTGCCCTCTTCCGCGTCGCCCTCGCCGGAGTCGACGCCCTCGCCGGAGTCGACCCCGCTCCCGTCGCCGACGGACACGGCCGTGGTCGTCCTGCCGACGTCCGCGCCGACGGTGTCGCTCTCGGCCGTGCCGACTCCTGCGGTCGCCCCGTCCGTGGTGACGGTCCGCGCAGCAGGCTCGCCGCTGTCCGTGTCGGGGCCGTTCGGCGTCGTCACCGGGAGCCTGCTCGCCGTCACTCTGCTGCTCGCGTTCCTGGCCGCCCAAGTGCGGCCGCCCGCCCGTCCCCCGCGCCACCTCACCGGAGGATCCGTCATGACGTCCAACCGCCGCTGGCGCCTGCCCGCCGGCATCGCCGCCCTTCTCGCGAGCGCGATCGTCGGCTTCGTCGGCTGGGACAAGATCGCCAACGAGCCGGCGCTGAACAGACAGCTACCGCTGCTGGCCAGCGCCGGGATGGCGATGGTCCTGCTCGCCGTGCTCGGCGGTGCGCTGCTCGTGGCCGACCAGATGCGCGGCGACGACAGCCGCCTCGACGAGCTCGAGGACGCCGTCCGCACGCTCGCCACGTCCCTTGCCCCGTCCATCGAGTCCCCGCCCCGCACAGCAGCCCCCCGCCGTACCCGCCCCTCCGCCAACACCCCCTCTTAGCGATCTCACGTACCAAAAGGCGTCGTTTTCGGACCACTTTTGGTACGTGAGATCCGGAAAGGGGGTGTCGTTAGCAAGACTCATGAGTTATGCTAACGAGTATGACGACGACGGCGGTCGACCCGCACCTGTCCTCTGAACTGCGCCTCAGCGTCATGCGGTTGGCCCGGCGGCTGCGGCAGCAGCGCACGGACGAGACGTACACGCCGTCCCAGCTCTCGGCCCTCGCGGCCCTGGAGCGGGCCGGTTCGCTGACGCCGGGCGAGCTGGCGGCTGCCGAGCGCGTGCAACCGCCGTCGATGACCCGGGTCGTCGCCGTCCTCGAGCAGGCCGGCCTGGTACGCCGGACCGCCCACGCGACGGACGGCCGGCTCGCGGTGCTCTCTGTCACTCCGGACGGCACCAAGCTGCTGGCTGCGGACCGTCGCCGCCGTGACGCATGGCTGACCCAGCGCCTGCGTGACCTCACCACCGCGGAGCTCGAGGTGCTCCGCGCCGCCGCCCCGCTGATCGAACGGCTGGCCAGCTGCTGATGCATCTGATCTTCCGCTCGCTGCGGGTCCGCAACTACCGGCTCTTCGCCGGCGGTCAGGTGGTCTCGCTCACGGGCACGTGGATGCAGGCGGTGGGACAGGACTGGCTGGTCCTCCAGCTGACCAACAGCCCCACGGCGCTGGGCATCACCATGGCGTTGCAGTTCCTGCCCATGCTGCTCTTCGGGCTGTGGGGCGGCCTGCTCGCGGACCGCTATCCGAAGCGCCGCGTCCTCATCGCCGTACAAGCCGTGATGGGGGTGCTCGCCCTGACCCTCGGGGTGCTGTCGGCGACCGGCGTCGTACGGCTCTGGATGGTCTACGTGCTTGCCGCCGCCCTGGGCATCGCCACGGTCGTCGACAACCCCACGCGGCAGTCGTTCGTCTCCGAGATGGTCGGGCCCGACGACGTCGCCAACGCCGTTGCGTTGAACAGCGCCATCTTCAACACCGCGCGCATCCTCGGGCCGGCCGTCGCCGGCGCGGTCATCGGCTGGGCCGGTGTGACCCCGGTCTTCTTCGCCAACGCCGTCTCGTACGCCGCGGTCATCGTCGGTCTGTCCCGCATGCGCGACGCCGAGCTGCTGCCCCGCGCGCGCGTCACCGCCGCCCGCGGCCAGGTTCGCGAGGGCCTGCGCTACGTCCGCGCCCGGGGCGACCTGCTGCTCGTGATGCTGCTGGTCGCGGCAGTGGCCACGTTCGGCATGAACTTCCGGGTGACGCTGGCGCTCATGGCCAAGGGCCCGTTCCACGCGGGAGCCGGCACCTACGGCGCGCTGTCGGCGCTGCTCGCCGGCGGTGCCCTCGCGGGAGCGCTCTTCTCCGCACGCCGCCGCCGGCCGAGCCAGGGCGTGCTGGTCGCCTCCGCCGTCGTCTTCGGCTCGCTCGAGATGGCGCTCGCCGCGATGCCGAGCCAGCTCCTGTTCTCCCTGCTCCTGGTACCGACCGGTGCCGCCGTCATCGTGTTCAGCTCGACCGCCAACGCCAGCGTCCAGCTCGGTAGCAGCGACGAGATGCGCGGTCGCACGATGGCGCTGTACGCGCTCGTCTTCCTCGGCGGCACGCCCCTGGGTGGACCGTTGATGGGCTGGCTGGCCGAGGCGGGCGGGCCGCGGCTGTCCCTCGTGGTCGGCGGCGCGATCAGCACCGCGGCGGCGCTGGCCGTCGGCGTCGTCCTCCTGCGCCGCGGCGGCCTTACCTCCGCGCGACAGTGGTGGCGCCGGCGGTGGACGCGGCTGGTGCCGGTGGGGCACGACGCCCTCCGCTGACCGCGACGCACCGTACGATGTGCCCTTCACCCGCTCCCGGACCACCGAGGCCACCTTCCCTGTGACCAGCGCCGCCCTGCCCCAGCCCGCCTTCCGGTCGCTCGCCCCGAGCGCGCGCCAGCGCGCGGTCCTCCTCGCCCTGTCCGTGGGTGTCGGGCTGCTCGGCGTCGGCTACGCGCTCGACGTGGCACGCGGCATGAACCGGATGCCTCGCAACCTGGAGATCGAAGGGGTCGCGGTCGGCGGGCTCAGCGACGCGGCGGCCACGCGCAAGCTGCAGGCCGCACTGGCCGAGCCGGGGCGTACGCCGATCAAGGCCGCCGCCGACGGGATCGCGATCTCGGTGGATCCGCGCAAGGCCGGCCTCGCCGCCGACCTGCAGCGCACCTTCGACAAGGCGCGCAGCCGGTCGCTCACCCCGTTCGTCCGTCTGGCCTCGCTGGTCCGCTCGAGCAGCATGCGGGTCGTCACGGCGGCCGACGAGCCGACCCTGCGGGCCGAGCTGGAGCGGGTCTCGCAGACCGTCAACCGGTCGCCGCACGAGGGTGCGGTGCGCTTCGACGGCGCCACGCCGCTCGCCGTGCCACCGCAGGCCGGCCGGGCGCTCGACCTCGACGCGGCCGTGCGCACGATCGCCGCCGCCTACCTGCGGCCGCAGTCCGGGCCGGTGCAGCTCGCGGTCAGGACGACTGCGGTCAAGACGACCGACGCCGACGTCCAGAAGGCCATGGCGGAGATCGCGGCTCCGGCGGTGGCGGCACCCGTGCGCCTACACGTCGGCACCGGCGAGGTGATGCTGCTGCCGCGGACGATCGCGAAGATGCTGCGCATCGAGGCGGACAGCGCCGGCGTCATCGTGGCGTCGATCAAGGCCGAAGATCTGGACGAGGCGGTGGGTGACGAGCTCGCCCCGCTCGAGACCAAGGCGAAGGACGCGTCGTTCCGGCTCTCCGGTGGCAAGCCGGTCATCCTCGCCTCCGCGACCGGCCGCGAGGTGGACCGGACCGCCCTCGCGACCAACCTGCTGCCCCTGCTTCGCCGGCCGGCGCCTCGCGAGCTGGGTGTCGACCTGGTGACCACGCAGCCCAAGCTCACGACGGAGCGCGCACGGGAGCTCGGCATCAAGGAGGTGGTGAGCTCCTTCACCACCGCGCACCCCTGCTGCCGGCCACGTGTCCAGAACATCCACAAGATGGCCGACATCGTGCAGGGCGCTGTGGTGCTGCCCGGCGAGACGTTCAGCCTGAACGGCCACGTCGGAGAGCGCGACGCGAAGCGGGGCTTCGTGCCTGCGCCGATGATCCTCGACGGCGACTTCGTCGATGCGATCGGCGGTGGTGTGAGCCAGTTCGCGACGACGATGTTCAACGCGGTCTTCTTCGGCGGCTTCGAGGACGTCTTCCACAAGCCGCACTCGTACTACATCACCCGCTACCCGGAGGGTCGCGAGGCGACGGTTTCCTCGCCGAGCCCGGACCTCAAGTGGAAGAACGACTCGCCGTACGGCGTCTACATCCAGACGGCCTACACCGGCAAGACGATCACCGTGACCTTCTGGTCGACGAAGGTCTGGGACATCACGGCCGAGAAGGGCGAGCGGACCCGGGTGAAGGACTTCCCGACGAAGTACGACAACAAGCCCACCTGCACGAGCATCTCCGGCTACCAGGGCTTCGACGTCGTCGTCACCCGGATCTTCAAGAAGAACGGGCAGGAGGTGCGCCGGGAGCGGTTCACCACCCGCTACCTGCCGGAGCCGAAGATCATCTGCGGCGACCCGCCAGCCTCGCCCTCGCCGTCGTCCTCGGCCTCGCCTTCCCCGTCTCCAGCGCCCAGCCCCTCGTCGACAGCCCTCAGCTAGACTCTGACACTCGTGTCAGGGAACAGCCCGGGGAGTGCTGATGAGCGACGTGCGTGAGTTCCGCGACATCCGAGGCCGGTCGGGCGGCGCGGCCGCGTTGCCGGTCGACGACTTCATGGCCTCCCTCGAGGCCCTCCAGGCCGAGATCATGACGGTCAAGAACGTCGTGTGGGAGCGCGTGGCCGACGGCACCCTGTCCGTCGACTACGTGAAGCGCCTGTGCCTCGAGTACTACTTCCTCGGCAAGTTCTACACGGCCGAGTTCGGGTCCCTGGTGGCCAACGCACCGGACTACGACGCCCTCACGCTCGAGCACTCCGAGCACTACCTGCACTGGGCGCAGAACCTGGCCGACGAGATGGGCTTCGCGGGCGACCGCAACCACGTGGACATGAAGTACGAGTGGGCGACGATGCTCGGCATCAGTGATGCAGAGCTGCAGAGCTACCGGCCGATGCCGGAGTCAGTCGGCTCGGTGTTCACGTCGCTCTACTACATGCGCAAGTCCTACGAGGAAGGCCTCGCCGCCTTCGGCTGGGCGGGCGAGCGGCTGGCGGCGTCGACCAACTACGCCAAGCTCCTCTACGAGGGCCTGCGCGACCACTACGGCATGGATGTCGAGAACTTCAAGGTGCACGCCTACGCCGAGGCCGACCACGGTGACAAGGCCGACTACCTGCTCCGGCAGGTGGTCGACACGGCCGACCAGCAGCGGCGAGTCCGCCGCGCCATCGAGCACGTCCTGCTCTGCCGCAACCAGCGCAACGTCGCCCTGAACGCCTGGCTCGAGGAGCCGGCCGCGCTGCGCTGAGCAGACCCCTTGCCTGCGCATCTTGACCCCGCCCCGTGAGTTCGCTGAGGTGGGCGCAGTCGACAGGGAGGGACCATGAAGACGCGCGCACTGCTGCTGTGCGCTGCCGGCTTGGTGGTCGCGCTCGCCGGCACGGCGGGGGCGACGATCCGCAACTCGGGGATCACCTGTACCGGCAGCGCGTCGATCACGAACGACGACGGCAAGGTCTACCCGGTCTCGGGCACCGACGCGAAGGCGACCGTGCCGCGCAACGGCGTCGCCACCTACACGGGTGCGGTGCGGCCGGCCACGCACGACCACCAGGGTGAGGTCGTCATCGACCTCGGCCTGGTCAAGATCCGGCCGGGCACGTGGGGTCCGAGCCAGAACAAGGGCAACGGGTCGACCAAGACCGGCACGTACCAGCTGCCCGCCGCGTTCAAGTACGTCCCGCCGGGTGAGTACACGGTGAGCGGCTTCCACGCCGGCAAGGAGGGCCGCTGCGAAGGCGAGGTCGTCATCGACGTCGAGGGCACTCTCGTCGACAACCCCGTGGGCCTCGTGTCGCTGGCCGTCACTGGCGTGTCGGCCGCGGCGCTCCTCTCGGCCGGCTGGGCCAGGCCATGAGGGGCCACCCGGTCCGCGGCGCGATCGCGGGACTCTTCTTCGGCATCGCGCTCGCCATGGACCTGCACATCCTCAAGGTGTGGCCGCTGAGCACGGCCAGCGAGATCGCACTCCCGGCGCTGGGCCTGCTGCTCGGCGTCCTGCTCGGTGCGACGGCGCCATTCGGGAAGGGGCGGACGAAGGCGGCTGCGCCGACGACGGAGTCGGCCTGGCCGGCGGAGGGCCCGGTGCCCTAGCTGCGCTGCTTCCTCGCGGTCGTGCCGCCGGCCTCGGCGTACGCCGGTCTCGCGGCTCGCGCGGCGGAGGCCAGGGTCCGGTGGCCGAAGCTCGGGTGGGTGCCGCCCGAGCGATGGCACCTCACCCTGGCCTTCCTCGGCGAGGTCGATGACGAGTCCGTCGCGCGCCTGGACGCACCGTTCGCCGCGGTCGCCACCGCGCACCCGTCGCTGCGACTCATGGTGGAGGGCGTCGGGACCTTCCCCGCAGCCGGTCGTCCGCGCGTGGTCTGGGCGGGCATCGCCGGCGATGTCGAGTCCGTCGGCGCGCTCGCCCGTGACGTCTCGACGGTCGCGGCGACGGTCTGCTCCCACGTGGACACCAAGCCGTTCCGCGCGCACCTGACCGTGGCTCGCGCCCGCCGCGAGCCGGTCGACGACGCCGCGCCGCTGCTCGCCGACCTGGACTTCCCTCCCGGCCCGCCGTTCGTCGCCACGGAGGTGGTGCTCTTCCGCAGCGAACTCGGTCCGAGGCCGCGCTACACGCGCCTGGCCGCCTACCCGCTAGGTCACCAGGAGTAAGCCTCGGGGGCGGGTCCGCCCGGGCCGGGCCAGATCTCGTCGAGCCGCGCCAGCGCCTTCTCGTCCAGCGCGATGTCGAGTGCCCGCAGCGTGCCGGTGAGCTGCTCGATGGTGCGCGGACCGATGATCGGCGCCGTCACGACCGGCTGGTGCAGCAGCCAGGCGATGCCGACGTCGGCCGGGTCGTGACCGAGCTCGTCGCAGAACGTCTCGTAGGCCTCCACCGCGGCGCGGTTCTTCTCCAGGTCGTCGTTGGCCCGCCCGCCGGCGCTGCGGCCGAGCTTCTCCTTGCGCAGGATGCCGCCGAGCAGGCCACCGTGCAGCGGGCTCCACGGGATGAGCCCCAGGCCGTACGACGCGCACGCCGGGATGACCTCGAGCTCGACCGTGCGCTGCGAGAGGTTGTAGATGCTCTGCTCGGAGGACAGGCCGAGGAAGTGCCGCGATCGCGCCGCCTCCTGGGCCTGCGCGATGTGCCAGCCGGCGAAGTTGCTGCTGCCGACGTAGAGGATCTTCCCCTGCTGGACGAGCACCTCCATCGCCTGCCAGATCTCGTCCCAGGGCGTGTTCCGGTCGACGTGGTGCATCTGGTAGATGTCGATGTAGTCGGTCTGCATCCGCTGCAACGACGCGTCGCATGCTCGGCGGATGTTCAGCGCCGAGAGCAGGCTCTCGTTGGGCCAGTCGCCCATGCTGCCGTAGAGCTTGGTGGCGATGACGGTGCGCTCCCGCCGGCCGCCGCCCTGGGCGAACCACCGGCCCACGATCTGCTCGGTGATGCCCTCGCCCTTCTTCCAGCCGTAGACGTTCGCGGAGTCGAAGAAGTTGATCCCGGCGTCGTGCGCCGCGTCCATGATCTGGAAGCTCTCTGCCTCCTCGGTGACCGGCCCGAAGTTCATGGTCCCGAGGCAAAGCCGGCTGACCTTCAGGCCGGTGCGGCCCAGCTGCGTGAACTCCACGTCGCCTCCCTCGCGGTGCTTCTGCCGACCTTACGGCGCGGGGACATTCTCCGTACCGCCGAGCGTGCCGCGTTCGGCGGCGCCGTCCAGAGGTCATAGGTTCACGGACCCGCTACATCCCTGACCCCGAGGAGTACTCGTGCACCTCAGCAAGCCGATCGGCATCGCGGTTGTCGGTGCCCTGACCCTGTCCCTGGCTGCGTGCAGCGACGACACGACGCCGAGCACCACCCCCACGACCGCCTCGGCCAGCCCCACGGCGACGGCCAAGTCGCTCTCGGTGAAGGCCGTCGACTACGGCTACGTCCTCGACCAGCAGACGGTCCCCGCCGGCCTCACGAAGATCACGTTCACCAACGAGGGCCAGGAGGCCCACATGATGGCGGTGGCCGGGATCAAGCCGGGCAAGACCCTTGCCGACGTGCTCGCCGCGGTGAAGACCGAAGCCCGCGAGGACGACGAGGCCAGCACCGACTTCGCGGCCGGCGTCCAGGGCGCGCCCGGCATGATCCCGCCGGGTGCCACGCAGTCCACCTACACGACCTTGAAGGCGGGGAGCTACGCACTCCTCTGCTTCGTCCCGGTGCAGGCCGCGTCGGCGACCAAGGGGCAGCCGCACGTCAACGCCGGCATGGTCGCCGGCCTCACCGTCTCGGCGCTGACCTCCACGGATGTCGCCCCCGAGACCGACGGTGAGATCACGCTCAACGACAAGACCTTCACGTTCCCGGCCGGCTTCACCGGCAAGGGCACCTACAAGGTCACGAACAGCGGCAAGGAAGGGCACGCGCTCTACATCGCCAAGACGACGAAGGCCGGGCTGGCCGCCGTCGACGCGAAGATCGGCAAGTTCTTCGGCAGCGACCCGAGCATCAAGGCCGAGACCGACGTGTACCCGTTCCTCGGCGGTGGGATCGACGTGCTCGCGCCTGGTGGCGTCGGCTACATCGAGTTCGACCTGGCACCGGGGACGTACACCGTGACCTGTCCTGAGGGCGAAGACGGCGCGGACAGCCACGTGGCTCGCGCAGGCGAGCAGGTCGAGTTCACGGTCACCTAGTCCGACGGGGCTGGAGCGGCTGGCTCAGACCAGCCGCTCCAGCACCCAGTCGATGCACGAGGTGAGGGCGCGTACGTCGTCGGGGTCGATGCCCGGGAACGTCGCGATGCGCAGCTGGTTGCGCCCGAGCTTGCGGTAGGGATCGGTGTCGACGATCCCGTTGGCACGCAGTACGCCGGCCAGAGCGGCCGCGTCGACCGAGTCGGCGAAGTCGATCGTCCCGACCACCGGGGAGCGGTCCGCCTCGGCCGCGACGAACGGCGACGCCAGGGTGTGTGCATCCGCCCACGAGTACAGGTGTCCCGACGACTCGGCCGAGCGGCCCGCGGAGAACGCCATCCCGCCGTTGTCGTTGAACCAGGCGAGCTGCTCGGCCAGCAGGAACAGCGTGGCCAGCGCCGGTGTGTTGTAGGTCTGGTCCAGGCGCGAGTTCTCCACCGCGATCGCCAGGTCGAGTGACGCCGGCGTCCAGCGCGCGGCGGAGAGCTTGGCGATCCGCTCGACCGCGGCCGGCGAGACCAGCCCGAGCCAGAGACCGCCGTCGGACCCGAACCCTTTCTGCGGCGCGAAGTAGTACGCGTCGTACTGGCCGGCGTCGACCGGAACGCCGGCAGCGGCCGAGGTCCCGTCGACGAGCACCAGACCGCTGCCCGAAGGACGGAGCACCGGCGCGACGACACCGGTGGACGTCTCGTTGTGGGTGAGCGCGTACGCGTCGACGTCGTCGTCGCCGACCGGGTCCGGTCGGGTCCCCGGGTCGGAGGTCACGACGAGCGGGTCGTCGAGGTGCGGCGCCGCCGTCGTCACGGCGGCGAACTTCGAGGAGAACTCGCCGAAGACGAGGTGCTCGCTGCGCCGCTCGACCAGGCCGAACGACGCGGCGTCCCAGAAGGCCGTCGAGCCGCCGTTGCCCAGGATCACCTCGTAGCCGTCGGGCAGTGCGAACAGCGCGCTCAGACCCTCGCGGACGCGGTGCACGACCTCGCGCACGCCGGCCTGGCGGTGCGACGTGCCGAGGTAGGTCGGGGCGGCCGCCGCGAGCGCCGCCACGGCCTCGGGACGGACCCTCGACGGACCTGCGCCGAACCGGCCGTCCCGGGGCAGCAGCTCGGCGGGGATGCGTAGGTCGGGTGCCGCCATCAATGGACCGCCGAGACGGGGCGCGGTCCCGGGCCGATGTACTTGGCGCTGGGCCGGATCAGCCGGCCGGTGCGCTTCTGCTCGAGGATGTGCGCCGACCAGCCCGCGGTGCGCGCACAGGTGAACATCGACGTGAACAGCTCCGCCGGGATCTTGGCGTAGTCGAGGACGACGGCCGACCAGAACTCGACGTTGGTCTGCAGCACGCGATCCGGCTTGCGCTCGGCCAGTTCCGCGAGTGCGGCCTTCTCCAGCGCCTCGGCCACCTCATAGCGGTGCGAGCCGATCTCCTTCGACGTACGGCGGAGCACGCGCGCGCGGGGGTCCTCGGCGCGGTAGACGCGGTGGCCGAAGCCCATGAGCCGCTCGCCGCGGTCGAGCACCTTCTTCACGTACGCCGTGGCGTCTCCCTCTCGCTCGACGTCGTCGAGCATCGCGAGCACGCGAGCGGGCGCGCCACCATGAAGCGGACCGGAGAGCGCGCCGACGGCGCCGGAGAGCGCGGCGGCGACGTCCGCACCGGTCGAGGCGATGACCCGCGCGGTGAACGTGGAGGCGTTCATGCCGTGCTCCGCCGCCGAGATCCAGTAGGCGTCCACGGCCTTGACGTGCGCCGGATCGGCCTCGCCGCGCCAACGGATCAGGAACCGCTCGGGGATCGATCGGGCCTTGTCGATCTCGGACTGCGGGACGGGTGTCTTGTCCAGCCCGCGCGCCGACTGCGCGACGAAGGACATCGCCGTGACGGAGCAGCGGGCGAGGTCGTTGCGCGCCTGCGCGTCGTCGATGTCGATGAGCTGCTGCAACCCCCACAGCGGCGCGAGCATGGCGAGAGCCGACTGCACGTCGACGCGGGCGTCGCCCGAACGGGCGGGGATCGCGAAGGGCTCGGCCGGGGGGAGGCCGGGCAGGAACGCGCCGTCCACCAGCAGTCCCCAGACGTGCTCGTACGGCTCGACGCCGACGAGGTCCTCGATGTCGACGCCGCGGTAGCGCAGCGCACCGCCTTCGCGGTCAGGCTCCGCGATCTCCGACTCGAAGGCGACGACGCCTTCGAGGCCTGACTTCACCTCGGTCATGTGAGGACCCTCTTCTCCGCGAACGCCTGGTGGGCGCGCCTATCTTCTCGCGAAGCGCCGGTTCGCGTCGTACGGTCACCCGCGTGCCCACCCCACCAGCCTCCCGCGAGCCGTTACGGACCATCCGGGAGGAGTACCGCGCGGCGGGTCTGATCTGGGGAGAGCTCCGCGACGATCCAGTCGACCAGTTCCGCGTGTGGTGGGCCGAGGCGCTTGCGGCGGGGGTGGCGCAGCCTGAGGCGATGACGCTCGCGACGGCGACCGGGTCGGGCACTCCCAGCGCCCGGATGGTCCTGCTCAAGGACGTCGACGACCGCGGCTTCGCGTTTCACACGAATTTCGGTAGCCGCAAGGGCCGCGAGATCGCCGCCAACCCGCAGGTCGCCCTCGTCCTCCACTGGTACGAGCAGTCGCGACAGGTACGCGTGACCGGCCGCGCGCGCCGCGTGCCGCGCGCCGAGTCGGAGGAGTACTTCGCCACGCGCCCCTACCGTGCGCAGCTCGGTGCCTGGGCGTCGGCGCAGAGCACGGTCATCGACGACCGGGACCAGCTCGAGGCGCGCGTGGCGGCCCTGGCGAGCCGGTATCCCGAGGGCGCCGTGCCGCTGCCGCCGCACTGGGGCGGCATCCGGGTGCGCCCCGGCACGGTGGAGTTCTGGCAGGGCCGCCCGGACCGGCTGCACGACCGTGCGCTCTACCGGCGGACCCGCGGCGGCTGGCGCCTCGAGCGCCTCGCCCCGTGAGCCTCGGTGAGCAGGAGCCGGTAGCCCCGGGGGAGCCCGGACCGCGGGGGTCCCGCCGATCCGCCTGGGCGCGCCGGGCCCGCTCCGCCGCGATCGACCTCACGCCGCTGCGCACGTCGCTCGACTTCCGGCGGCTCATGGCCGGCGACGCCGTCTCGGTGGTCGGCACGCAGATGACCATCGTGGCGATCCCGCTGCAGGTGTATGCGATCACCGGCTCGTCGTTCGCCGTCGGGCTGATCGGGCTGTTCGCCGTCGTCCCGCTCATCGTCTTCGGGCTGATCGGCGGGGCCATCGCCGACGCGCACGACCGGCGGAGGCTGTTGATCCGCACGCAGGCCGGGCTCGCCGCGGTCAGCGGGCTGCTGGTCCTGCAGGCGCTGCTGCACAACCGGCAGGTCTGGGTGCTCTACCTCCTCGTCTTCTGCCTGTCCGCACTGTTCGCGATCGACTCGCCGGCCCGCCGTGCGGTCACGCCCCGCCTGCTGCCGGTCGACCAGTTCGCCGCCGCGGCCACGCTCGGCCAGCTGCTGTTCAACTTCGGGGTCATCGCCGGACCGCTGCTGGCCGGCGGGATCGTCGGCACGGTCGGCGTCACCTGGGTCTACCTGCTCGACCTGGCCAGCTTCGCCGCCTCGATGTACGCCGCGTGGTCGTTGCCCGTCCTCGCGCCGGAGGGCGGGGGGACGCGTGCCGGCGTGGCGTCGGTCCTGGAGGGCTTCCGCTTCCTGCGCGGGCGCCGCAACGTCTTGATGACCTTCGCGGTCGACATCAACGCCATGGTCTTCGGTATGCCGCGCGCGCTCTTTCCGGCGTGGGCGGTCACGGTGTACCACGGTGGACCGCGCACGGCCGGCCTGCTCTACGCCGCCCCCGCCATGGGTGCGCTGCTCGGGGCCCTGGTCGGCGGGCTGTTCAGCCGCGTGCACCGCCAGGGCCTCGGTGTCCTCGTCTCGGTCACCGTCTGGGGGGCGGCCATCGCCGCGTTCGGGTTCACCCGCTCCTTGTGGCTCGGTGTGCTGATGCTCGCCGTCGCCGGGGCGGCCGACATGGTCAGCGCGGTGTTCCGGACGGCGATCCTCAACGCGGCCACGCCGGACGAGATGCGCGGGCGGCTCTCCGGGGTCTTCATCGTGGTCGTCGCCGGCGGTCCGCGGGTCGGCGACCTCGAGGCGGGCACCGTGGCCGCCGTCGTCTCGCCGCAGTTCTCCGTCGTGTCCGGCGGCGTGGCGTGCATCGGCGGCGTCGCACTACTCGCCGCACTCGTGCCGTCGTTCTCCCGCTACGACGCCCGCGACCCCGTCCCGTAGTCCTCGCTGGTCATTTCGGATGGATCTGAGCGGAACGCCGGACAGGGCCCCCTTACTGCTGCGGATACTCGCGCATGACCGCATTAGTCCCGTCCCTGACCTCGACGGACACCGCGACCCGCTGGATGGGCGTGGGTCAGTCGGCCGACCCTGATCCGGTCCTGGCCGGCCGCGAAGCGGCGAGCCGCGCCCTGGCCGGCCGTGATGCGGCGCTGCTCATCGTGTTCTGCTCGGACGGCTACGACCTGGCGGCCCTGACGGCCGCCATCGACGACGTCGCCGCCGGCGCTCCGCTCATCGGCTGCTCGACGGCCGGCGAGATCGCCACGGACGGACCGTGTGACGCGAGCGCCGTGGTCGTCGCGCTCGGCGGACCCGGCTTCTCCGTCTCCACCGCCTCGGCGACGGGTGCCGGGAGCGACCTGCGGTCCGCCGGCGCCGAGGCTGCACGATGCGTGGCCGACGTCGCGGGACGCGAGCACCGGGTGCTGCTCCTCCTCACCGACGGCCTCGCGGGCGACCAGCAGGAGATCGTGCGCGGCGCGTACGGCGTCGTGGGCGCGGAGGTGCCCCTCGTCGGCGGCTGCGCGGGCGACGACCTGCGGATGGTGGCGACCGCACAGCTGCACGGCCGGTCGGTCCTGACCGATGCCGTGGTCGCCGCGGCCATCGGGTCGGACAGCCCGCTCGGCATCGGCGTACGACACGGGTGGGACACCGTC
>CAZYXZ010000020.1:0-41730 GCA_964651395.1 uncultured Frankiaceae bacterium
GAACCGGAAGAACAGCCGCGCGACGGTGCCGAGCGACGGCGGGCTGTCGGGCATGCTGGCTAGTGTGCCGTTCGTGATCCCCGACGAGCCGCACCGCGGCGGCTACCCGGACCCGTCGTTCTGGCTCCAGAGCGGTTTCGACCAGGTGTCGCGCTGGCCGACCGGCGACGCCATGCGCCCGCCGCTGTCGCACCTGTTCGGTTCCCGCCCGTCTGCCTGCGGCGACGGGACGACATCGTTCACGTTGCCGGCCAGCGGCTGGTTGCAGGGCCCGGCGCCGGTGATCCTCGGCGGTGTTCTGGCGATGCTCGCGGACGGACCGCTGGGCTGCTCGATCCAGACCAAGCTGCCCGCGGCGACGCCGTACACGACGGCGGAGCTGTCCATGGCCTACTTGCGCCCGGCGATCCCGGACGACCGCCTGATCTCCTGCCACGGCCGGGCCGTGCACGTCGGCCGGTCGCTGGCGCTGTCCGAGTGCCAGATCGAGGACGCCGACGGACGGGTGCTCGCGCACGCCACGTCGCGGTGCTTCATCCTGCCGAGCGCGCCGCTCCCCGACCCGCTTCCCGACATCGTCATCGATGACCCGCCGGTGTATGACACGCCCGACCCGTGGGAGCGGCCGGTCGAGGGGGAGGTCACGCCGCAAGCGGCCTGGGAGTCGATGCCGGGTCTCGACGTGCTCCGCGGCTGCATCAGCGGCGACCTCCCGCGACCGCCCATCTACTACCTGACCGGCCTGCAGCCCGTCGCCGCGGAGCAGGGCACGAGCACGTTCGTGATGCCCACGACCGAGTGGCTGTGCAGCCCGACCGGCAACCTGCAGGGCGGGACGCTGGCGATGCTCGCGGACGCCGCGCTCGCCGGTGCCGCGCAGACCACGCTGCCGCCGGCCACCGGTTACGCGCCGGTCGACATCACCGTGAAGTTCCTCCGGCCGGTCAAGCCGAACACCGGCGACCTCACTGCGCAGGCCACCGTCGTGCACCGCGGCCGGTCGCTCGTCGTGGCGACGGTCGACGTACGCAATGCCGAGGGCAAGCCGGTGGTCACCGCGCTCGGCTCCGCCCTCGTCCTGCCCGGCCGCTCGATGGGCGCGACCGCGGAGCCGGTCGTCAGCTGAGAGCTGAGCATGGGCGGAGTCACCTGATCGTCACGGTGCCCTTCATCCCGAAGTCGTAGTGCCCCGGCAGATGGCAGGCGAACTCCAGCGTCCCCGCGTCGCGGAAGACCACTGTCGTGGTGACCGAGGCCAGTGCGTCGACCGACTTCTCCGTCGGTACGGCCGAGTGGCTCGCCTCCGTGCCCTTCTCGTGCCGGTCGTGCACCGCCTGGTCGCCCACGATCCACTCGTGGTCGATCGGGTCGGAGTTCACGATCTCGAACCGCACCGGCCGGCCGCGCGGTACGTCCACACGATCGGGCACGAACTTGGAGTGATGCATCTGCAGGCGCACCACGACCGGCGTCTCGTCCGACCCGGAACAGGCCACCGGCGCCAGGGCCAGCAGCACCCCGGCGCCGACGGCCAGCGTTCTCATCCGGTGGGCAGCCGGCGGGCTCGCGGCGACAACATGATGACCAGTACGACGGCCGCACCGACGATCAGCAGCACCGCCGCGGCCTCCCACGGCCGGTCGCTGGTCGACGCCGGGGTCAGCGGCAGGCGCAGGCGGGCGGCCACCGCGGACGGCCGTCCGCGGCCGCTCGCGTCGATCGCCAGGTCGTAGGTGAGCTCCTGCGCCGGACCGCCGACGCGCAGCTTGGTCAGCCACATGCCCGCCTTCGGGACCCAGCCCATTCCCGCGTCGGCGTTGAGGTCGGTGAGCAGGCTCTCGCTCGCCGTCTCGTCGTACAGGCTGGTGAGCCCTCGGCCGTCCGGGACCGGCAGCAGGGCCGGCCGGCGGTCGGTGAGCAGGTACACGTCGGCATCGATGGCCTCCCCGGCGCCCTTGCCGAGGCCGAGGATACGCAGCGGCACCCACGGGTTGTCGGTCGGGATGGTGACGTGGATCGGCGTGCCGTCGCCGACCTGCGTGCCCCGGTCCTTCGCGCGGTCGGCGTTGAACCGCGCGGCCAAGAAGATCGGGCTGCGGGCGGCGTAGAAGTCGAGCACCTCGGGCGAGTCCGGCGGCAGCCGGAAGCCGTTGTCCTTCGCCCACGTGCCGACCGCGTCGCCGCCGCCCTCCAGCACCGTGATGTCGAGCGCGTCGATCTGCACCTCGAGGATCACCTTGGCGGAGTCCAGCGCGGCGAACGCCGTCCGCTGGCCGGAGGCGAGCTCGGCGACCGGCTCCGTCTCGCGGGCCAGCCGCTGCAGCGTCCAGCCGCCGCCGCGCTCCACCTTCGTCGGTATGCCGGGCAGCGGGGTGATCGAGCCGAACTCGCCACCACCGCCCGCGAAAGTGAACGAGGTGATGTAGTGCTCGACCCCGTCGTGGTAGCCGGCCAGCGTCGACGTGCGAAGCAGGTTGACCGAGCCGCGCGCCCCGATCAGGCCGCCGCAGGCGAACGCCGGACCGGCGGCGAGAGCGCTCACTGTGATGGTCGCGAGGGCGAGAGTGACGATGCGGCGCATGGGGCGCTCCCTGAGTGGGTGATGTCCTGCCCTCTACGACTCCTCCGGCACCCCCGCGGTTCACCGGGAAATGGATGGAACCTCGGGGCGGTTGAGCACGTCTATGAGCGCCATCGACGTCCGCAGAGCCGACACCCGACCGAAGACGCGCATCGACTGGCTGGACAGCAAGCACAGCTTCAGCTTCGGCGGGCACTACGACCCCGCGAACACCCACCACGGCCTGCTGCTGGTCAACAACGACGACATCGTGCTGCCCGGGATGGGTTTCCAGACCCATCCGCACCGCGACATGGAGATCGTGACGTGGGTGCTCGACGGCGAGCTCGAGCACAAGGACTCGGTCGGCAACGCCGACGTCATCTACCCCGGTCTCGCTCAGCGGATGAGCGCGGGCACCGGCATCTGGCACTCGGAGATGAACGCCTCGGGGGACCAGCCCGTGCACTTCGTGCAGATGTGGGTGCTGCCGGACACCGAGAGCGTCGCGCCGTCGTACCAGCAGCTCGACATCAACAGCGAGCTGGACCGCGGCGGCCTGGTCCCGGTCGCGTCCGGGCGCGGGCACGACACGGCGATCTCGATCCGCCAGGAGGGCGCGGTGCTGTGGGCCGGTCGCCTGCGCGGCGAGGAGAGTGTCGCAGTGCCCGACGCGCGGCACGTGCATCTGTTCGTCGCCCGCGGCGGGGTGACCCTCGACGGTGCCGGCGAGCTCAGCGAGGGCGACGCCGTGCGCTTCACCGCCGCCGGCTCGCCGACGCTGACCGCCGGTGACGCGGGCGCCGAGGTACTGGTCTGGGAGACCGCCTAGAGCCCGCCGGCGACCCGTCTCGCGAACATCGCGGATCCGCCGCAGCACCTGCGCATCCAGCTCCGCCTGCACCCGCAGCAGCTCGAGCAGCTCCTCGTTGTCCGAGCCCAGACCGGCGTGCACCGGCTGCGCCGCGAGCTCCTTCACCGCCAGCCGGACCTGCTCAATCTGCTCGAACATACGTTCTATTCTCCTCCACCAGACCGACCAATCAAGGCCTCGAGAAAATCTGTGGAGATCGAATTTCCGCAGGGGCGCAGCGACTCTCGAGGTCAGCCTGCCTCGTCGCTCAGCCGGGCGTGCAGGTGCATGTCGTGCCAGCCGTCGGGGTGCAGCGCCTCACGGCGCTTGGTCCCCTCCCACGCATAGCCGACAGCCGCGGCGACCCGACAGGACACGGGGTTCTGGGTCGAGTGCATGAGCTCGATCCGGTGGAGGCCGAGGTCCTCGAAGGCCCAGCGGGTCAGCGTGGCCAGCGCGCGGGTGGCGACACCGCGACCTCTGGCCGCCGGTACGACCCAGTAGGACAGGCGTGCGAGCCCGTCCTCGCCGTGGATCTCCCGCAGGCTGATCTGGCCGAGCAGCTGCGCCGGCCGTGCGATCGCCCAGCCGGCCGCGGTCTCCTCCGACCACCGACGATGCCAGGACCGGATCCACGCGTCGGCTTCGTCCGACGACATCGACCGGGCATGCCATTGCTGGATGCCGGCATCGGCGTAGGCGGCCTCGACCTCGGACGCGTCACCGCTCACCCACGGGCGGAGCGCGAAGTCGTCCGCCTCGAGCACCGGCTGGTCGCGCCCAGCCATGGCGCCGAGCGCGACAACCCGTTCGGTCAGGCGAGGCACTGACCCATCCAAGCGCAGGTTACGCATCGACCTGTTCGGCCAGCGGGCGGAGGTCCGACACGAGCACGGTCATCCGGAAGTCCCCGAGAGAGGGCCGGTCGACATCGACCTTCCAGCCCCGCATGGCTCCGTAGCCGGTCCGCCGGATCAGGGTTCCGGTACGGCCGTCGACCACAGAGCCGCTAAGCAGGACACGTTGCCCCGGTGCGAACCCGTCACGATCACGCGCCGAACGGAGGAACGCCGGCCGCACTCGGCTGTAGCTCGAGCTCAGCCGCCGGGCATGCGGAAAGTCCACGGGATCGACCCTGACGTCGATGCCGAATCCACTCGCGCACTCGGAGATCAGTCCCAAGAGCTCCGCCATCTTCGGCGCCTTCATCCACGCGGTAGCGACCGCTTTGATCCGCACCCCGGACTGCGTCTTGACCACCAGGATCGAGAACACGGCCTTTGGTGGGCGGAACTCTCCCTGCTCGAGGCTCGCGACGTCACTCCAGGGCACGAACCGGTGCGTGAAGACGTCCGAGATCTCCAGGCCGTCCTGCCGTACCCGGAGCCGGCGCCGCGCGATCGCCGTAGCGGTGCAGCCGAGCAGGACCACCGCGAGTACTGCCACCCACTTCGGCAGCTGACCCTCTATCTCGACCACCGAGAAGGCCAGGAACTCGACCCCGATCGCCCCGTAGAGGAGACCACTCAACAGGTTCCAGTCCCGTGGCCGGACGGTCTTGACGATCACGGCACGTTGTCGCGGACGGCCTGGTAGCGGTCGAGGGCGTCGGCTCGTTCGACCAGGTGATCGACGATCGGGAGCGGGTAGTCCGCGGGCGGCGAGGGCGCGTGCCAGGGCTCGTGCACGAACTCGTCCGGTACGCCGGCCAGGTCCGGTACCCACCGCCGGATGTAGCGGCCGTCGGGGTCGAGCTTGCGGCCCTGCAACGACGGGTTGAACACGCGATAGAACGGCGCGGCGTCGGTCCCGGAGCCGGTCACCCACTGCCAGTTGTGCGCGTTGGACGCGAGGTCGCCGTCGACCAGCCGGTCGAGGAAGAGGGCGGCGCCACGGCGCCAGTCGAGGTGCAGGTCCTTCACGAGGAAGCTGGCCACCGTCATGCGGATGCGGTTGGGCAGCCACGCCTCGCCCGCGAGCTGGCGCATCCCCGCGTCGACGATCGGGTAACCGGTGCGCCCCTCCGCCCAGGCCGCGAAGCGGTCGTCGGCGTCCGGCCCGGTGTCGACGCGCAGTGCGGCGTACTCCGGACGCATCGGCTCCCGTGCCGTCTCGGGCGAGCTGTAGAGCAGGTGCGCGAAGAACTCGCGCCAGGCGAGCTCGGTCCGCAGTGCCTCGCTGTCCGGGTCTTCCCCCAACCGCGCGAGCACCTGCCGCGGATGCAGCACACCGAACTTGAGGTACGCCGACAGCCGGGACGTCGCGTCCTTGGCCGGCTGGTTGCGCCGCTCGGCGTAGCCCTCGAGCTGGTTCGCGACGAAGCCCTCGAGCCGCAGGTGCGCCGCGTTCTCCCCGGCCGGGGGCAGCTCCGCCGACACGGCCGGCTCGGCCGGGAGGGGCTCTCCGTCCACGCCGCTGGCCCAGGTCAGGCGCGCCGGACGCGGCAGCGGCGCCAGCCAGCCGCGCGCGAGCCAGGCCCGCAGGTACGGGCCGAACACGCGGTAGGCCGAGCCGTCGACCGACTCGAGCTCGCCGGGCGCGACGGCGTACGGCGAGCCGAGCCAGTGCACGCCCACTCCCGCCCAGCCGAGCGCCATGCCGACCTGGTCGTCTCGCTGCACGCCGTAGGGGCCGTAGTCCGCCGCGGAGTAGACCGCGTCGGCCTCGACCTCGCGCGCGACGGCCGGCACGACCTCGGCCGGGTCCCCGGTGCGGATCACGAGCCGGTGCCCGGTGGCGACGTCCAGCTCGGCCAGGTTGCGGTAGAGGAAGGCCAGCCGTGGCGACCCCGCACGCATCGTGAGCCGCGGGTCGAGGACAAACAGCGGCACGACCTGGTCGGCGCCCGCCACGGCGGCCGCGAGCGCGGGGTTGTCCGCCAGCCGCAGGTCGCGGCGGAACCACAGCACCGACGTCGTCATCGCCCGAACAACCTAGCGGGCAGGAAGGGTGTCCCGACCCGGAGAAGGAGGTGACATGCGCTCCCGTCGTACGCCGCTGCTCGCGCTCGCCTGCGCCGTCCTGCTCCTGCCTGTCGCAGCCGCGACCGCACGTCCGGCCGGCCCCACGCTGGCGCCACCGCCGGCTGGGGCCATCTCGCCGAACCTCGAGTTCCTGGCCAACGTGCCGGAGATGGCGAGTGCGATCTCGGTCAACTTCATCGACGAGACGATGTTCGTCTCGGCCACGACCGGCGTCTTCGCGTACTCCATCTCCGACCCCGCCGCCCCGAGCCTGATCGGCGCGCTGCCGCAGTTCATCTGGGAGAACGAGGACGTCGACGTCGACGTCGACCGCAAGCTGCTGTTCATCAGCCGCGACCCGCGCGGCTTCACCACGCCGGCGACACCCGGTGCGGCGTTCCCCTACGGCATGGTGCAGGTCATCGACGTCTCGCTCCCGCACGCGATGACGCAGATCTCGCAGATCCTCGTCGGCGCCGGTCACACGACCACCTGCGTCAACCGCTGCCAGTGGCTCTGGGTCGGTGGCCCCTACGCCAACGCCGTCACGCAACCGGGGTGGACCGGCCGGCCGATCATCGGCGTCGACCTGCGCAACCCACTCAACCCGGTCGAGTGCCCGGCGCCCATCGACACCGGCCGCAACGACGGAGTGACCGACTACGCGCACGACGTGCAGGTCGACGCGGCGGGCATCGCGTGGGTGTCCGGCGCCGGTGGCGTACGCGGCTACTGGACCAGCGGCCGACACCTCAACCCGGTGACCAAGAAGATGCAGACCGCCGACGGCTGCAACCCGATCCCCTACGCCGGCGGCGGCACGCCCGACGACGCGACGCCGTCCCGGTTCATGCACAACGCCTGGCGCAACCTCAAGCTGAAGATCGACGCCAAGGACAGGGGCGGCAACGTCCTCATGGCGACCGAGGAGAACGTCACGTCGACCTGCGAGTCCTCCGGGCGCTTCGCGACCTTCGACCTGCGCAGCTCGTACGGCGGCCAGGGCTTCCGCGACATCGCGCGGACGAAGTACCGGCTCAAGACGCTCGACACGTGGACGCCGGAGGACCAGGCCGGCAGCACCGGCTGCGCGTCCGCGCACTACTTCACCGACCGCGGCGACGGCATCCTCGCGTATGCGTTCTACGGGCAGGGCACGCGCATCCTCGACGTGCGCAACCCGCGCAACATCCGGCAGATCGGCTACTTCCGCCCCGACGACGCGAGCACCTGGGCGGCGTACTGGCACAAGGGCCTGATCTACGTCGCGGACAACACCCGCGGCATCGACGTGCTGCGCCTGAAGACCCCGGTGGGCAAGAAGCAGACGCCCACGCTGGTCGCGCCACCGCGCACGGTGCCGGTGCCGATCCGCTTCACGCCCAGCCCGGAGTGGGGCTGGATGTGCCCGGTGGCCCCGACCGCCCAGGCCTAGGCGAACAGGTCCGGCAGGTCCTTCGGCGCGTTCACGACCGGCAGGACGATCGACGTCCGTCCCGGGCCGAGGTGGACCGTCGCGACCTGGCACATCGCGCTCGAGCAGGGGTAGAGCTTCGCGACCGCCCACTCGAGCGACTCGCTCTGCAGCAGCAGCCCGATCTTGTGCCCCGCCTTCACGACGTAGTCCTGCGGCTTGGCGACCACGCGCATGGTGAACGGCCGGTTCGGCAGCACCATGGCCTGCTTCTCGAGGCCGTGGCGGTAGCGCGAGTCGAGCCAGCCTCGTGTGAACGCGACCACCTGGGAGGAGTCCTGGACCATCCCCAGCGGCTCACCGTGCAGCGCGGGGTCCACGTCGAGGATGCTCGGCGTGTAGGTCACCCACGACCGGTCGATGGTGGAGCGGATGTCGACCAGCACGTTCCCGAACAGCCGGGTGTCCCTGGCCAGCGGAGGGGTCTCGAAGTAGAGCCAGCCGGCCTCGAGCTCGGGCATCGCCGCGGCCTTGCTCTCCGACCCGGCCGCGTTGAGCGGCAGTGTCACGTCGACGGCCGGCTCGGCGGTCAGCGAGAACGAGCGCGACCCTGCGGTGGCGTACAGCCGGACCGGCTTCGCGACCGGCACGGGTCCGGCGAGGAAGTCGCCCGGCCCGGCCGAGGTCGACGTCTGGCTGACCACCGGCGGGAGGCGGCGCTCGAGGCCGTTCTGCTCACCCTTGAGCCATCGGTCCATCCACTCGATGACCGTGTTGCCGTACTCGCCGCCGGGCGTGCCGTGGCCGTCCCAGCGGGTGCCCATGTAGAGGCGCTTGAAGCGGGAGTTGGTCAGCGCGCGCCAGAGGTTGACGCCCTCCTCCTGCTTCACGTTCCAGTCGCCCCAGTTGTGCGACACCAGGACCGGGATCGTGATCTTCGCGGCGTCGACCAGGTAGTCGCGCTCGTGCCAGAACACGTCGTAGTCGGGGGTCAGCTCGTAGCCCTTGTACGTGTGCTGGAACTCCTCGCACGGCACGATCGTCGACAGCACCCGCTCCTGCCAGGCGTCACCCTCGACGTCGACCGGCGGCGGCAGGGCGAAGCCGAAGTCGAAGCCCAACGGGGTGTCGAAGCCCTCGTCGGCAACCGCGCCCGGGCCCTGGTGCCCGAACTGCTCGTTCGTGTCCGTGTAGCGGATGCCGCCCGAGTAGGCGTAGCCGTACCACCGGGAGATCGCCGCCTCCGGGACGATGGTCATGAGGTGCGGCGGCCGCTGCGTCGCCGTGGCGGTGGCCGTGGTCCCGTTGTACGACCCCCCGATCATGCCGACCCGCTGGCTGTTCCAGGGCTGCTGCGCGACCCACTCCACGAGGTCGTACCCGGTCTGCTTCTCGCGTCGGCCGCCGTAGTCGTAGCAGCCCCCGGAGTTGCCCGTCCCCACGACGTCGGCCCAGGCCCGGGCGTAGCCGAGGGCGGTCCACTTGTCCGCGTCGCCGTTGCGCCCGAGCACGGAGTACGGCGAGTAGGTGAGCACCATCGGCGCCCGGACGATCTCGCCGTCCAAGGTCGGGTGGGCGACCTCCAGGAAGAGGCCGCCGTGCCGGCTGGGCACGATGTAGGTCACGGTGGTGCTGCCGTAGGTCTCCGCCGCGTGTGCGGGGAGGAGCAGACAGCCGGCCACCAGGGCCAGCGCCACGCCCAGCGCTACTCGTCGGGCCATGACGCGAAGAACCCCCTCTACCGGATCGGTAGTAGGGGGTTCGCCGCCAGCGGTTGCTGATCCTCCCGGAGCGTCTTCAGGCCTGGACGACCTTCACGTCGTCGAAGCGGACATGAGCGTCCTCGTTGTAGAGCGCGACCGCGCCGCTCGTGTAGGCGCGCTCGTAGTCGGTGAAGTGCGTCAGCAGCCGCCCGTTGGCGTAGACGGACATCTTGTTGCCCACCTGGACGACCCGCACGGAGTTCCAGACACCGGCCGGGTAGGTCGGGAAGGACCCCGTGGCCAGGAAGCGCTGCGCGCCCGGGTACGCCGGGTCGGCCTTGCCGAGCTCCCAGCCGTTGGTCTTCAGCGCGAGGTAGTAGAAGTGCGTGTTGTCTGCGTAGCTCCAGAGCACCCAGCCGGTCTCCCACGGGTTGGGCGTCGGGGTGCGCAGCTGCCGGACGGTCTTCATCCGCAGCGTGAGGTCGATGTTGCCGAACGTCTTGGACGTCCGGGTGAGCCCGGCGTGCGTCACCGACGGCGTCGTGGAGACCGCCGGGGACTGGTAGAGGACCTTGCTGCCGTCCGTCTGGATCCCCACGGTGCCGTAGCCGTTGTAGATGGCTCGCCAGCCGCCGTGGACGGTGCCGTCCAGCCACGTGCCGGCCGGGTGGGCCTCGAAGCTCTCCGAGAACAGCACCGTGCCACGGCGCGCGGCCGCGTGCGCCGGCGTCCCCGTCGCCGCGAGCAGCGCGACGGGCAGCAGCGCCGTCACCCCGATCCTCACCACACGGCGGGCGTTCACCCGGACTCCTCTGGTTGTCGTCACCAGTGGGAGTCTCGGGATGTGGACTACGTCGATTCAGGCGAAACGCCGCACCGTCACCGCTGCGAGAGGGGTTTGTGGCGTTTAGGCCATCCGGGCTAGCCGAGGCTTACGGGGAGGGCGAAACCGGGTCCTTGCCCCGCCCGCCCTGCACGGTCTTGCCGCCCTTCGCCCCGCCCGGGCACTTCACGCTGACCGGCGTCGGGGGAGCCGCGAGCGACGGCGCGCTCACGAAGGTGTAGCCCAGGGCCTGGATGCCCTCGACCGTCTGCTTGAGGTAGTCGATCGAGAGGAACGGGTGCCAGAAGAAGCTCGCGAAGCCGTCCCGCACGACGAGGTTACGGCGTGCCGCGTCCACGAGGTGCTCGGGGAAGCGGGCGGGGTGGTGGTTGTACTCCTGTGGCGAGATGTCGCCGAGGTTCTCCGGCAGGACCGTCGTGCCGTAGACGTCCTTCACGACGTAGGGGAAGAACTGCCCGACGAACCGGGTCTGGTCGACGGTGCCACCGGACAGCACGCCCGGGTAGTACAGGCCACGCTCGTACCGGGTGCTGAACCGGCTGGCGATCGCCCGGTAGTCCACGGCCGAGCCCGCGTAGTGAGGGAACTCGAAGATCCCCGGCTGCGGCAGGCCCGCGCGGCAGTACTGGTCGCGCGCGGCGTCCACCCGGCCCAGCGCCCAGCTGGTCGAGTCCTCCGCGACCGGCCCGTCGTAGCGGACGTAGTCCTCGGCGTCGACATGTGCTCGGAAGAACTCGAAGTCGTCCCCGCTGACCCCGTTGTACGGGTTGCTCGCCGTCCCGTACTGGTGGGTGTAGCCGTGCATGAGCAGCGTGCCGCCCTTGGTGAGGGCGTACTTGATGGCGTCGACGACAGCCGTCGTCTCGCTCAGCGCGACGTTCTCGGCGACGCCGTCGTTGTAGAAGCCGTGCGGATCCACGTAGCGCGTGTACGACGCGATGCTGAACGGGACGCCCCTGCTGTAGAGGTAGTCGGCCGCAGCGCGGATCGCCGCGGGGTTCGCGTCCGGCCCGACGTCTTCGAACCGGACCAGCGCACGGTGCCGCTCGGGTGTCGCCGGGGCGAGCGCGTCGAAGAGCAGGTCCTCGAGAGCGAGCACGCGGTCGGTCTCGGTGACGTAGGTGAACGGCATCTCGCCGACATACGTGAGGTTCGCTGCGCGTAGCGCCCAGGGGAAGGTCGTGCCGTCGGCGCGAACCGCGGTGGCGACGGCCGAGGCCTTCGCCGGGTCGAGGACGGTCGAGCTGAGGATGCCGCCGGCGTTCGCCTCGTGCCGGGTCAGCCGCACGCCCTTGTACTCGACCTCGCGGACGCTGGAGAGGTCGAAGTAGCCGGGCTGCCAGCCGTACCGCTCCGCGAAGCCCGGCCGCGCGCCGAGCTGCCAGATGTTGTTGTGCATCCAGAGCACGGGGACGTTGGTCGTGAGGACGTCGTCGAGGAACGCGGCCGGCAGCGGCTCGTCGTAGGTCGAACCGGCGTAGACGACGGCGCGGTACCCGTCGAGGTCGCCGTCGGCGTACTGCACGACGGGCTTCGCCGTGTAGCCGCCGAAGTGGCTGACCAGGTTGGCCACCTGCGTCGCGTAGACCTCGCCGAGCCAGCCGAACGCGTTGGTCGTGTCGTAGAGGACCAGCGTCCCGCGGTCGGCGGAGGGCGACGGAGAGGGCGTGGGCGTCGGCTTCCTCGGCGCGGACCACGCGACCGGACCGCCGACCGACGTCAGGGCGAAGGACGCGAGCACGGCCAGCACAACCCGCTGCCAGGAACGCGCGCGGCCTTCGCCCATGGTCGGTTACGCCTTGCCGCTACGGGCGCCGGTCAGGCGCAGGAAGACACCGGTGACCAGCAGGCCGACCGCCACCGCGAGGTAGAGCCCGAAGGCGATCCCCGTGACCGGCAGCATCGCGCGAGCGGCATCCGCCGCAGCCCCGTGACCACCCGCCGCAAGCTTGGTGCCGAGCACGGTCGTGCCCAGGGCTGCCCCGGGCAGGAAGTGGTACATGAGGGTTCCCCCCTCTTCTCTCGGGTGATGGGTGCGGCGGGTCAGTGCCGAGGTGGTGCGACCTGTTGTTCTGCGCCCGTGATGTCCCCATCACGGGCGGTAACCAAAACCGGCAATTCCCTACGGATGGGACACAACTTTCTTACCGAGGGTCACAACGCGAACGCAGGGCGTCAGGCCTTGGTTGCCGGCGTTGAAACGCAGCGTCAGGCGACGACGACCGGCGCGGACGCCGGGTCGAACTCCTCCGGCCGTGGCCCCGCGCCGAACAGGTGCGACATCGCCGCGACGCAACGCGCGGCCGCGTGGCCGTCGCCGTACGGGTTGACGGCATTCGCCATCGCGGCGTACGCGGATGGGTCGTCCAGCAGTCGACTCACCGCGTCGACGACGGTGCGCTGGTCGGTGCCGACGAGACGGACGGTGCCGGCGGTCACGGCCTCCGGTCGTTCCGTCGTGTCGCGCATGACGAGCACCGGCTTGCCGAGGCTGGGCCCTTCTTCCTGCACCCCACCGCTGTCGGTCAGCAGCACGTGCGCGCGATCCATCAAGCGCGCGAAACCGCTGTACGCCAACGGTTCCACCACCCGGACGTTCGACAGCCCCTCGACGCTCGGCAGGATCGCCTCGCGGACGACGGGGTTGCGATGGATGGGGAAGACCACGAGCAGATCGCGGTACGACGACGCAAGCTCGGCGAGCGCGCGCCCCACCGACACCATGCCTTCGCCCCACGACTCGCGACGGTGTGCGGTCACCAGCAGAACGCGGCGATCGTCGTCGTCGAGGTCGGCCAACGCGTCGTCGCCGTACGACGTCGCGCGGGCCACCGTCCACTGCAGCGCGTCGATGACGGTGTTGCCGGTGACGACGACGGACGAGGGGTCGACTCCCTCCGCGAGGAGGTTCGCGCGGCTCGTCGCGGTCGGCGCGAGATGCAGCGAGGACAGCTGCGTGGTCAACCGCCGGTTCACCTCTTCGGGGTACGGCGAGTAGCGGTCCTGGGTCCGCAGTCCGGCCTCGAGGTGTACGACGGGCACACGGTGGTAAAAGCCAGCCAGCGCGCCGGCGAACGTCGTCGTGGTGTCGCCCTGGACGACCACGGCGGCCGGTCGTTCGGACTCGACGAGGGGGGAGAGCCCCTCCAGTGCACGGGTGGTGATGCCGGTGAGCGTCTGCCGGTCGCGGAGGATGTCGAGGTCGTACGCCGGCTCGATCGCGAACAGGTCCAGCACCTGGTCGAGCATGGTCCGGTGCTGCGCCGTGACCGCCACGACCGGCTCGAACAGCGACGACTCGCTCAGCGCCTGGACCAACGGGGCCATCTTGATCCCCTCCGGCCTGGTGCCGAAGGCGCACAGGATCTTCACGCGGAGGTCCTCGTGCCGCTCGTGACCACGGTCGTCCTTCTCTTCTCGTTGTCGTACACGGTCAGCGTGTTCCTGGTCTCGCGACGACGCCGGCCTGAGCCGCTCCCCGCGCCGGACAACCTGTTCTTTGTCGTCGTCGTGCCCTGTCTAAACGAGGAGCTGGTCATCGGCCGCAGCCTCGAGCGGCTGCTGGCCGTCGGCGGCGGACACAACCTGGCGGTGCTCGTCGTCGACGACGGGTCCGAGGACCGGACCGCCGACGTCGTCCGCGAGTACGCCGACGAGCGCGTGTGGCTGCTCCAGCGCACGCTGCCGGAAGCCCGGCAGGGCAAGGGCGCGGCGCTCAACGCGGCGTACCAGCACCTGCTCAGCTCCGACCTGCTCGCCGGCCGGCGCCCCGAGGACGTAGTGATGGTCATCCTCGACGCCGACGGCCGGCTCGAGGGCAACGCGCTGTTCGAAGTGGCCCCGTTCTTCCGCGACCCGCGCGTGGGTGCCGTGCAGATCGGCGTGCGGATGTACAACGCCGACGCGTCCTTGCTCGCGCGGATGCAGGACTTCGAGTTCGTGACGTTCACCGAGATCTTCCAACGCGCTCGCCAGCGCCTGGGCAGCGTGGGCCTCGGTGGCAACGGCCAGTTCACCCGGCTGACCGCCTTGCAGTCGCTGGGCGAGGCCCCGTGGACCAGCTGCCTGACCGAGGACCTCGACCTCGGCGTACGGCTGCTGGTCGGGGGGTGGCTGAACCGGTACTGCCCGACCACCCACGTCAGCCAGCAGGCGGTGACCAGCGTGCGGAGGTTGCTGCGCCAGCGCGCGCGGTGGTTCCAGGGTCATCTGCAGTGCTGGGCACGCATCCCGCTGGTGATGCGCAGCTCGCTGTCCGGCCGGTCGTCGTTCGACCTGGTCTACCACCTGACCGGTCCCGGTCTGGTGCTGGTGACGTCGTTCCCGATGCTGCTGTTCGTCTTCTCGCTCATCGCGGCCACGTTCGCGACGCCGGAGAGCGTGGCCGCCTCGCTGGTCGCCAACGGCGGCACGCTGCTCGGCCTGTGGTACCTGCTGTCGTTCGGCCTCGCGCCGTTCTACGGCTTCGTCTACTGGCTGCGCGACCGCTCGACTTCGTTGCCGCGGGCGCTGCTGCTCGCGCACCTGTTCAGCCTGTACGCCTACCTGTGGTTCCCGGCCGGCTGGATCGCCGTCGCGAAGGTGACCCGAGGGCAGCGGGGCTGGGCCAAGACGGCACGCACGGTCGATGCCGACGCGAGGATCAGCGCCGCGGTCAGCTGATCCTGCCGGCCGTCAGGTACTCGGCCTGCTCGCTCGCCTGCTGCAGTATGGTCGCGGCGCGCTCCTGCGCTGCCTCGAGCACCCGCTCCGCGTTGCCGACGACCCGCGCCGCGCGCTCGCGAGCTCTGTCCTCGATCGAGCGGGCCTGTTCCTCGGCCCTGGCCAGCCGCTCGGCGATGGCGTCGTCGGCCTGGCGTCGCATCCCGTCGGCCACCTCGACCGCCGAGTGCAGCACCTCCGCGACGGCCAAGCCGGCATTGGTCAGGGCGTCCTCGCTCTCCGACAGCGCGCCGCGGGCCGACATCTCCGCCGCCTCGGCGATCGCCGCGGCGGCGCGGAGGTCGGCGGCGATGGCCCGCAGGAACGCGTCCACCTCGTCCCGGTCGTAGCCGCGCATGGCGACGAGGAAGGACTTGGTCTCGATCTCTTCCGGCGAGAAGGGCATGCCGGGACTCCCATCTGGGCGATTACCGACTGGGACTACCCGGTTACTCAGCGCTCATGCCTGCGGCCGGGAATCCAGGCGGCCGCCGGCAACGAAGTACCTCCGACAAGGGAGGTGCGCGTGTTCGACATCGAGGCCTACCGGGCCACCGTCGCGCCGGTCGTCACCGCCGACCTCGACTTCGACGCCTTCCGGTCGCGGCCCCTGCCGGAGGACGCGCTGCGCTGCCTCCGCTACATGCACGACGTGGAAGGGCACACGGTCTGCTACCTGCGCGACCTGCTGCTCACCCCGTCGCACCGGGACCCACGGATCACCACGTTCCTCACGCTCTGGAACTACGAGGAGCACTTCCACTCCGTGGCGCTGGGACGCGTCCTCGCCGCGCACGACGAGCCGTACGGCGACGCGCGGACCGGCGACGTCCGGGCCCGGCTGGGCTGGGCCGACCGGGTCACCCCCCTCGTCACCTCCGTCGCGTCCGGCCTGGCCGGCGACCGGTTCGTCGCGTTGCACATGACGTGGGGGGCCATCAACGAGTGGTCGACGGCCGCCGGCTACGCCCGGCTGGCCGAGCAGGCGGACCACCCACTGCTCACGGAGCTGCTCGGCCGGATCCAGCGGCAGGAGGCGCGGCACATCGCCTTCTACGCCAGCGAGGCCCGGACTCGCCTCGCGCGCAGCGCCGGGGCCCGGCGGATCACACGCGCAGCGCTCCGGCGGCTGTGGGCGCCGGTCGGCTCCGGTGTCATGCCGGCGGCCGAGAGCGCGTTCGTGCTCGACTACCTCATGTCGGGGCCGGCCGGCCTCGCGGCCGCCCGCCAGATCGAGGCCAGCCTGGACCGCCTGCCGGGCCTGGCGGGCCTGCAGCTGGTCACCCACGCGCTAGGGGAACGTCACCGGGCCGCCTAGGTTTGGCTGCTCTTCCCCCGGGTACCCGATCCCCGTTTACGGAACGTAACGGGGGGAGCACAGACCGTGATGAGCCACCGCAGGGCCCGCTACGCGAGCCTGGCCGCCGTGCTGAGCGCGGGCCTGCTCGTGGGCGTCGGGGCCACCGCTGGACCCGCGTGGGAGACCGGGCCCCGCACGTCGGTCATCGTGCAGACGACGGGCGACACCGCCCCGGCCAGGGCCGCCGTACGGCGGCTGGGCGGCGCGGTCACCGTCGAGCTGCCGATCGTCGGGGGCTTCGCGGTCGACCTGCCGGCCGGCGCGGTGCCCGCGCTCGAGCGGACCACCGGCGTACGGGCGGTCACGCCGAACACTGCGGTGCACCTCAACGGCACGGGGGACAACACCGGGGACGGGGCCAACTCCGTCTACGCGCGTGAGATCAACGCGGACAAGGCGTGGCAGGCCGGCGTCACCGGCCGCGGAGTTCGCGTAGCGCTGATCGACACCGGCGTCAGCCCGGTACGCGACCTGGCCGGCCGCATCGTGCGCGTCGCCGACCCCCGCGACCGCACGAAGCAGGTCGACTGCATCAACTTCTCGGGTGAGCCGACCTGCGGCGACAGCTACGGCCACGGCACCTTCATCGCCGGCCTGATCGCCGGGAACGGCGCGGACTCCGGCGGCCTCTACACCGGCGTGGCACCGGAGTCGGAGATCGTCTCCGTCAAGATCGCCGGTCGCGACGGCTCGGCGGACGTCACGAAGCTCCTGGCGGCCATCCAGTGGGTGGTCTCCTTCAAGGACACGTACGGCATCCGCGTGCTCAACCTCTCGCTCGGCACCGACAGCCGGGCCAGCTACCGGATCGACCCCCTCAACTACGCCGTCCAGCGCGCCTGGCGGTCGGGGATCACGGTCGTGGTCGCGGCCAGCAACCGTGGCCCCGCCGCGGGCACCATCAGCAAGCCGGCCGACGACCCGCTGGTCGTCACCGTCGGAGCAGTCGACGACCGCGAGACGCCGTCGACGAACGACGACCGGCTGCCCAACTTCTCCGGTCGTGGCCCCACTGCGGCCGACGGTTTGGCCAAGCCCGACGTCGTCGCTCCGGGAGGCCGACTCGTCTCGCTGCGCTCCCCCGGCAGCCTGGTGGAGGAACTGGCTCCCGGCGGTGGACCCGACGCGATCTACCGCCGCGGCAGCGGCACCTCGATGTCCGCGGCCGTCGTGTCCGGTGCTGCGGCACTGCTCGCGCAGGCCGAGCCGAGCTGGGCGCCCGACCGCGTGAAGTTCGCCCTTGCCGCGACCGCGATCCCGGTCGCGACCCCCGACCGAATGGCGGTCGGCTCCGGCCTGATCGACGTGCAGCGGGCACGCAACGCCGTCAGCGGCCTGGCCAACGCCGGCCTGGGCACGCTCTCCGACGCCACAGGCTCCCTCGACGGCGCGCGTGGCTCCGTGTTCGTCACCGCGACGTGCGGCTTCCTCGAGAAGCTGATCGACCCGCAGTGCGACCGCGTGCACGGCAACGAGACGGGTCAGAACCGCGCGTTCGATGTCGGCGCGTTCCGCCAGGAGTGGACCGGCAACTCCTGGTACGCGAGCCAGTGGAGCGGCAACTCCTGGTACGGCTCGTCGTGGTACGGCAACTCCTGGTACGGCACGTCGTGGTACGGCAACTCCTGGTACGGCGACGTCGACGACGACCTGCCGTACGGCATCGGGTTGCCCGGGTCCGCCTGGCTCGGGGCCTGGTAGCCAGGTGCCCCGGGCCCGGCTGCTCCTCGCGTACGCCGGAGGGCTGGCGGCTTTGGCCGCCACCCTCACGGTGCTGGCAGAGCGCGGCTCGGACCTCACGATGGACCGGGCCACGTGGCTCGCCCTGCCCACGCTCACCGTGCTGGTCGCGATCGCCGAGCGGCTGCTCGTGCGGTTCCGCTACCGCGACGAGGTGGACGGCCTCAACCTGGTCGAGGCGATCCTGGCCCCGCTGCTGTTCGCCTTCCCCCCGGTCGCGGCCGTGTGCGCCGTGGCCGTGGGCCAGCTGGTCGCCGCGGTCGTCAGCCGGAACAACCCGGTCAAGGCGGCCTTCAACGTGGCGCAGTGGTCACTCGCCGCCGCGGCCGGCGCCGGCGTCCTGGTGCTCATCCACCCGGATCGGCAGGTCACCGGCGGCGCGCTCCTGGCCGTCGTCGGTGCGCTGGGCGCGGTGTGGCTGGTCAACAACACCGCCTTCGTCGCGGTCCTCTCGATCGCGCGCGGTCAGGGACTGAGCGAGACGCTGTCCGGCTACCGCCCGGTCATCGTCGCCGGCTGGCTCGGCGCCTGGGCGGTCAACGTCCTGATCGGCCTGCTCTACCTGCTCGCCTTCTCGACGCACCCGGCAGCGGTCGCGCTCTTCCCGGTGCCGCTCGTCGTGCTCTACGTCGCCTACCGGGGCCATGCCGCCGCCGTGGCCGACCGGGCGCGGCTGCTCGGCCTGCACCGGGCGGCCTCGGTCCTCGCCGTGCCGGTCGACCCGACCGAATCGATCGACGGCTTCCTCCGCGAGGTCGCCGCGTGCTTCGACGCCGACGGCGTGGAGCTGCTGCTTCGCGCGCCGGTCGGCCTGATGGTCCACCGGCTCTCCGGCGGGCGGGACGGCGGGTACGACCAGCTCGTCGTCGACGACCGGACGGAGAGCCTGGAAGCCGCGATCGCCGTCCAGCCGGGGCCGTTGCACGTCACGACGGACCGCCGCTCGCCGCTCGCACCGCTGCTCGGCCCCGCCGGCCGCCGCGAGTGCCTGTCCGCACCGCTGCGCGACGACGGGGTGCTGGTCGGCGCGCTCCTCGTCCTCGACCGCAGCGGGGTCGAGGGCCCCATCGCCGGCCAGCTGGCCGTGCTCGACACCCTCGCACGGGAGACCGCGAACGTCTTCGCGAAAGGACGGCTCGTCCAGACCATGCTCGAAGAACGCGTCCGCCACGGCCACCTGGCGCAGAAGGAGGCCACCCACCGCGCGATCCTGGACCAGCTGCACCAGGCCGTCATGCCGCGGTGCCCGGAGCTGGCGGGCGCGGCACTGGCCGTGTCCTACGCGGCATCCGACCCCGCGTCGCCGACCGGTGGTGACCTGTACGACTGCCACCTGCTCTCCGACGGCACGCTGCACCTCGCGGTGGTCGATGTGGTCGGGCACGGCGTGGAGGCCACGAAGGACGCGCTCAGCGTCGTCCACGCGCTGCGCCTCCTGGCCACGGACGGCACCCCTCTCAGCGGCCTCATCGAGCGCGCCGACGAGCTGATCACCGCGCAGCACCCGGACCTGGTGGCGACCGTCGTGGTGGCGCGCTTCGACCCGGCCACCGGCGCGCTCAGCGTCGCCTCCGGCGGGCACCCACCGGCTCTGGTCGTCAGTGCCAACGGTCGTGTCACGCAGCTCTCGGCGTTGGGTGGGCCGATCGGCTGGCCGGGCGCGGGCAGCGACGACCTGGCGTCGGTCAGCCTGGAGCCGGGCGACTCGCTGGTGCTCTACACCGACGGCCTGATCGAGGCGCGCAAGGACATCCTCGAGGGCATGGAGTCACTCGTCACCTTCGCGTCGGCCGCGGCCCGCAAGGACCCGGATGTCATGGCCGCCGAGCTGCTCGACAAGTCGCTGGCCGGCGCCGTACGCCGGGACGACTCGCTCGTCCTGATCCTGCGCCGTGAGCCCGTCGCGGTGCTGCCGTCGCTGACCCGCTGGCACCTCGCTCCCGCCGCCACCTCGGCGCGCGAGGCGCGGCACGCCCTCGCCGGGTGGCTGGCCGACCGTGGGCTCCACTCCGACGCCGCGATCCTGGTGGTCAGCGAGCTGGTGACCAACGCCTCGCGCGCGGCCCGCTCGTCGGTCACGGTCACGGCGAGCCTGATCTCGGGGGCCGTGCAGCTCGAGGTGGCCGACGACGGTCCTGGCGCTCCCGAGCTGGTGACCCGTCGCGCTCCGAACGGCGGCGTCGCCGCGCCGTTGGAACGAGGTCGCGGGCTGGCCATCGTGCGGTCGGTCGCCGACCGCGTCGCGTTCATGAGCACGGCCGAGGGCCTCATCGTGACGACCGTGGTGCCGGTGGAGCCGGTGGTGGTCGCCGAGCCCTCAGCCGTCCTGCTGCCCCGCTGACGTCGTCTCAGCGCAGGCGCGTCGCAGGTTGGCCAGCTCGCCGGGCGCCAGCTCGGCGGCCGCGTCCTCGGCGATGACCGCTCGCGCGGCATCATCGGTACCGCCGCGACGACGGAGGGCAACCGACAGCTGGAGGTGCCCGAGCGCGGTGAGCAGCCGCGCGCCGATGCTGCCGTTGTTCTCGATGGCCGCCTCGAGATGTCCGACCGCCGTGTCCGTCTCACCGAGCGTGAGTGCGAGGCAGCCGAGCATCTGGTTCGCGTCACCCCAGATGCCGCCCCCGGCCAACCAGGCGAGAGCGGCGACCTGGGTCCCCGCGTACGGCGCGAGCGCGTCGTAGACGAGCCTGGCCGCCTCGCGATCGTCGAGCAGGACGATCGCCTGCGCCAGGCAGTAGAGCCCAACCTCGTAGTTCACGTCCTTCTTCAGCTCGACCGTGCCGTGCCGGGTGAACGAGGCGATGTCCGCGCGCGCCCCGGCCAGGTCGCCGGCGACCGCGCGGAACCAGGCACGTCCGCCCCGCCATGCCTCGATGCCGGGGTAGAGGTCGACGTACGCCTCGAGCGCGTCGAGCCACTGAGCGAGCTCGCCCCGGACCCAGATCGCGCCGTAGACCTGGATCGAGTACGCGGCCAGCGCCTCGGGGCCGCGGGCGCGCTGGCCGATCTCCGCGGCGGCTGCCGCCAGCTCGAGCCCCTCGTCGATGTCACCTTGCATGACGGCGATCGACGCGTCCCACGACCGCGCGTACCACTCGAAGATGGGCTGGCGGTAGGTCTCGGCGAGGTGCCGTACCTGCGCCAGGTGTTCCAAGGCTCGCGGCAGGTCGCCGACTCGAAGGCTGGCGTAGGTGGCCAGGATCCGCGCCTCCATGAGCAGCGTCGCGTCCGCGGCCTCCTCCGCGAGACCGATCGCCTCTTCCGCGCTCGCGAGGTACGCCAGCACGTCGTCGCCGAGGCCGGCCGCGACCGTCGATGTGACGAGAGCGTAGGCGAGGGGACCTGGCTCACCGAGCGCCCGTGCGTCCGCAACGGCAATCCGGGCGACCTCGGCGATCTCGCCCGGGTCGTCCGCCCAGACCAGTACGCGTCCGTAGGCGGTCATGAGGCGCACACGCAGTGCGCTGGGCTGCACCGGCACCATGTCGATCGCCTCGTCGAGCAGCGCGACGAGCACCGGGTCGACCGCTCCGCCCTCGTACCACATGCCCACGACTCCGATGGCCGCCCGGCCGAACCGCTCGGCGTCGCCGAGCTCTCGGGCCAGGTCGACCGCCTCGTGGTACGCCTCGCGGGACAGCGCGGTCTCACCGGCCCGCCAGCGCGCGGCGCCGAGGCCGAGCAGGAGGTCTAGCCGCTGCGTGTCGGCGGCGATGTCGTCCAGGCAGCCGAGTGCGCGGAGGAAGTGCTCGGTGGCCTCCTCGTATGCGAGCTGCTCCATCGCGCGCTCGCCGGCGCGCAAGCCGTACTCGACCGCGCGGGTCCGGTCGCCGCCCGCCGAAGCCTCGGCCGCGTGGTAGGCCAGCTGCGGGAGCCACGCGTCGGTGTCGAGCCGGGCGAGGCAGGTGGCGATGCGGTCGTGCAGCCGGACCCGACGCGTCGTCGTGAGCTCGGCGTACAAGGTGTCCCGGACCAGCGCATGGGAGAACGAGAACCGGCCCACGGCCTCGGGGACCTCGCTCAGCAGTCGCGCTGCCACGCTCTCGTCCAGCCGGTCGAGGGCCACGTCCTGGTCCATCTCGGCCACCTGAGCCAGGACGGCGAGGTCGAACTGCCGGCCGATCACCGAGGCGACCTGTAGCAGCCGGTTCGCCTCTTCGCCGAGCTTGGACAGCCGGCTGCCGACCACCTCGCGGACACCCTCGGGGATGCCCATCGCGTTGAGCCGGCTGGTGACCTGCCAGCGGCCACCCTCCTGGACCACCGCACCGTTGTCGCGCAGGTGCAGCAGTACCTGTCCGACGAAGAACGGGTTGCCCTCGGTCTCGTCGTGCAGCGCCTTGGCCAACCCGCCGACATCGAAGCCCAGCTCGCCGCCTGCCGCGGCCGTGACGAAGTCGCCCACCTCATCGGGAGTGAGCCCCGTGATGGAGACCCGGTCGACGTCGGTCTCGCGCCGCAGGTCGGCGAGCGCGGCGGACAACGGGTGCGTGCGGTCGAGATCTGTGTCGCGGTACGTGCCCAGGACGAGCAACCCGGGCAGCTCGGCCGAGCGCAGCACGTGTCGCAGCAGCAGCAGCGTGGGCTTGCCGGCCCAGTGCAGGTCGTCGACGACGAACAGCACGCGCGACGTGCGGCACAAGGCGGCGAGGAACTCGGTCGTGGCCTCGAAGAGCCGGTGCCGCTCCGCTTCCGGCTCTGCGGCCAGCGGCTCGGGCAGGCCGGCCACGCGCGCGGCGAGGTCGGGAGCCAGTCGCACCAGCTCGCCCGCCAGCGGCCCCGCCGCCAGCACCGCCGCGGCCAGCTGGTCGGTCGGCGCGGTGTGCGCGAAACCGCGCAGGGCCTCGGCGAACGGCTGGTACGGGACGCCGAGCTCGGGGTCGCACCGGCCGAAGAGCACGACGGCGCCGTCGTCGTGCAGCGTGCCGGCCAGCTCCGCGGCGAGCCGGCTCTTGCCGATGCCGGGCTCGCCGGCGATCAGCGCCAGCCGGACGCGGTCAGCGGACGCCGTCCACGACCCCTCGAGCGACTTCAGCTCGGCCGGGCGGCCGATGAACGACACCGGGGACCGCGACTCCAGCCCGGCCGGCAGCGGTGCGACCAGCTCGGGCGGCTGCCACGCGACGGACACGGCCTGCACCGGCTCGCCCAGCCCTTTGAGCTCCAGCGCGCCGACCGGCACGAACTCGTGGCCCCCGCGCGTGCCGACCATCGCGCGGACGACGTCGGTGGCCAGCACCTGGCCGGCGGCGGCCGCGCCGCACAGCCGGGCGGCCTCGACGACCGGCGTACCGAACCAGTCGTCGTTCTCGAACGTCGCCTCGCCGATCGCGACGCCCACGCGCAGCGCGAGGTCGAGGCTGCGGTCGTCGGCGGCCAGCCGGGCCATGCCCTGCTGCATCGCGACCGCACTGGCCAGCGCGTCGACCGCGGAGCGGTAGCTCGCCATGAGCCCGTCGCCGAGGCTCTTCACCTCGACTCCGCCGTGGTCGACGACTGCCGCGCGCAGCTCCGCGAAGGAGCGGCGGCGCACCGCGTCGTTGGCCTCGTCGCCGAGCCGGCTCAGCAACGCAGTCGAGCCGACCAGGTCGCAGAACACCAGGGCGACCACGGCGGACCCGCGCTGTTCTGTCATGCCCGTGTCGCGTCCATCTAGTGACAGTGCGCCTGAGTCGACGGCGGGACGTCCAGGGCCGGGTTGCGGTCGAAGAAGCCGACCGGCACGAGGCTGAACCCGGCGTACTCGACCGGCATGACCGGCCAGTCCTCCGGCCGGGGTATGTGCGTCACGCCGAAGGTGTGCCACAGCACGATGTCGGTGTCGACCACCGACCGGTCGGCCGCGGTCCAGTCCGGCAGCCCGGCTCCGCCGGAGTGCTGGTTGGGGTACGGCCCTGCGGCGCGCACCTCACCCTCGGCGTACGGAGTGACCCAGAGGTTGCGGGTCGCGAACGTGGCGCGCTTCGCGACGCTCGACGAGGGGTCGGCGAGGAGGGTGGGCGTCGCGCCGGGCAGCAGCTTGTAGCCGACGGGCTGGCCGTGCCAGTTCTCCACGCTCTCGTTGACCACCTTCCAGGTACGGCTGCGCGCGGGGTCGGCCAGCCGCTGCGCCGCCTGCTCCGAGTCGAGCCTGGTTGCCTCCGCGGCGAAGGCGTTGCCGAGCGGGTTGTCCGGGCCGGTCGGCATCGGGCGCGCGTCCACCTCGTACACGGAATTGGCGGTCCCGTCGACGTCGAGGTCGAGCCGGATGTTGAACAGGTGCTGGTGCACCGGCGCCGCGAGCCCGGGCGCGACCACCGTGGCGTGCCGGGGCGAGCTGCCAGGAGTGACCGCCATCGTCGACATGACGCCGGTGAGCTTCACCTCCAGCTGGATCGTGCCGTCGAGGTAGAAGTACCAGTAGAAGCCGTACTCGTAGTTGCCCACGGTCGCGATGAAGCTGACGACCAGTCGGCGTGAACGCCGCACCTCGGTCGTGCCGCTGTGCATGTCGACGTGCTTCCAGAGGATCCCGTAGTCCTCCTCATGGATGCAGATGGCGTTCGTCACGTCGTAGGGGTCGCCGAGCTCGCTGGCGAATGTCGCGTCGAGGTAGTGGATGACGCCGAGGCAGTCGCAACCGACGGTCAGCGAGTTGGCGCAGCGGCCAAGTCCCCACTCGCCGGCGTCGAACGCGTTCTTCCAGCCGTGCATGACGCCCGGGTCGCCGTACGGAACGACCATCTCCGACACCGAGGCGCGGTGCAGCACGGGTCGGACGCGGCCGCCGTCGTCGTAGCCGACGGTGTGCAGGACCAGTCCCTCCGCAGGGTCCATGACCACGCGCAGCGACCACTTCTGCCAGCCGATCAGGTTGCCTTCGACGGTGAAGCTGGCTCCGTCGGGCTGGGTGATCTCCAGTGGCTTGAGGTCGGTGCGGAGCGGGCCGTTGTCGGCGGGGTAGTAGCTGCCTGCCTCCGTGGGCATCGGTACGACGCCGTAGTCGTCGACCTGGAGGACCTCGCGCCGGCCGAGGTCGACGAAGACGATCACACCCTCGATCGGTCGGGCGTAGCCGTTGTCCTCGGCCGAGGTCCGCAGGTAGGACAGGCAGCGCGCGATCCGGCGGCCCTCCTCCACCGGCAGGCCGAAGCTGCCGGCCGGCCACGGGTCGATCTGCACGCGGTCGAAATCGGTGATGCCGCGCCTGGTCATCGCCTCCTGCCACTCGGGGCTGGCCTTGACCGTGCCGATCGCGTGGAAGGACTCCTCGAAGAGCAGCGCCGGGCGCATGCCCCGGACCTCGTCGTAGGCGACGACGGTGCCGTCGGTGAGGGAGACGACGGCTTCGACGAGGTCGGCCTCCGGCCCGGTGACCAGCGTCGCCCGCACCCGCCGGTCGAGGGACGACCCCGGGGCGAGTGCGAGCAGGTCGGCCTTGGCCGGCTCCGCCAGCGCGATGCTCGCGAAGCGCACCGCGTCCGTGTGCCGGCTGTCGTTCCGCAGGATGGCGACAGCGGCACGGATCTCCTCCGCCGTCAGCGGCTCCAGCGGGTGCATCACCCGTTGGCCTGCTTCTCGCGCTGGGCGCGCACGTAGGCCGTCGTGCCGGTCAGGAAGTCGGGCAGGTTCTGCGCCTTCATCGCCGCGAGCGGCCCGAAGTAGTCGGGCACGAACACCTGGATCGCGTCCGTCCGCAGCGCCTCGAGCACCGCGTCCACCAGCTCGGACACCGGCGACGGTGGCGTGGGCAGCTCGACGGTGTCGTTGTCCGGCAGGTGGAACAGCTCGGTGTCGACGATCCCGGGGTAGACGACGAGGACGCGGACGGACGTGTCGCACAGCTCGACGCTCATCGCCTCGGAGAAGGCGGTCACCGCGGCCTTCGACGCGTCGTAGGCCGTCTCGCCGGGCGAGCTGAGCAGTGCCGCGATCGAGGAGACGTTGACGATCCGCGCGTCGGGCCGGGTCGTGAGGTGCGGCAGCAGGGCCAGGGTGAGCCGGATCGGCGAGAAGTAGTTGATCCGCATGACCGCCTCGACCGTGTCCATGTCGAGCGCGAACACCTCGCGGCGCTTGGGGATGCCGGCGTTGTTCACGAGCATGTCCACCGCGCCGAGCTCCTCGACCGCGACCTTCGCGAGCCGGTCGACGTCCTCGTCGAGGGAGAGGTCGGTGACCCACATGCGCGAGTCGGGGGCGTGCGCCTGGCAACGCTCGAGCACCTCGGCGAGCCGGTCCTCGCGCCGCGCGCAGATGCCGACCGTCGCGCCGGCGGCGGCGAAGGCCTCGGCCAGCCCGGCCCCGATGCCCGACGAGGCGCCGGTGACCAGCACCCGCTTGCCCTGGAGATCGAACGGCATGGCTGCCTCCCTAGTCGATGTCTACCACCGCGTCGCACAGGGCTCCGAACCGCCGGTCGCCGGCCTCCTGGCCGGGGTCGCCGTTGGCGAGCAGCACGACGACCAGCCCGGTCGACGGGTCGGCGAGCGCCTGCGCCGAGCACATGCCCGGGTGGCCGAACGTGCGCACCGAGCAGCGCGAGCCGCGACTCGGCGCCACGTCCGGATCGACGCCCACCATGAACCCGAGCCCGAACCCGAACGACGGGGACACCGGTGCGAGCAGGCTGGTCGCCTCAGCCGCCGTCTCGGGCCGGAGGATCTGCCCGCCGGCGTAGCGACCAGCGTCCAGCCAGACCTCGTAGAAGCGACCCAGGTCGCGGGCGGTCGCCCACACGCCGACGCCGGGCAGCAGCGATGCCCGCGCCCGCGCGTCGGCGTACGCCTCGTTCGCCTCCTGCCGTTGCGGTGTCGCACCGGTCGTGAGCGTGGCCTCGGCGAGCAAGTCGTCAGTGAGCCCGAATGACGTGTCCGTCATCCCCAGCGGCGCGAACACCTCGTCCGCGCAGAAGGCGGCGAACGGGGTGTCGGTCAGCCGCTGGACCACCTCGGCGACGACGGCGACGCCGGTGAGCTCGTGGTAAATGGTCGCCTCACCCGGCGGATGTTCCGGCTCCAGCGAGCAGATCCGGTCGATGGCGTCCGGGAAGTCGGCGAACGCCTGGGCCGGCACCCGTCGCGCCCAGTCGGCGAAGCCGGACTGGTGCAACAGCACATGGCGCAGGGTCACCTCGTCCTTGCCGTGCCGGCCGAACTCCGGCAGGTAGCGCACGACCGGGTCGTCATAGCTCACTGCACCGCGCTCCACCAAGAGGTGCAGCGCCGTGGCGGTGATCGGCTTGGTGCAGGAGTAGACGGCGAACCGCGTGCGAGTCGTGATGGCCTCGTCGTCCTGGGTCCGGCGCCCGATGCCGGTGTCCATCCTGACCTCACCGCCGCGCGAGACGTAGACCTGCATGCCGCGCTGCAGCCCGGCGGCGATCTGCTGCTCGATGAGCGCGAGCACTAGGGTCGGGTCCTCTCGACGTGGGGGAACGCATCGTGCCAAAGCAGGCTCGCGCTGTCGTCGCCACCGGGGTCGACCACGACCTCGCCGTGGACGACATCGACCTGGTCGATCTGGCCGGAGACGAGGTGCTGGTGCGGATCGCGGCGACCGGTATCTGCCACACGGACCTGTCCGTCGCGAACGGCGTGATCCCGTTCGGCTTCCCTGTGGTGCTCGGCCACGAAGCCGCCGGTGTGGTCGAGGAGGTGGGTCCGGCCGCACGTCGGTTCCGTCCCGGCGATCGTGTGGTCGTCGCCGTGACCAGCCACTGCGGGCACTGCCGCTTCTGCGAGACCGGCTACCACCCGCTGTGCGTCGACCGGTCCGGCCACCGGGAGCGCTACACCTGGCGCGCCGCGCCGATCTACCAGGGTTTCGGGACCGGCACGTTCACGACGCACACGGTCCTGCGCGAGGCGTCGCTCGCACCGGTTCCGGACGGTGTCGCGCTCGAGGTCGCCGCGGTGACCGGCTGCGCGGTGGCCACCGGCATGGGCGCGGTGCTCAAGGACGCGAAGGTGCGGCCCGGCTCGACCGTCGCTGTCATCGGGTGCGGCGGCGTGGGCACCAGTGCGGTCATGGCGTCGCTGGTCAGCGGCGCGGCGCGGGTGGTCGCGGTCGACCCGAACCCCCAACGGCGGGCGCTGGCCATCGCGGCCGGCGCGACCGACGCGGTCGAGCCGTCACTCGACGCGCTGCGCGAGCTGGAGGAGAACGGCTTCGACTACGTCTTCGAGTCGGCCGGCCGGATCGACGCGATGGCTCTCGCGGTCGCGGCCACCGGGTTCACCGGGACGACCGTGCTGATGGGCCTGCCGTCTCCGCTGGAGACCCTGGCGCTGCCCGTCTTCGAGCTGATCAACCGGTGCAAGACGATCGTCGGCTGCAACATGGGCCGGCTCAGCCCGAACGTCGACTTCCCGGCGTACTTCCGGCTCTACCTCGCCGGGCGGCTTCCGCTCGACGCCCTCGTCGGAGCGACGGTGCCGATCGAGGAGGCCGCGCGCGGCTTCCAGCTCGCCCATGAAGGCAGCACGCTGCGCGTGCTGCTCACGACGGGAGAGACGTCGTGACATTGCGCGACGCCTACCTCGAGACGGCCCGGGCGCACCTCGACGCGCTGCCCGCGCAGTTCCCCGCGTTGGACCAGGCTGCTGCCCTGGTCCTCGACGCCGTCGGCCGCCGGCGTCGGACGTACCTGTTCGGCAGCGGGCACTCGGCGATGCTGGCCCAGGAGCTGGTCGCCCGAGCCGGCGGGCTCGTGTTCTTCAACCTGTTCGTCGTACCGGGGCTGCAGATCACCGACCACCCGCTGCGCTCGGGCGAGCTCGAGCGCACCACCGGCGTCGCGGCAACCGCACTGGCCGGCAGCGAGCTCACCGAGGGTGACGTCCTGCTGGTCGTCTCGAACTCCGGCCGCAACGCCGTGCCGCTCGAGATGGCGATGGGCGCCAGGGAGCGCGGCGTGCGCGTGGTCGCCGTGACGAGCGTTCCGATGTCATCTGCCGCGCCCTCCCGGCACCCCAGCGGCCTGCGTCTGTTCGAGGTCGCCGACGTCGTCCTGGACACCGGCGTGCCGCCCGGCGACGCCGCGGTACCCGTCCCTGGCGGGCCGCTGGCCATCGGGCCGGTATCCACCGTCGTGGGCGCCGCGCTGCTCCAGCTGCTGGCCTGCACCGTGGCCCAGCGGATGCTCGACGCCGGCCAGGCGCCGCCGGTGCTGCCGAGCGCGAACGTCGACGGGGCCGGCGTACTGGGCCAGGAGCTGCTGGCGCAGTACGCCGACCTCGTCACCTACGGGCTGGACTGACCCTTCCTGCCTCGACGACGGACGGCCGGTCAGGCACTGGCCGACGCCGCCCTGCGCTTCTCGCACTCCTTGTCGGTCACGCCGTCGGCCGGCTTGTCGGCCGGCTTGTCAGCCGGCGCGGTGGTGCCGGAGCTCGGCGTCGGCGTCGGCGTCTGGGCCGACGCCGCACCGCCGGCGGCGAACACGGCTCCGGCGATCGCTCCCGCGGCGACCAGCCCGGCCGCCCAGCCGAGCTGCCGCCTGCGCTCGTTGTCGTCCATGGGTTCCTCCTCAGGTCGGGCCCCCGCGATGGCGGCCTCTGGTGCGCACCCTGCTGGCCCCACCTGGGACCGGCCTGAAGAAGTCCTGTGCCCGCCGTACGAACCGTGGTGCGGGTCTGCAGCACAATGCGCCATGCCCTCGCCGCGGCTCGACGACCCGCTCTTCTACGCCGGCGCGCCTGACGCCGCGCTCGCCCGGCTGCGCGCCGAGGACCCGGTGCACTGGTACGAGCCCGCGGGGTTCTGGGCGCTGACCCGCCACGCCGACATCCAGGCGGTCAGCACCGACCCCGTGCGCTTCTGCTCCGGCCAGGGCGTGCTGATGAACGACCGGACCCGACCGGTGTCGGCCGCCGACTCGATCCTGTACATGGACCCACCGGCGCACGCGCCGTACCGGTCCCTGGTCAGCCGTGCGTTCACGCCACGGCGGATCTCGGCCCTCGAGCCCTGGATCCGCGACCTGACCAAGACGCTGCTCGACGAGATCCCGCGGGGGGAGCCGTTCGACCTGGTCGACGCGCTGGCCGCGCCCCTGCCCATCCTCGTCATCGCCGAGCTGCTCGGCGTACCGGGCGCGGACCGGGAGCAGTTCCGGGTCTGGTCGGACGCGGTGACGTCGGCGGCCGTCGAGATCACCGAGGCGGCTGCGTACAGCGTTCTCGAGCTGCTCCAGTACTTCCTGGCGGTGATCGCCGAGCGTCGAGCCGATCCGAGGGACGACCTGCTCACGGCGCTGGTCGAGGCAGAGGTGGACGGGACGCGCCTGACCGAGCAGGAGCTGCTCGGCTTCTGCCTCTCGCTGCTGGTTGCCGGCAACGAGACCACGCGCTCGGCCATCGCCTGCGGGCTGGTGACGCTCGCCGAGCACCCGGACCAGTACGCGGCGCTGCGGGCCGCGCCGGGGGTGACGAACGCCGTCGAGGAGATCCTGCGCTGGGTCACGCCGATCACGACCTTCGCGCGGACCGCGACGGTCGATGTCGAGGTCGGGGGACGAGCGATCGCGGCGGGCGACTTCGTCGTACTGGTCTACCGCGCCGCGAACCGCGACCCGGAGGTCTTCGGCGCGGACGCCGACGCGTTCCGCGTGGGCCGGCCGACGCCGCCGCACCTCGCGTTCGGCGCCGGTCCGCATTTCTGCCTCGGCGCGGCACTCGCGCGGATGGAGACGGCCGTCGTCCTCGACGAAGTCCGCGCGCGGTGGGGCGGGCTGCAACCGGCCGGCGTGCCGGAGCCGGTCCCGTCGACGCTGTTCCACCAGCTCGCGACCGCACCGCTGGTGGCCACTTGAGCACCGCGTTCGTCCTCGGCGGTGGCGGCCACATGGGCGCCAACGAGGTGGGCATGCTCCGCGCCCTGGTCGAGCACGGCGTACGACCGGACCTGGTCGTCGGCACCTCCATCGGCGCCATCAACGGCGCGGCCATCGCCGCGAGCCCGACGGCGGAGACAGTCGGCCGGCTGCGCAAGGTCTGGACCAGCGTCGACGAGGAGAGCATCTTCGGCGGCTCGCTCTTCGCTGGCGCGACGAACCTGGTGCGCCGCCGCACGCATCTCAGCTCCAACGCCGGGCTCCGCAAGCTGCTCGAGGGTCTGGTGCCGGCCAAGTCCTTCGAAGAGCTCGAGGTGCCCTTCCAGTGCGTGGCCGCCTGCATCGAGCGCGCCGCCGAGCAATGGTTCTCGACCGGGCCGCTGGCGGAGGCGATCCTCGCCTCGTCGGCGGTGCCCGGCGTACTGCCGGCGGTGGAGATCGGCGGCGAGCACTACGTCGACGGCGGGATCGTGAACAGCATCCCGATCTCGCGTGCCGTCGAGCTCGGCGCGACCGAGATCTACGTCCTGCACGTCGGACGCATCGAGCGGCCGTTGGAGCCGCCGAAGAACCTGCTCCAGGTCGCGGCGGTGACCTTCGAGATCGCGCGGAGGCACCGCTTCGCGCGCGACCTGGCCGCAGTCCCGGACGGCGTGGTCGCGCACGTCCTGCCGGCCGGCGAGCCACCGCTGCGCAAGCCGACCGAGCTCTCGCAGTACAACTTCCGGGACCTGAAGGCGGTGGCCCAGCGCATCGACCGCGCGTACCGCTCGAGCAAGCGCTACCTGACCGAGCTGGAGGGATAGCCGTGGACCGCCTGCCACCGCTGCTCGTACGCCGCCTCGTCCTCGCCCCGCTCGCGCTGCTCCTCTCCCTCGTCCTCCTGGCGATCTCACCGCTGCTGTTCGTGGTGGCGGCGGTCGTCGACCTGCTCACCCCAGGCAGCTGGCGGACGACGCGGCTGCTGCTCTTCCTCGAGGTCTACCTCGCTCTCGAGGTCATCGGGCTCGTCGGGATGTTCGGACTGTGGGTCCGCAGCGGCTTCGGCCGCCGACTGGGCACGCCGCGCATGCATGACCTGCACTTCGCGTTCATGCGCTGGTGGCTACGGGTTCTCGAGGACTGCACCAGCCGCGTGTTCAAGCTGCGCGTCGTGATCGAGGACCGGCCCACGCCCACGCCCGGACCGATCCTCGTGTTCAGTCGTCACGCCGGGCCGGGCAACTCCCTGCTGCTCATCGGCACCCTGCTCGTGGGCTACCGGCGCCGCCCCCGGATCGTCATGCTGGCCAAGCTCCAGTGGGAGCCGCTCTTCGACGTCATGCTCAACCGGCTGCCCAACCGGTTCATCAAGCACGACCCGGCTCGCCGCCACGTCTACATCGAGACGATCGGGCAGCTCGCGACGGGGCTTGGCGACATGGACGCCTTCGTGCTGTTTCCCGAGGGCAAGGACTTCACGCCGCGGCTGCGGGTCTCCGCCATCGAGCGCTTGCGCAGCAAGGGTCACACCGAGGAGGCGGACAAGGCCGAGAAGCTCAACCGTGTGCTCGCGCCGCGCCACGGCGGCGTCATGGCGGCGATCACCAACGCGCCCGACGCCGACGTCGTCTTCGTCGCGCACGCGCTGCTCGAGGACGTCGGCTCGTTCAAGGAGGTGTGGAGTCGCGTCCCGCTGACCCGGCCGGTCGTCTCCCGCTACTGGCGTATCCCCGCGGCCGAGGTGCCGCGCGAGAAGGAGGAGCTCATCGACTGGCTCTTCGCCTGGTGGGCCACGATCGACGACTGGATCGCCGACCACTCGACGCCGAAGGTCAGGTCGTGACGGACCGCTGGTAGAGGCGCACGGACAGCGGCGCGCAGACGGCGACGATCAGCACGATCCAGATCACGGTGTACGCCGTGGGGTGCGCGATCGACCACGGGTCACCCGGCTGGATCGGCGTGTTCGGGTTGCCGAAGTGGATGCGCACGGCATCGGCCAGCGTCGTGACCGGGTTCCACGCGGCGATCGCCTGCAACGGCCCCGGCATCTTCGAGACCGGCGCGAACGTGCTGGCGATGAACGTGATCGGGAACATGACGCTGAACGCCACGCCGGTCACACCCTCGGGCGTCTGCACGACGCTGCCGAGCAGGATCCCGATCCAGATCATCGCGAAGGCGAACCCCACGAGGAGCAGGTAGGCGATCACCGCATGGCCGAGCCCGTCGCGGATCCGCCAGCCGATCACGAGCCCGCACAGGGACGAGATGACGATCGGCAGCAGGCCCTTGAGCAGGTTGGCGATCGAGTGCCCGGTGAGCAGGGCGCCCCGGGCCACCGGCAGCGAGCGGAACCGGTCGAAAGCCTGGTTCTTGCGGTCGTTGGCCAGCGACATCGCCACACCGAACGCGGTGAAGACGACTGTCTGGGCGAGGATTCCGCCCATGAGGAACTCGCGGTAGCTGCCCCCGCCCGGGATCTCGATCGCGCCGCCGAAGACGAAGCCGAACATGAACACGAACAGGACCGGCTGGATCGTCGCGTCGCTGAGCTGCTCCGGCTGTCGCCGCATGTGCAGCAGACCGCGCTTGGCGATCACCCAGGCGTCGTGGGGGAGCCCACGCGCGGCGTGGGGCTCTGCCACGCGGGCGGTGTCGACGCTGATCGCGGTCATCGGTCGGTCCCTTCGGCGTTCATCTGGTCGTCGGCCGGCGTGCCGGTCAGGGTCAGGAAGACCTCGTCGAGCGTGGGTTGGCGCAGGCTGAGGTCCTCGACCGCGATCTGCGCGGTCTTCAGCCGCCGCGCGATCGCCAGCAGCGACTCGACGCCTTCCGTGGTCGGCGCGGTGACCGACCGCTCGGCGACGTCGAGGTGCGGGGCCGCGCGCGTGACCTTCGCGACGATCCGGCCGGCTTCCTCGAGCAGGGTCGGTTCGACGACCACCACGTGCACGTGGTCGCCGCCCACCTCGCGCTTGAGCTTCTGCGCGTCGCCGCGGGCGATGATCCGGCCGTGGTCCACGACGACGATGTCGTCGGCCAGCCGCTCGGCCTCCTCGAGGTACTGCGTGGTCAGCAGCACCGTCACGCCGAGGTCGACGAGCGTGTCGAGCACGCCCCACAGCTCGCTGCGCGCCCTCGGGTCGAGGCCGGTGGTCGGCTCGTCGAGGAAGAGCACCTGCGGGCGCGCCACCAAGGTGGCGGCCAGGTCGAGGCGGCGGCGCATGCCACCGGAGTAGCCGCCGGCCACGCGGTCGGCCGCGTCGGACAGGGAGAAGCTCTCCAGCAGCTCGGCGGCCCGGACTCCCGCCTCCTGGCGGGAGAGCTGGTGCAGCTCGCCGTACATCACCAGGTTCTCGCGGCCGGTCAGCAGCGGGTCGACCGTCGCGTCCTGCGCAGCCAGCCCGATCCGCCGACGGACCTCACGGCCGTGGCTGGCCACGTCGAACCCGGCCACGGTGGCCACGCCCTCGTCCGGTTCGGTGAGGGTGGTGAAGATGCGCACCGCGGTCGTCTTGCCGGCCCCGTTGGGGCCCAGCACGGCCGTGACGGTGCCGGTCGGGACCTCGAGGTCGATGCCGGCCAGGGCCGTGGTGGCGCCGTAGCGCTTCACCAGCCCACGGGCCTCGATCGCATAGCCGTTGGACACGTCGCTCCAGGGTCGTCGGGGCAGTGACGGGACATCAGTGCCAACCCTGCCAGGTCGAGGTGACATTCCGTGTCCGAATTTCGACGTCGCCCCGCGGTGTGACCCGCCTGACCCCGCGCGAGGAATCGGACCTGACGGCGTCGTCACAGACATGGCGATCACGCGACGCGAGCTGATCCGGTCCGGCGCAGCCGCCGGCGCCCTTCTCATAGCGCAGAACCGGGGGGTTCTCGGCTCTCCCCTGGGGCCGAGCGGCGAGTTCGCCACGAGCCGCGTCTCGCGGCTGTTCCCGGACGGTCCGCGCCTGGTCCACGCCGACCTGCACAACCACACGCTGTTCTCCGACGGCGACGGCGACCCGGCCGCGGCCTTCGGCTCGATGCGCTCCGCCGGCCTGGACGTCGCCGCCATGACCGACCACTCGACGGTCGCCAAGCTGGTCCCCCTCAACGACTGCCCGGACGCCTGCTCTGCGCTGGCCGGTATCAACGAGGACAAGTGGGCGACCGTCGCGTCGCTCGCCGACGCGTCGAACAGCGACGGCTCGTTCGTCGCGATCCGCGGTTTCGAATGGTCGAGCCCGACCCTCGGGCACATGAACGTCTGGATGTCGCAGACCTGGACCGACCCACTCGCGACGCTCGGGCTGACGTCGGGATCTGGGCTCGCGCAGTACTTGCACGAGGTGCCCGAGCTCGGTGCGCCGTTCGTCACGCCGCTCGACGACGCGATCCGCGCGGTTCCGGTCATCCCCGGCGCCTCGATGAAGCTGTTCTACGACTGGCTCTCGGCCGACCCGGACGCCGTCGGCCTCGGCGGCGGCGCGGACGGCATCTGCGGCTTCAACCACCCCGGGCGCGAGCCGGGCCGCTTCGGCTACTTCGCCTACGACGAGCGACTCAGGGACCGACTCGTCTCCTGTGAGGTGTTCAACCGCAACGAGGACTACCTCTTCGAGGGCACGGACGCCGGCGTCCGTTCGCCGATCGGCGAGTGCCTCGACGCCGGCTGGCGGGTCGGGCTGCTCGGCGTGACCGACGAGCACGGCACGGACTGGGGCTACCCGGATGGCAAGGGCCGGACCGGGCTCTACGTGACCGAGCTCTCGCGGGCGGGCTTCCGCGAGGCGATGCTGGCGCGGCGCTTCTTCTCCACGCGCCTGCGCGGGCTGCGCTTCGACGCCGCCGCCAACGGCGTCCGGATGGGTGGGTACCTGCCGCACACGAGCGGCAACGTCCGGTTCACGCTCGACCTCGACCGCGGTCCGTCCTGGTACGGCCGCTCGCTGGTCGCCCAGGTGCTCATGAGCGGACACCCGTTGCCGACCGTGCTCGCGAACGTGCCGTTCCACGTCCCCTCCCCCGACGAGGCGCCGTTCTCGTTCACCGCGCCGATCGACGCCGTCAACGGGCGCTGGGTGCTGCTGCGCATCACCGACCCGGCGGCACCGCCGGACGGGCGGGCCACGGGCACCTACGCGCACGTCGGCAACGCCATCGCGTACGCCGCGCCGTTCTACCTCGCGCCCGAGGTAGGCGACTGGTAACCGAACGAGGAGTCTTGACTCCGCTCGAGCCCGCATAGGGTGACGCGCATGCTCGCCGACGCGCCGCCGATCGACCTGCTGTCCGGTGACTTCTATGGCGACGGCGCGCGCGCGGCGTACGCGTGGATGCGCCACCACTCGCCGGTGCATTTCGACGAGGCGAACAACCTCTACGGCGTCGCGACCTACGACGGCATCCTCGCCGTCGCCGCCGACCCCGCGTTCTCCAACGCCGGCGGCAGCCGGCCGGACACCGGTCCGCTGCCCTGGATGATCGACCTGGACGGCGACGAGCACCGGCAGCGTCGGCGACTGGTCAGCGCGGGGTTCACGCCGCGGCGCGTCCAGGCGCTGTCCGAGCGGATCCGCGGCACGTGCGATGAGCTCATCGACGCCGTGTGGGCGCAGGGCAGCTGCGACGTGGTCCGCGACCTCGCGGCACCATTGCCGCTCATCGTGATCGGCGACCTGCTCGGCGTACCGCCGGAGGACCGTGACCGGCTGCTGTCCTGGTCCGACGCGATGCTCGCGTCGCTGTCCGGCGACCCGGCGCACGTGGCCGCTGCGGCCGAGGGGTTCTTCGCCTACAACACCTACGCCCGCGCGATGATCGAGGCGCGGCGCGCGGCGCCTGGCGACGACCTGGTGAGCGTCCTCGTGCAGGCGGAGGTCGACGGCGCCGGCCTGGACGACGCCGCCCTGGTCATGGAGTCGTTGCTCCTCCTCGTCGGCGGCGACGAGACGACACGGCACGTCATCAGCGGCGGCGTGGAGCAGCTGCTCCGGCACCCGGACCAGCTGGCCGCGCTCCGCGACGACCCGGCGCTGATGCCCGGCGCGGTGGAGGAGATGCTGCGCTGGGTCTCCCCCATCAAGAACATGAACCGCACCCTGACCCGCGACGTCGAGCTGGACGGCACGACGCTGAAGGCCGGAGACAAGGCGCTGCTGCTCTACGAGTCGGCCAACTTCGACGAGTCGCACTTCGCCGACCCGGACCGGTTCGACATCACGCGCTCCCCCAACGACCACGTGGCGTTCGGCAAAGGCGCCCACTACTGCCTCGGCGCCAGCCTCGCGCGCCTCGAGGTCGCCACGATGGTCGGCTGCCTGCTCCACCGGCTGCGCGGCCTCGAGCTCGCCACCGACGCCGCCCTGCCGCGCTTCATCGGCGCCCTGCAGTCGTTGCCGGTACGGTTCGCGCGTCCGGCTTGACCGGTATGTCCGTTCCCGCGATCCTCACTCCCGTCCCCACCCCAGCTGAGAGGACCACCATGCTCGTGCGCCTTGCCGCCGCCGGACTGCTCGCCGGCGCCGCCGTACTCGCCGCCGCAGCTCCGGCCGCCGCCACCGAGGTCTGCGCCGGCCACTCGTTCGGCGAGAAGTTCAACGGCCTCTGGGTCGCGGGGTGCGTCGGCGACGAGCGCGACACGCCGGTCTACGTGACTTGTGGCTCCTACACCCTCGAGTGCGCGCGGTAGAGACCGTCTAGCTAGGCGACGACGCCGGCGACCTTCAGCTCGAGCACTTCTTCCATCGTCATGCCGAGGCCGTCGACGAGCAGCTGCTCGCAGTGCTCGTTGAAGTCCGGCGCCTTGCCCGGGACCTGCGCCTCTCCGTTGAACTGCACCGGAGACGTGACCAGCTTGTAGTCGGTGCCGTTGGGCGCGGTCAGGCTCGCCACGTAGCCGTTGGCGACGACCATCTCGTCGTCGATCACCTCCAGGCTGCTCTGAATCGGCGCCCACTGGCCGCCCCACTCCCGCAGCCGGCCTTTGAGCTCGTCGTACGGCATCGAGGCGATCAGCTCGGTGACGATGTCCTTGGCCGCCTGGGTGTTCTCGGTGAGCTTCTCCAGCGACGCGAACCGCTCGTCGTCCACGACCTCAGGCCGGCCCATCGCGGCCCAGAACTTCGGCCAGTAGTGCCAGGCCTGCAGCACGGTGATGTTCACCGCCTTGCCGTCCGACGTGTAGTAGTTGCCGATGAACGGGTTGCCCGGCATGGCCCCGCCCGGCGGGAACTGCGCCCACGGGAAGTTCATCTGCGCGGACATCGCGACCGCCGCGCCCATGGCCCAGACGCCGGTGTGCAGCAGCGACACGTCGACGGTGGTCGCCTCTCCGGTCTTCTCGCGGTGCAGCAGCGCGGCGGCGATGCCGCCGGCGATGGTCATGGCGCCGATCGAGTCGCCGTAGCCCGGTGCCGGCTGGACGATGAAGGTGTCCGACCCGTACGGCTTCGCGGCGAAGGAGTTGCCGGAGCGGCACCAGTACGCCGTCATGTCGTAGCCGCCCGAGTCGGCATCCGGGCCCTTGGGCCCGTACGCCGAGCCGCGCACGTAGATGATCTGCGGAGCGTGCTTGCGCAGGTCGTCGACGTCGATGCCCAGCTTGGCGCGGATGCTCGGCGTCTTGTTGGTGAGGAACACGTCGCAGGTGGCGGCGAGCTTGTAGAGGATCTCGACGCCTTCCGGCTTGGTCAGGTCGAGGCCGATGGAGAGCTTCCGGCGGTTGGAGTGCTCGAGCAGGACGTGCACGCCTTCGCCGAGCTTCACGACGCCGGTGTTGCCGAGGCCGCGCATGGCGTCGCCGCGCTCGACGTGCTCGACCTTGATGACGTCCGCGCCCCAGTCGGCCAGGATCCCCGACGCCGCCGGGACGAAGGTGTGGTCGGCCACCTCGAGAATGCGTACACCGCGCATGGTCTGTGTCATGGAGCACTTCCTAGCAGTAGGCGCTCGATTACGCGCGCGCGGATGACTTTTCCGTTGTCCGTGCAAGGGAGCTCGTCCCAGACCTCGACCCGTTGCGGTGTACGGGATCCGCGCAGGCGTTCGCGCATCCACGCGTCCAGCCCGTCGAGGCCGCCATTTCCAGCTGGGACGATCACCGCCGCGATCGACTGGCCCCACTCCTCGTCCGGCAGCCCGACGACGACCGCCTCGGCGATGCCGTCGTGGGTGAGGAGAACGTCCTCGATCTCGGCGGGAGCGATGTTCTCGGCCCCACGGATGATCGTGTCGTCGTCGCGGCCCTCGATGTAGAGGTAGCCGTCCGCGTCGACCGAGCCGCGGTCGCGCGTGTCGAACCAGCCGTCGTCGGTGAGCAGCGAACCGTGTCCGACGTACTCGCCGGAGATCTGCTCGCCGCGCAGCCACACCCGGCCGACCTGACCTGTGTCGAGGGCCTGGCCGTCGGCGTCGCGGATCTCGACCTCGACCCCGGGGATCACCTGACCGACGGAGCGCAGGAGATGGCGATGTGCCTCGCCGTCGAGCGCGCGGCGGTGGTCGTCCGGGCCGAGCACGGCGATGGTCGAGCTGGTCTCGGTGAGGCCGTACGCGTGCACGAAGTCGACGTCCGGGAAGGCCGCGAGCGCGGCCTCGAGCACGCGCGGCGTGGTGCGCGCGCCGCCGTACGCGAGCGACCGCAGCGCGGGCAGCTCCGCCGTCGCGCCGGCCAGGTGGTCGACCAGGCGAGCCAGCATCGTCGGCACGACCATCGCCTGGGTGACCGACTCGGCGGCGGCGGTCGCCAGCCAGCTCTCCGGCGCGAACGCGTCGAGCACGACGAGCCGGCGGCCGGCGTAGAGGTTCGTGAGCAGGTTCGCGACACCGGCCACGTGGTACGGCGGCACGCTGACCAGCGCGGCCTCGTCCTCGCCCGCGGCAGCGAGCTCGACCGTGGACAGGACGTAGGACGTGAGGTGCCGGTGCCGCAGGACGACGGCCTTCGGCGCGGAGGTCGTGCCGCTCGTGTAGAGCAGCACGGCCGGCAGCTCCGGGTCGCCCGGCACGGGCGGCGGCGTCGTCTCGGCGGACAGCGAGGCGAGCCAGTCCTCCGGACGCACTGCTGTGGTCGTGCCCAGGACGGCCGGGTCGTCCGCGACGACGAGTCCGCCGGGATGGTTCGCGAGCAGCGCCCGCAGGGCGTCCGGCGGGAGCCGGTAGTTGAGCGGCACGATCGGGACGCCGGCCGTCGCGGCCGCGAAGAACGCGACGGCGAACACCGGCCCGTGCGTCGAGACGTAGACCAGCGACTCCGCCCGCTGCGCGACCAGCTGCGCGGCACCGGCCGCGGCCAGCTCGGCCACGTCAGAGGTCGTCAGTGAGCGCCTTCCGTCGGTGACCGCGACGCGCTCGCCGCAGGCCGACACGGCGAGCTCGAGCAGCAGCGCCGCGTTCACGGGACGCGCTTCAGTCCGACGAGGGCAGTGGCTTGGCGCCCTTGACCGCGACCTCGACGTCGCCGACGGAGAGGCTGCCGGCACCGGCCTGCATGCAGAGCAGCTCGAGCCCGGCGTCCTCGTCGGCGTAGCGCTTGCCGAGCAGCGTGCCCGCGTCGTGCCCGGCCGCGGGCGACCCCGAGATCACCGGCTCGCCGTCGTCGAGCGCGACCATCGGCGCCCCGCCGCAACGCAGGTCGAGGTCGGCGTCGGGGGCCTTGACCACGACGAGGCGCGTGGCGCAGACCGTGCTGGCCAGCTTCTGCCCCGCCCGCAGCTTCATCGGTGCCCTCCCATCGACCCTGACACGGACGTCATACTACGCAACCGCCCGTCCCCGGATGATCGTGGTCCGGACCTGCTCGGCCGCCGGCTCGGCGAGGACGTCGCGCAGCCCTCCTGCGCAGAGGACGAGATCGGCCGGCGCTCCCGGCCGGACGGCGCCGTCGGCGTACAGGGCCAGCGCCTGGCGGGCGGTGATGCGCTCACGCGCGCCGAGCAGCGCGCCGCCGGCGGTTCGTCGCGTGATCGCGGTGCGGATGCCGAGCCAGGGGTCGACCGGGCCGTACGGCGCGTCCGAGCCGGCCACGACCGGCACGCCCCCGCGGAGCAGGGAGCCGCACCGCCACAGGTCGGACTGCTCGGCGCGGTCGTGACTCGCCAGGTACCCGTCACCACGCGTCGACAGCAGCCCGGGCTGCGTCACGACCCGGACCCCCGCGGCGCGGACATCCGAGATGAGCCCAGCCGGCACGACGGCGGCGTGCTCGATGCGATCCCCCTCCGCGTGTCCGACCTCGCGCAGGGCGGCGAGGGTGACGACCAGCGCCTCCGCCGTGACGCAGTGGACCGCGACCGCCCGGCCGGCGGCGCGGGCCAGCCGGACGGCGGTGACGACGTCGGACAGCTCCGGCAGGTCGTGGTCGGCCAGGACGACCTTCACCGGCCCGAGCTCGGCACCCGGCGGAGCGGCTTCGTCGGCGAGGCACGGTGCACCGGTCAGTGTCAGGCGCTGCAGCAGCTCGCCGCCGGCCAGCTGCTTGAGAGCCGTGGCGGACTCGAACGGGGTCGCGTCAGTGACTGCGGTGATGCCCAGACCGGCCAGCTCGGCGCCGAGCCGTGCGAGGTCCACGTCGAGGCGCGGCCACCGGTCGGCCAGCCAGGCATCGGCCCGCCAGAACCGCCCGGTCGGTACGCCGGCCGCGTCGCGCTCCACACCGGGGCAGCTGTCCAGCGAGCCGAGTGCGGCGACGGCCGCCGAGCTGAGCACCCACAGCGCCCCGGACCGGTGCTGCACCCGTACCCGGTTCCGTCCGACGGCCGCGTCGAGGTGACCCGCGACGAGGTCGCCGACCGCATGGTCGTCGTAGC
>CAZYXZ010000020.1:41749-42450 GCA_964651395.1 uncultured Frankiaceae bacterium
ACGCGCAGCCACGTGTCGGGCGCCGACGCCTGCTTCACCTCGCGAAGGAAGCGGCGCCGGTCGGCGCCGGTCACGTCCAGCGACGCACGCGCCGCGGCGGCCGCGAGCAGGTGGACGTGGTGGTCGTGCAGCCCGGGCAGCAACGCACCGCCGTGCCCGTCCAGCTCGGTCTCGGCGGTCGCTGCGAGCCCTTCGCCGACCGCCGCGATCCGTTCGCCGGCGACGAGCACATCGACCCGGCGGCGGCGTACCTCGACGTCGCGGACGAGAAGGGTGCCTCTCACGACGTACCCGCGACCGAGGCGGCGACCCGGGCGAGGGCGACGTCGAGCAGCCAGCGGCCGCCGACGGACAGCGCCGCGACGACCGCCGTCGCCGCGACGACTCCGGTGAGCGGGTCGGCGACGGCGTCGGCGAGGAAGAGAGGTGTGCCGTCCGGCGCCCACGCGACCAGGCCGCCCGCGACCGCCGCGTCGTCGCCGAAGGCCACGTGCTGCGCCGCGGCACCCTGGCGGCCGTAGCCGGTGACGGACAGCCAGACCCTCGGTCCGTCGGCGGCCACGGCCACCGGGTCGATGCCCAGCTGTTGGAGAGCGCGCGGCCGGGACGCCTCGATGACCACGTCCGCCTTGCCGAGCAGCCTGGTCAGCTCGGCGAGGTCGTCGCGGGAGCTGAAGTCCAGAACCACCGACTCATGGCCG
>CAZYXZ010000021.1:0-42199 GCA_964651395.1 uncultured Frankiaceae bacterium
GGGCAGCGCTGACGCATCTGGGCAGCGTCCATGTTCGAGCCGTACGCCGCATACACGCCCATGCTGCGAAGATTAGCGGCGCAGCAGGCCGCAACCGGCCAGGCAGGACGGAGCTTCGGTGACCCGGATCGCGATCGTGGGTGGCGGTCCCGCGGGGTACGAGGCGGCCCTCGTCGCCGTACAGCTCGGCGCCGAGGTGACCCTCATCGACCGCGACGGGCTGGGCGGGTCGTGCGTCCTCACCGACTGCGTGCCGTCCAAGACGCTGATCGCGACGTCGGAGGCGATGACCGGGTTGGCCGGCGCCGGAGCGCTCGGGGTCCGGTTCCTCGACACCGCGCGCGAGACGGTCGACGAGAGCGACGACGACCACACGCCGTCGACGGTGGGCGTGGACATCCAGACCGTCTTCGGCCGCGTGAAGTCGCTCGCTCTCGCGCAGAGCCTCGACATCGCCGCGCGGATGGCGCGCGAGGGGATCCACGTCGTCCAGGGCTCGGGCCGGCTGCTCGACGCCCACCGGATCGCCGTACGCCGCGAGCACGACGGGGAGCACGACGGGGAGACCGTCGTCGAGGCCGACGCGGTGCTGCTCGCCCTCGGCGCGCAGCCGCGCGTCCTTCCCGGCGCGGAGCCGGACGGCGAGCGGATCCTCGACTGGCGCCAGCTCTACGACCTCACCGAGCTGCCGGAGCGACTGATCGTGGTGGGGTCGGGCGTGACCGGCGCCGAGTTCGCGGGCGCGTTCCAGGCGCTGGGCTCGTCGGTGACCCTTGTCTCCAGCCGCGACCGGGTCCTACCCGGTGAGGACCTCGACGCGGCGCTGCTGATCGAGGAGGTCTTCGCGCGTCGCGGGATGACCGTGCTGAAGCAGTCGCGGGCGGCGAGCGCGACGCGGACCGCGGACGGCGTCGCCGTGAAGCTCGACGACGGCCGCGTGGTGGAGGGGACGCACGTGCTGATGGCCGTCGGGTCCATCCCGTCCACCACCGGGCTGGGGCTGGAGGAGCTAGGCGTTCGGATGACCGACGCGGGCTTCATCGAGGTCGACAAGGTCAGCCGCACCTCCGTGCACGACGTCTACGCCGCCGGCGACTGCACCGGTGTGCTCATGCTCGCGTCGGTGGCTGCCATGCAGGGCCGCATCGCGATGTGGCATGCGCTCGGCGAGGCGGTCGAGCCGATCCGACTCGGCACGGTGTCCGCGACCGTCTTCACGGATCCGGAGATCGCGACGGTCGGCGTCAGTGAGCAGGACATCGCCAGCGGCGAGGTGTTCGGCGTGGCCCGCAAGCTGCCGCTGGCCACCAACGCGCGCGCGAAGATGCAGGGCATCACCGACGGCTTCGTGAAGGTGTTCTGCCGGCCGGAGAGCGGCAAGGTGCTCGGTGGCGTCGTCGTCGCGCCGCGGGCCAGCGAGCTGATCCTGCCGCTCGCCATGGCCGTGCAGCTCGGCCTCACCGTCGACCAGGTCGCCCACACGTTCTCGATCTACCCGAGCCTGTCCGGCTCCCTCACCGAAGCCGCCCGCCAGCTGCATCAGAGCTGAGGGCGAAACCCAAGAGCGCAGCAACGGGCACACCCGCCACACGTTGACGATCTTGGTGTCCTAACGCCCGTTCAGCCCGATTGTGTCGTGCTCAACCAAGATCGCTGAGGGACGCCCACACACCAAGATCACGAAGAGTGCCTAGCGCGGATAGAGCACCAGCTGGGTGCAGCGGAAGACGGCGACCTTGCGGCCGGTCTTCTCGTCCGTGACCGTGGCGTCCCAGACCTGCGTCGTACGCCCGCCGTGCAGCATGTGCGCTTCGCAGAGCAGGGCGCCTTCGGTCAGCGTGCCGAGAAAGTTCGTCTTGAGCTCGATCGTGGTGAAGCCGACGGCGTCCTCGGGCAGCACGGTGCGACAGCCGAAGCCGCAGATCGTGTCGGCGAACCCGACGACGGCGCCGGCGTGCAGGAAGCCGTTGGGCGCCAGCAGCTCCGGCCTGACCGGCAGCCGCGCGTGCATGCTGCCGTCCCCGACCGTGAGGAACTCGATGCCGAGCAGGCCCGGGTAGTAGCCCTGCGTCGCCTCGTTGGCGGCCTCGGGTGTGAACGCGCGCGGGTCGCCCCGGAACTGGTCGCCGGGCAGCGGCACTACTCGGCGTCCTCGATCTCGCAGAGGACCGCGCCGCTCGTGACCACTTCGCCCACCGTCGCGGCGAGGGACGTCACCACGCCGCTCTTGTGGGCGGTGATCGGCTGCTCCATCTTCATCGCCTCGAGGACGACGACCAGGTCGCCGGCCTCGACGTGTGCACCCTCGGCCACCTCGACCTTCACGATGGTGCCCTGCATCGGCGACGTCAGCGAGTTCCCACCGGCGACGGCCCCGCCGCGGGAGCGGTTGCTGCGCTTCGGCGCCCGGGCCGTCGTGGTCGTGCTGCCCATGCCGGCCGGCAGGACGACCTCCAGGCGGCGCCCGTCCACCTCGACGACGACGCGCTCCCGTTCCGACTGTTCGGCCGCGGCATCAGTACCGTCGCCGGTCACCTGCGGAGAGACCACGGAGGCATCCCACTCGGTCTCGATCCAGCGGGTGTGGACGCGCATGTCCCGGAAGGCCTCGTCGCGGACCACGGCCCGGTGGAACGGCAGCACGGTGGCGATGCCGGCGACCTGGAACTCGTCGAGGGCGCGGGCCGACCGTTCGAGCGCCTGCTCGCGCGTCGCGCCGGTCACCACGAGCTTCGCGAGCAGCGAGTCGAAGTTGCCGCCGATGACGCTGCCCAGCTCGAAGCCTGCGTCCAGGCGTACGCCGGGTCCGCTCGGCGGCTGCCATGCGGTGACGGTGCCCGGGCCGGGCAGGAAGCCGCGCCCCGGGTCCTCGCCGTTGATCCGGAACTCGAAAGCGTGGCCGCGTGGGGTCGGCGTGTCGTAGTCGATCGACTCGCCGTCCGCGATCCGGAACTGCTCGCGGACCAGGTCGATGCCCGTGACCTCCTCGGTGACCGGGTGCTCGACCTGCAGGCGGGTGTTCACCTCGAGGAAGGAGATCGTGCCGTCCTCGCCGAGCAGGAACTCGACGGTGCCCGCGCTCACGTAGCCGGCCTTCTCGCAGATCGCGCGGGCGGCGTCGTGGATCTGGGCGCGCTGCTCGGGGGTGAGCCCGGGCGCGGGCGCCTCCTCCACGAGCTTCTGGTGCCGCCGCTGCAGCGAGCAGTCGCGGTCGCCGACGACGACGACGCGGCCGTGGGTGTCGCCGAGCACCTGGGCCTCGACGTGGCGGGGTCGGTCGAGGTAGCGCTCGACGAAACACTCGCCGCGGCCGAACGCCGTCTCGGCCTCACGGACCGCGGACGCGTACAGCTCGTCGATCTCGTCGAGGCTGCGGGCGACCTTCATGCCGCGGCCCCCGCCGCCGAACGCGGCCTTGATGGCGATGGGCAGGCCGTTCTGCTCGGCGAACGCGCGGACCTCCTCGGCGCCGCTGACCGGGTCGGAGGTGCCGGGCACAAGAGGGGCGCCGACGGCCAGCGCGATGTGCCGCGCCTCCACCTTGTCGCCCAGGCGGCGGATGGCCTCGGGGGGAGGGCCGATCCAGGTCAGACCGGCGTCGAGGACCGCCTGGGCGAAGTCGGCGTTCTCCGACAGGAAGCCGTAGCCCGGATGCACCGCGTCGGCGCCGGACCGCTGGGCCACGTCGAGCAGCTTGTCGATGCGCAGGTAGCTCTCACCCGGCGTGCTCCCGCCGAGGGCGAAGGCCTCGTCGGCCACCTGCACGTGCAGGGCGTCGCGGTCCGGGTCGGCGTAGACCGCGACGCTGTCCAGCCCGTGGTCGCGACACGCGCGCGCGACTCGCACGGCGATCTCGCCGCGGTTGGCGATGAGCACCTTGCGCACGCGTGAACTCCTGCTCCGTCGGGGTCGGCCGCCAGTGTAAAGGGACCGTCCCGCCGGGCTTATCGCCGGGCCTTGACCCGGGTCGAGCGGCGGTTGTCGAGCTCGTCCGCCGTCATCACGAAGGTCGGGTCCGGACGGTCGACCCGCGCCTGCGCGCGGTGCGTGAACCGGTCCGCGCCGATCGGGAACTGCCGCGCGAGAGCGAACATCACCGTGGACCGCAGGCTGGTGGCGATGTGCCGTGGCCGCTCGATGCACGCCCGCAGGTAGGCGACGACCACCGACGACATCGGGTCGGCCGGCACCACTCCCTCGAGGCTGGCCCCGCTCGCGGCGGCGACCTCATGGATCGGGGTGCGGATGTAGCCCGGGTTCACCGTGGTCACGGTCAGCCGGTGACCGTACTCGACGCGCAGCGTGTCGGCGTACGCCGTGACGGCGCGCTTGCTGGCGCTGTACGCCGCGGACCACGGGACGGTCGCGATGGCCAGGCCGGAGGCGGTGATGACCGCGTGCCCGCCCGACTCGACCAGCCACGGCACCGCGGCGGCGCTGGCGTTCCAGGTGCCCCAGAAGTTCACCTCGACGGTGCGCCGCGCGTCGGCGTCGGGAAAGTCGCCCGTGTCCTGCGCGCGGCCGATGCCGGCCAGGTTGATGAGGACGTCGATGCCGCCGAGTCGCGTGGCCGCCTCGGTCATCGCCGCACGCGTGCGGTCCGCGTCGGTCACGTCGCAGGCCACGACGTCGGGACCGTCGACCAGGTCGAGCCCGACGACGCGGGCACCCTGCTCACGCAGGCCCTGAGCCACGGCCTGGCCGATACCGCCCAGGGCGCCGGTGATGACGACCCGCTTGGCCGCGAGCGGCGAGCGGCTGCGTCGTGACGTGGCGGCGTACGCCGCCGCGAGGGACGAGAACCACGCGAGGGCGACCAGCCCGATCGCGCTGTAGGCGACGACCGCCGGCCAGGTGGGCCCGTCGTGCGCCTCGCGGAGGAGCAGCTTCGTGTCGCGCTCGAGCGGCACGGTGCGCTCCGCGACCACGGGGATCTCGCTCGCCTTGATCTCGGGGTCGGCCGGCATGAACACCGCGGCTCCCGCGAGGACCGGCCCCTCGGCGAAACGGACGAGTGTCTTCCACGTGCCACCGACCGGCACCGGGTCCGGCGAGACGTAGACGCCGTCGCTGACGCGGCGGAGCGGGTGCACCTCGGCGTGCCCGCCCTGCCAGGAGAACGCGTCGAGCCGGTCGGCGCCCTCGAACGTGTCGGCGGGCTGCACCTCGACGAGCAGGTTGACGCGGCCGGCGGACGCGGGGGTCGTGCGCAGCGTGACGGTGGCATCCGAGCCGCGCCGCGGGTTCGGGATGACGATCGAGGCGACCACGACCAGCGCGGCGAGTGCGAGTGCCGCACCGGGCAGTGCGGCCTGCCGGCCGCTGGCGATCCGGCCGGTCGCCGTACCGAGGACCGCGGCGGCGACCGCCGCGGCGACCGCGACCAGGATGCGAGGACCGGCCAGCGTGCCCATCCACGGCTCGAAGCCGAACAGGTGCGACCACCCCCACTCCGACGCGAGGCCGACGGTGCCGATGCCGAAGCCGATCACGAGGGCCTGGGTCAGCGGCTTCTTGTAGCGCGTGAGCAGCGCAGCCACCTCGACCACGAGTGCCGATCCCAGGTACATGGCGAAGTGCGCGGCGCGGTGGTGCAGCGCGGAGCCCATGAGCCAGAAGAAGAACAGCCGGACTACGTAGAACTCGACGGTCACGTAGAGGGCGCCACCGGGGCCGATCACCCGGCGCGCGACCACCAGGGCGAAGCCGGACGCGAGCGCGATGAGCACCGGGTGGTAGAGCTGCTGCCACTGCGACATGCCCATGTCGAACTCGAGCTGGAACGTCGAGGCGCCCAGCAGCACGGCGCTGCAGGCGCCGGCGGAGAGGCGCTTGGTGAGTCGCGGCTTCGAGCCGGGGCCGCCCTCGCGCAGCATGAGCAGCAGAGCGACCGGTGCGAACGACGCGCCACCGATCATCAGCAGGTGTGTCGGTCCCCACATCGAGACGTCGACGCCGTACGAGCGGTGCCACAGCTCGTCGAGGGGGAATCCGGCGAGGGCCCCGGTGCCGAGCACGCCGAGTGCGACGGCGGACCAGGGTGCGCGCCAGCGGCCCCACTTGAGGGCGACGTCGGCCTGGGTCGCGGTGGCGACGGTGATGGAGACCGCCGCGGCGATCGGCAGCAGGCCGAGGCCGAAGAGGATGCCGGAGTGGCCGGGTGTGAAGAGGACGGCGCTGTCGCGCCCGAGGTCGACGTGCCAGGCGACGTCCCAGAAGAAGCCGAGCACGGCCACGACCAGGGCGCTCATGCCGACGCCGAAACCCGCGGCGGCCCACGCGGGCAGGCCGGTGATCCGGCCCAGGCCGTCGGCGAAGCGCAGCAGGGGGTTGCGGCCGGTCCCGCGGCGCAGGCCGGCGCCGACCAGCAGCGCGAGCGGGGCGAAGGTGGCGAAGAAGTAGAGCCAGTCGGTGCCGTAGCCGGTGATCGAGGTCACGCCGCTCCCGGCGGCGAGCAGGCTCACCGGGTCGCCTCGACGGTGCCGATGGTCAGCTCGCCGTGCCGGTACGTCGGCTTGATCCGCGGCGCGAGCCGGTGGGTGCCGAGCTCGGAGCTCGGCATCACCTGGGGCAGGTGGGGGTGTCCGGGGATCGGATCCGCGACGAGTCGCTCGGCCACCATCGAGTTGTACTGCCAGCTCGCGTACTCCGGAGTGTTGTAGTTGAGGATGACCTCGTAGTTCCACTCCTTCGCGTACGCCGCGACGCCGGGGATCTTCGAGTGCTGCGGGGCGTAGCACTCGACGGCGATGCCGTTCTCGCTGCTGGTGAAGATGCCGCGGCCCGGTGTGTTCACGACGATCGTGTGGTTGCCCAGCGTGTGGCCCGGCGTACGCAGCAGGGCGAGGCCCGGCGCGACGAGGACGGAGCCGTCGATGACGAGGAGCCGGCTCTCGTCGACGTCGGCGTAGGTCCAGCTCTGGTGGAAGCGCGCCTGGAACGGGTGCACGTCGCGCACGTGCTCGAGCTCGACCCGCTGCACGATCATCTGCGCGTTGGGGAACATCGGCGCGTGGCTGCCGTCCTTGGTGCCGACCAGCCGCCGGATGTCCTGGGTGTGCAGGTGGTCGAAGACGAGGTAGTCCACCTGCGCCGGGTCGATGCCGAGGTCGGCGCAGTGCGCAAGCACGGTCTTGTGCTCGGTGAACAGGAACTTGCGAGCGCGGTCCTCGCTGATCGGCAGCCGGTCGATCGCGTGGCGCAGGTAGGGCGTGTCGATGCCCAGCTCGAAGTCGCTCGGCTCGGCGAGGAGGGTGCGCAGCCGGCCGTCCTCGTCGTGCCACTGCACGACCATCATCCGGTTGGTCATCCAGACATACGGGACGTGCACCGTGCACGCCTCCCACAGCCCGAACTTCGTCGGGTAGGGCAGCGTCACGAGGTCACGCGACGCGAACGCGGCGACCTCGCCGGTCGACCGGAACCACTCCTGGAAGGCCGGCGCCTCGTCGCGCACCCGGCGCAGCGCCGCGGCCGGCGTCTCGTCGAGGCGCGGCGGGCCGAAGTGCTCGATCGGGGTCAGGGTGCGAAGCGGCGCGATGGTCATGGCAGGGGCCTTCCCTCGTGGCGTCAGTCCATTATGTGACATCTTTTGATGTCACATCAACCCCTGTTATGGTGTGATCGTGGTCACGGACAGCCAGGCGACCCTCACGGTCGACCAGCTCGCCCAGCGGGTGGGCATGACCGTGCGCAACGTGCGTGCTCACCAGTCCCGTGGCCTGCTCCCGCCGCCGGTCGTGCGCGGCCGCACGGGCTACTACGGCGCGGAGCACGAGTCCCGGCTCCAGCTGATCAAGGAGATGCAGGCGCAGGGTTTCAACCTGCGGGCGATCCAGCACCAGCTCGACCACCTCCCGCCGGGCGGCGCCGCCGAGGTGCTGGCGTTCCGCCGCGAGCTGACCGCGCCGTGGCAGGTCGAGGAGCCGGAGGTCTTCACCGTCGCCGAGCTCGGCGACCTCATGGGCGTCGTCGCCGAGGGCGACGCCATCGGCGTCGTCGACCAGTCGTTGCTCGACCAGGCGGTGTCGATGGGCGCCCTGCACCCGCTCGGCGGCGACCGCTACGAGGCGCCGTCACCCACCCTGATCCGCGCCGGCGCGCAGCTGGTCGAGCTCGGCGTGCCGCTGCCGCAGGTGCTGTTGATCCAGAAGTCGCTGACCAAGCATGCCGAAGGCGTCGCGGCGACCTACGTCGACATGTTCGTCGAGCACGTGTGGCGCCACTTCGTCGATGCCGGCCAGCCCGAGGAGGAGTGGCCCGCCGTACGCGGCGCGCTCGAGCGCATGGCGCCCCTGGCGTCGCAGGCGCTGCTCGCGTCGTTCCGCCTCGCGATGCAGGACGCGAGTGCCCGGGCGATCGCGCAGGAGGCCGTCCGCGCGTCCCGCCGCTCCCGCAACCGCGCCGGAACCGTTGTGGTGGGAGTTACAGCCGCCGGCTGAACCTCCCACCTCAACGGGGTTGGTCAGCGGGTGACGCCGAGGCGGGTGAAGACCCAGTCGGGGATGGGCTTGCTGCGCGCTTCGGCGTAGATCAGCGCCGTGAGGATGTCCGGGTCGGCCGAGTCGAGACGGCTCCAGTCCAGCATCGCCGAGAGCCGGGCCAGCTGACCGGTCATCGGGTTCCGGCGGAGAGGGAACGTCGTGCCCAGTGCGAGGAACTTGTCGCTGTTGGCCTCCGCCAGCGAGTTCACGACCAGGTCGTGCAGCGGCACGGCGTTGGCGTCGTACACCGTCAGCGGGGGCAGCCCGCCGAGCAGCATCTCGGCGGTCTTGAGGACTGACGGGAACGAGCCGGGCTGGTGCGAGGCGTCGCCGTCCTTGCCGTGCTGCTTCGCGAGACCGCCGGCGGTGAGCAGGAACGTCCGGTGCGCGTCGACGTGGTCGCCGGCCAGCTGCGTGTCGTCCTCGGTGATGAAGATGATCGTGTTGCGCCAGAACGGCGAGTTAGACAGTCCCTCGACCAGCCGGCCGGTCGCCTGGTCGTTCTCCGCGACCATCGACGCCGGGGTGGGCGCGCCCGGGTTGAAGCCGAGCGTGTGGTCCACCGGCAGCGCGATGTAGAGGAAGTTCGGCATCGCGCGCTGGCAGATCGTGTCGCTGCTGCCCTTAGCGCGGCAGGCGTTGTACGCCGCCGTCCAGCCCTCGAGGCTGAACGCCGCCTTCTCGGCCGGCGTGAACTCGATCGGCTGGCCGTAGCTCTCCGGGGGCGGTCCACTGTCGATGCCCCAGGCCTGCGAGATCGTCTTGCCGGTCAGCAGCAGGTCGATCCGGTCGTTGTCGGGGAAGTCGAGGTCGCGGCCGTGGTGCGCGGCGTCGGCGCCGATGCCCCACTTGCCGAGCGGCACCTGCCAGCGCTTGGCCGGGCTGCCGTGGGTGACGTCGTCGGAGTACACGCGGAAGGTCGCACCACGCCGGTTGCGGCGCGGGTCCATGAGCATGTCGACGAACCGCTCGCGCGGCTCGAACAGCGCACCTTCGACGGCACCGGTGTCCGGGTCGCGCTTGGTCGAACCCGGCGGCTGGCCCTGCGGGGCCTGCCCCTCGTAGACGCCGCCGGTGCGGTTGCCGCGGATGCCCTCGGCGTAGTTGGGGTTCCAGGTGATCTCGTTGGCCTCCGTGGCGTAGCCGGCGGAGGTCCAGCTGTGGCCGAGCGTGGACTGCTCCGAGTCGGCCCAGAAGTTGTCCGAGATCGTGAACTGGCGCGCCAGGTTGTGCTGGTTCGGCGTGAACGGCGTGCCGTAGAGCAGCCACTCGGGCGAGGCGTCCGCCCCCGGCACGGTGAGTGCGAGGTCGCCGAAGTACTGGTCGAAGGTCTTGTTCTCCTTGATGACGTACACGACGTGCAGCGAGCGCGGGTCGACCTTGCCGCGCGCAGCGTCGCAGATCAGCTTGCTGTGCGCGTTGCTGCCGTCGGGCATCGGCGTGGCCCGGCACGGGTCGGCGGCGGCGTCCTTGTACCGCGGCTCGAAGACGGCCAGCCACCGGTTGTTCTCCACGACCTGACCGGTCCACGTGGCGAACGCGGCGGCCGCGGCGCGCGGGTCCTTCGGGATGTCGATCGCGGACACCGTGCCCTGGGTGGTCGAGCCGACGAAGGGCGACGCCTGCGCGTTGGCGCCGGCACCCGCCCCGACGCCCTTGAGGTTGGTGACGTAGAGACGGCTGCTGGTCGCGCTGTCGTCCGGGTGGGGCGCGGCCGCGAGCGCCGACGGGTACCAGCCGACCGGGATGTAGGTGTGCGGCATCGTCAGCTTGTAGGCGTTGCGGCCGGCGCCGACCTGCACTGCCCGCGGGATCGCGGCGCCGGCGGGTGTCCGCACCTCGACGGCGTTGGCGCCGGCGAGGCCGACGTAGAGGTACCGCCCGTCCGGAGAGAAGCCCACGGCGATCGGGGTGGCACCCAGCTTGCTGGCTGCGGTGAGCCGCACGGAGTGTGTCTTCACGCCGGTGACCCGGCCCTCGCGGCTGAGCGAGAGGACCGAGATGGTGTCGTCGGCGGAGTTGGCCACGACGAGGCTGTTCTTGTCGGGCGAGAGCGCGAGCCCGGTCGGGTGCTTGCCGACGGGGACGACCTGCACCTCGCGGCCACGGTCGCCGGACAGGGCCACGACCGAGACGGTGCCCCGCCCGCGCGCCCGCGCCGGGTTCGTGTCGTCGGCCCAGTTGGCGGCGTAGAGGGTCGACGAGCTCTCGCGCAGCGCCATGCCGAACACGTCGCGGCCGACGGGGACGAGCGTCGACGGCGGTGCCGGTGCCGTCGGGCTGGTGATGTCGACGATCGTGATGACGGAGCAGACCGGCTTCTTGGCGGGCTGTCCTTGCGGGCAGCGCCCGGCCGCCGGGTCGGCCTCCGCGATCGCCGACTCGGGGATCGAGAGGTTGCCCCCGACGAACATCCGCGTCCGCTCGGCGTCCAGGAGAAGCGTGCCGGGGTATGCCGGGGCCGCGATCCCGACGTTGGGCTGCATCGGCAGCAGCGGTCCCTGCCGGACGCCCACGGCGGCAGGACCTTGGTGACGGAACTGGTAGACCACGTTGGCCGCGCCACCGGATCCCCAGAGGTTGCCTTCGCCATCGGCGACGACGCCCATGTAGAGGTCGGGTGCCGGGCTGATGGCGCGCGTGAGCGTCGCCGCGTCGATGCCCACCATCTCCTCGTCGAAGATGCCGCTGGTCACCGCGAAGACGGTCTGGTTGTCGGGAGTGACGGTGATGCCCGTCGGCGACCGGCTGGTGTCGATCTGCGCGCCTGCCGGGCGCAGCATCCAGCCGTTGGGCGTGCGGTACTGGGTCGGCGAGATCGTCGTCGGGTCCGCGAGCTGCCTCTCCTCGGCTTCTTCGTCCTCCGCGCCGACCGGCTGGCGGGTGGCGGCGAGCGCGCGGCGGGCCGCCTCCGCGTCGCCGAAGGTCAGGGTCGCGAAGCGCTCCGCGTTGGCCAGCGCGGTGTCGAGTCCGGCCGGCTCCGCCGTCGTCGTGCGCAGGCCGGCGACGGTCGCGCCGCCCAGGGCCAACGTGCCGGTGAGGGCGAGGAGCAGGATCCGCGGCCGCATGAGAGCTCCGTTTCGGGCTGGTTGCGGGTTGCCTTCGACACGCGGGGCCCCGCGGCCTTCTACCGCCAGGGTCCGGCGTCCCACGTGGGGTAGCTCCGGGACTCCTCGACCCAGCGGCTCCGGGTCGTCGCTCGCTTCGGCTGCCGGGCCAGCTGCCGTAGGGCGAGCACCAGGGCGGCCAGCTCCTCGTCCGTGGGGTTGCCACGAACCACCCTGAGCGCCGGGGGCTCGCTCATAGCGGAATGTTGCCGTGCTTCTTAGGGGGAAGGGTCTCGCGCTTCGTGCGCAGCTGACGCAGCGCGCGGATCACCTGGCCGCGAGTCTCGGACGGCGCGATGACGGCGTCGATGTAGCCGCGCTCGGCCGCGATGTAGGGCGTGGCGAAGTGGTCGGTGTAGTCCTCCACCAGCTCGGCGCGCTTGGCCTCGGCGTCCTCGGAGGCGGCCAGCTCCTTGCGGAAGATGATGTTGACCGCGCCCTGGGCGCCCATGACCGCGATCTCGGCGGTCGGCCATGCGAAGGACACGTCGCTGCGCAGGTGCTTCGACCCCATGACGTCGTACGCGCCGCCGTAGGCCTTGCGCGTGATGATCGTGACCTTTGGGACGGTCGCCTCGGCGTACGCGTAGATGAGCTTGGCGCCGCGCCGGATGATGCCCTCCCACTCCTGGCCGGTGCCGGGGAGGAAGCCGGGTACGTCGACGAAGGTCAGCACCGGGATGTTGAACGCGTCACAGGTCCGGACGAAGCGGGCCGCCTTCTCGGAGGCGTTGATGTCGAGGCAGCCGGCGAAGTGCATGGGCTGGTTGGCGACGACGCCGACCGACCGCCCGTCCACGCGGCCGAAACCGCAGAGGATGTTCTGCGCGAACAGCGCGTGCACCTCGAGGAACTCCCCCTCGTCGAGCACGTGCTCGATCACACGATGCATGTCGTAGGGCTGGTTGGACGAGTCGGGGATGAGCGAGTCGAGCTCGAGGTCGGGTGCGTCCGCGTCGGCTTCCTCGGCGTACGCCGGCGCGTCGTCGCGGTTGTTGGACGGGAGGTAGGAGAGCAGGGCGCGGGTCAGCTCGATGCAGTCCTGCTCGTCGGTGGCCATGAACTGCGCGACGCCACTCTTGGTGTTGTGCGTCCGTGCACCGCCGAGCTCCTCGAACTCGACGTCCTCGCCGGTGACTGTCTTGATGACGTCGGGACCGGTGATGAACATGTGCGACGTGCCGTCGACCATGAGCGTGAAGTCGGTGATGGCGGGGGAGTAGACGGCGCCGCCGGCGCACGGGCCCATGATCAGCGAGATCTGCGGGATGACCCCGGACGCGATGACGTTGCGGTAGAAGATCTCGCCGTAGAGGCCGAGCGAGACGACGCCCTCCTGAATGCGCGCTCCGCCCGAGTCGTTCATGCCGACGACCGGGCAGCCTGTGCGCAGGGCCATGTCCATGATCTTGACGACCTTCTCGCCGAAGACCTCGCCGAGACTGCCGCCGAAGACCGTGAAGTCCTGGCTGAAGACGCAGATCGGCCGCCCGTCGACCGTGCCGTAGCCGGTGACCACGCCGTCGCCGAACGGCCGGTTGGCGTCGACGCCGAAGTCGTGCGCGCGGTGCCGGGCGAGCGCGTCGGTCTCGACGAAGGAGCCCGGGTCGAGCAGCGCGTCGATCCGCTCGCGCGCGGTCATCTTGCCCTTGGCGTGCTGGCTCTCGACCGCCTTGGCGGAGCCGGCGTGCCCGGCTTCGTCGCGCATCTGGTTCAGCGTCGCGAGCTTGCCCGCGGTCGTGTGCGGATCGGGGGCGGCGGGTGTCGAAGCGGCCTTTGCCATGCGCCGTACTGTACTGACGTGCACCTTCCCGACCGTGGCGCCGGGCCTGCCTGGCTCGACCTCGACCGCCCGCCGCTGCGGGCCGGAACCCTGTCCGCCGCCGTACGCCGGACAGCGCCGTGGCGCGAGCTGCACGTCCTCGACGAGGTGGGCTCGACCAACGACCTCGTCGTCACCGCTGCGCGAGGGGGCGAGCGCGAGGGACTCGTCGTCGTCGCCGAGTCGCAGAGCGGTGGCCGCGGTCGGCTCGACCGGGAGTGGTCGTCACCTCCTCGCGCCGGGCTGACCTGGTCGATGCTGCTGCGTCCGTCGCGGGCAACGGCCGAGTGGCCGTGGCTTCCGCTGCTCGTCGCGAGCTGCATCGCCGACTCGGTCGGCCGGCTGGTCGACCTCACCATCGACCTGAAGTGGCCGAACGACCTGCTCGTCGACGGGCGCAAGGTCGGCGGGCTCCTGGCCGAGGTGGCCGGGTCGGCGCTGGCCGTCGGCGTGGGCCTCAACGTCTCGACGGCCCGCGAGGAGCTGCCGGTCGAGACCGCGACCTCGTTGTCGCTCGAGACGGGTGGTGTCGTCGACCGCCAGCCGGTCTTCCTGGCCGCCCTGCGGGCCATCGGCCCGGCGTACCTCGCCTGGAACGACGGCGAGCTCGACGCCCGGGCGACCTACCTGCGGCACTGCGCGACCGTCGGGCAGAGCGTGCGCGTCGCCCTGCCCGGCGGCGACACCGTCGCGGGTGAGGCGGCGGACGTCGACGAGACCGGCCGGCTCGTGGTCCGGACGATCGCCGGGGACGTCGCGGTCAGCGCCGGTGACGTCGTCCAGGTCCGTCCGGCCTAGGCACTACTGGTCCTTGGCGAGGACGACCTTCGTGTCCGGGTTCTGCTCGCTGCCGTCGTCGTCCGAGCTGTAGAACGCGCGGATCTCGATGTAGCCGGAGGTCTCGAAGATCTCGTCCGGGAGGTCGAGCGTGACCGACCAGGTGCCACGACCCGGAGGGCCGGTACTCGCCGTCGTGAAGCCCTCCTTGAACACCGTCGGCTTGCCGACACAGGTCACGCCGACGGGGCATCCGGTGCTGATCCGCCACGTGACGTTGGCCTCCGGCACGGTGGCCTCGCCCTTGAAGGTGATGCGGCGGCCGACCACGGCACCCTCGGCCGGGCTGTCGATGGTGATCGGCGCGAGCACGTTCACGTGCGACGCGCGGGCAATCGGCCGGTCCACCTCCGCGTGCCCCCAGAACGCAGACTGCTTCTTGCCCTCGAAGAGCAGCTGGACGCGCTTCACGGCCGGCGCGGCGGCCGACACCGTGTAGACGAGCTGGTCGAGCGACCGACCCTCGGGCAGGGCGCCGGTCTTGGCGCTCGCGCCCTCCTTGGTCAGGTCGACGGTGGCCAGGTCGCCGGCGATCGTGATGCCACGGATCTGGGTGGCGGCGGGCCACATGCTCGAGTAGTCGGGGTCGAGCGGCTTGAGGTGGAGCATCGCATCGACCGCGGTGCGCACCACGGCTGTTGTCTTCGGCAGCCGGCGGAACTCGCGCGACAGGGAGAAGCCGTTGTCGGCGTTCAGGTAGTAGACGGCCACGGCCATGGTCTCGGTCGCAGCAGAGGGGGAGGCGCTGACGCTCGGGGTCGCGCTGGCGGCGGTGGGGGTCCCGGTCGGGTCGCGCTGCTCGACCGTGCCGCTGTCGCAGGCGGCGAGACTGAGCGCCAGCAGCGCGGCGGCAACCGCTCCGGCGTACCGCTGGCTGGTCATCGTGCACCTCCGCAGTGGAACCCTATGAGAACAGACGCGCACCGGCCGCCGAGGTTGCCACGATTCGTGCCACGATCTGCGCCGACACGCGAGGAGGCCGGACGGTGGCGTACCCCCGCAAGCTGCTGACCGAGGGCGAGGAGATCGTCTTCGACCTGCACCCGCACTGGAAGGTGCTGGTCGTGCCGGGTCTGCTCGCGCCGATCATCGTCTTCATGGGCTCGTTCGGGATCGCCCGCGCGCCGGACGGCAGCGCGCACTCGACGGTGGTCTGGGCCCTCTTCCTGGCCATGGTCGTGCTGCTGGTCATCTTCTGCCTCGCGCCGCTGCTGACCTGGCTCACCACGCACTTCGTCGTGACCAACCGGCGGGTCATCATGCGCGAGGGTGTGCTGTCCCGGACCGGCCGCGACGTCCCGCTCTACCGGATCAACGACGTCACGTTCACCCACTCGCTGCTCGAACGCATGCTCGGCGCGGGCACCTTGATCGTGGAGAGCGCCGGCGAGCGTGGGCAGGTGACGCTTGGCGACATCCCCCATGTGGAGCATGTGCAGCGGGAGATCTACCGGCTGATGGAAGACGACGACGAGCGTCGCCGCCGGACGCCCGACGACGAAGAGCCACCGCCCGCCGTGGGCCCGTGACGGCGCACGACGGGATCGCCGTTCGGGACCACGGTCACGTCCGCGAGGTCGTGCTCGACCGGCCCGACGCGATGAACGCGATCTCGACGGCGCTGGCTCGGTCGCTGGCAGCGGCCTGTGCCGAGATCGCGACAGACCGTGCGGTCCGCGCCGTCGTCCTGTCGGCGGCCGGCGAGCGCGCGTTCTGCGTCGGCGCGGACCTCAAGGAGCGCAACACCTTCACCGACGACGACCTGCGCGCGCAGCGCCCGGTGTTCCGGGCGGCGTTCGGGTCGGTGCTCGCCCTGCCACAGCCGGTGGTCGCGGCCGTCCAGGGCTTCGCCCTTGGCGGGGGGACCGAACTGGCGCTGTCCTGCGACGTCGTCGTCGCCGACGACACAGCGGTTTTCGGCCTGCCCGAGGTGACGGTCGGGCTCGTCCCCGGCGGGGGCGGTACGCAGCTGCTGACCCGCCGCATCGGGACCGGGCGCGCCGCCGAGATGATCCTCACCGGCCGCCGCGTCTCTGCCGCGGAGGCGCAGGAGCTCGGCCTGGTCGACCGGCTCGTCCCGTCCGGCACCGCGCGCGACGCGGCGCTCGAGCTCGCCGCCGCGATCGCCGGCAACTCGCCGGTGGGCACGCGCGCCGCTAAGCGTGCGCTGCGGCAGGGGTACGACGTCGGCCTGGCCGACGGCCTCGACATCGAGGACGCCGCCTGGCGTGACGTTGCCTTCTCGGCCGACCGGCGCGAGGGGATCTTGGCCTTCAGCGAGAAGCGCCCGCCGCAGTGGCCGGGAGAATGATTACCCCACGACGCTGCTCGCTGCGCTCGCACCGCCGCGGGGGCCCCGAAAGAGTGAGAACCCCACATGAGTGACCTTCCGAAGGCGCTGTCGCTGCGCGAGGTCGGCCCGCGCGACGGGCTGCAGAACGAGGCTCCTGTCCCGACCGCGGCCAAGGTCGAGCTGATCGACGCGCTGTCGCGCACCGGTGTCGGCCGGATCGAGGCCGTCTCGTTCGTCTCGCCGAAGGCCATCCCGCAGATGGCGGACGCCGACGAGGTGTGGCAGCAGATCGCGCGCTCGGCCGACGTCCGCTACTCGGCGCTGGTGCCCAACCTGCGCGGCGCCGAGCGCGCGCTCGACGCCGGCTTCACCGAGATCGAGGCGGTGGTCTCCGCGTCGGACACCCACAACCGCAGGAACGTGAACCGGTCGACGGAGGAGTCCCTCGACGCCATCGCCGAGCTGCTCGCGCTTGCGCACACTCGCGGCGCGACCTGCCAGGTGATCGTGTCGACCGCCTTCGGCTGCCCGTACGAGGGCGAGGTGCCCGTGGAGCGGGTCGTGGCGGTGGCCGGCCGCGCCGTCGCCGACGGCGCCGACGGCATCTCCTTCGGCGACACCACCGGCATGGCCACGCCGACCCGGGTGACCGCGCTGGTCGGCGCGTTCCGCTCCGCCCATGCGGAGTCGCCGCTCAACCTGCACTTCCACAACACGCGCGGCACCGGCTTGGCCAACGTGCTGGCCGCGCTGCAGCTCGGCGTCGCGGACTTCGACGCATCGATCGGCGGCCTCGGCGGCTGCCCCTACGCGCCCGGCGCCACCGGCAACGTCTGCACCGAGGACCTGGTGCACATGGTCGAGGACATGGGCGTCGACACCGGGGTGGACCTCGACGCCCTCATTGACGCCGCCCGTACGGCGGAATCCCTGGTTGGCCGTACCCTGCCCTCCCAGGTGCTGCGGGCCGGACCGCGGACGAGACGGAGCGGGTCGTGACGGACGAGACGCACGGGCACAAGCCACTGGCCGAGCTGCGTACCGATGTCGAGCAGGGCGGGCACCCGAAGTACCACGACGCCAACGCGGCGAAGGGCAAGCTGTTCGCGCGCGAGCGGATCGCGCTGCTCGTCGACGAGGGCTCGTTCGTCGAGGACGGCATGCTGGCCAACGTGCTGGCCGGTGACCTGCCCGCCGACGGCGTCGTCACCGGCCTCGCGAAGGTCGACGGCCGCCCGGTCTGCCTCATGGCCAACGACTCGACGGTGAAGGCCGGGTCCTGGGGCGCGCGGACGGTCGAGAAGATCATCCGGATCATCGAGACGGCGTACCGGACCGGCGTCCCGATGGTCTACCTCGTCGACTCCGCGGGCGCGCGGATCACCGACCAGGTGGACCTGTTCCCGGGCCGGCGCGGCGCGGGCAAGATCTTCCACTCGCAGGTCAGGGCCAGCGGCGCGGTGCCCCAGGTGTGCGCGCTCTTCGGCCCGTCGGCAGCAGGCGGCGCCTACATCCCGGCCTTCTGCGACGTCGTCGTGATGGTCGAGGGCAACGCGTCGATGTACCTCGGCTCGCCGCGCATGGCCGAGATGGTGGTCGGAGAGAAGACGACGCTCGAGGAGATGGGCGGCGCGAAGATGCACTGCTCCGTCTCCGGCTGCGGGACGCACCTCGTGAAGACCGAGCCCGAGGCGCTGGCCGTCGTACGCCGGTTCCTCTCCTACCTGCCGGAGAACTTCCAGCAGGCGCCCCCTTCGGCCAAGCCGACCGGGCCGAAGGAGATCGACCTGCGCGCGCTCGTCCCGGCGGAGGAGCGCAAGGCGTTCGACATGCGCCGCTACATCGCCGGTCTGGTCGACGAGGACAGCCTCTTCGAGATCCACGCGCTGTGGGCCCGCGAGCTGGTCGTCGGCCTGGCCCGCCTCGGCGGCGAGACCGTCGGCGTCGTGGCGAACAACCCGATGCAGAAGGGCGGCGTCCTGTTCGTGGACTCCGCGGACAAGGCGACCAAGTTCATCCAGCTCTGCGACGCGTTCAACGTGCCGCTGCTGTTCCTGTCCGACGTGCCCGGCTTCATGATCGGTACGGCGGTCGAGCGGCAGGGCATCATCCGCCACGGCGCCAAGATGATCACCGCCGTCTCCGAGGCCACCGTCCCGAAGATCTCGGTGATCGTGCGCAAGGCGTACGGCGCCGGCCTCTACGCCATGGCCGGTCCAGGGTTCGAGCCGGACGCCTGCATCGCGCTGCCGACCGCGATGATCGCCGTCATGGGGCCGGAGGCGGCCGTCAACGCGGTCTTCGCGAACAAGATCGCCGAGCTGCCGGAGGAGGAGCGCGAGGGCTACGTCGCCGCGCGGCGCGAGGAGTACGAGCAGGACATCGACGTCGTGCACCTGGCCGCCGAGCTCGTGGTCGACGCGGTGATCGAGCCCGAGGAGCTCCGCGGCGAGCTGATCGCCCGCTTCGCCGCCTGCCGGGGCAAGGACCGTTCCTTCTCCCGCCGACGACACGGCGTGACGCCGGTCTAGACCGCCGTGGTGATCGCGGCCTCGATGGCAGACGGCTCGCCGGGCTCGTTCGGCAGGAACACCCAGCGCTTGTAGGCGTAGAAGCGCCAGAGCGTCCCGAGGCCGATGCCGAAGACGTTCGCCGCGATGTTGAGGGCGAGTACGCCGGTCAGCCCGAGCACGTAGCGCGTGAAGCCGAGCACGACGAGGGCGATGCCGAGCCCGACCGCGTTGAGGACCAGGAACAGGCTGAACTCGCGGCGGAACGCGCTCCGGGCGCGGTGCGCGAACGACCAGTGCCGGTTCATGAAGTAGCTGCTGGTCGCGGCGACCATCGTGGACACGGTCTTCGAGGACAGCGGCCCGATGCCCAGGTGGAAGTGCAGGACGTTGAACAACCCGATGTCGAGACCGGCGTTGAACGCGCCGACGAGGCCGAACTTGGCGATCTCGTGGAGCAGGACCTCGAACCGGCGGTAGAGCGTGCGCATCGCGGCAGTCTAAGAGGCGGGCTCAGCAGACACCTAGCGACGTGGCAGACTCGCCCCCGTGATCGACGTGCGCCTCTCCGACGAGCAGCAGACCCTGCGCAAGACCGTCGAGCAGTTCGCCCGGTCGGTCGTGGCCCCCGCCGCGGCCGAGCTGGACGAGTCGGGCGAGTTCCCGTACGCGATCGTCCGCCAGATGGGCGAGATGGGCCTGTTCGGGCTGCCCTTCCCCGAGGAGTACGGCGGCATGGGCGGCGACTTCTTCGCCCTCTGCATCGCCATCGAGGAGCTGGGCCGGGTCGACTCGTCGGTAGCCATCACCCTCGACGCCGCGATCTCGCTCGGTGCCATGCCGATCTACCGGTTCGGCAGCGAGGAGCAGAAGCGGGAGTGGCTCCCGCAGCTCACGTCCGGCGAGGCCCTGGGCGCGTTCGGGCTGACCGAGCCGGGCGGCGGGTCCGATGCCGGTGCGACCAAGACCAGCGCGGTGGTCGACGCCGGCGAATGGGTGATCAACGGGTCGAAGGCGTTCATCACCAACTCGGGCACCGACATCACTCGTGTCGTCACCGTGACGGCGGTGACCGGCCAGGAGTTCAACGGCCGCAAGGAGATCAGTTCCATCCTCGTCCCGGTGCCGCGCGAGGGGTTCTCTGCCTCGAAGCCGTACTCGAAGATCGGCTGGCACGCCTCGGACACGCGGGAGCTCGCGTTCACCAACTGCCGTGTGCCGGAGGAGAACCTGCTCGGGCAGCGCGGCCGGGGCTACGCCAACTTCCTGTCGATCCTCGACGAGGGCCGCATCGCGATCGCCGCCCTGGCCACCGGACTGGCCCAGGGCTGCGTGGACGAGTGCGTGAAGTACGCGAACGAACGCGAGGCGTTCGGCGTACCGATCGGTCGGCACCAGGCGGTCGCCTTCAAGATCGCGGACATGGAGGTACGGGCGCACACGGCTCGCATGGCCTGGTACGCCGCCGCGGCGAAGATGGCCGCCAGCGAGCCGTTCAAGCGCGAGGCGGCGATCGCGAAGCTCTACGCGTCGGAGTGCGCGGTGACCAGCGCGCGCGAGGCCGTGCAGGTGCACGGCGGCTACGGCTTCATGAACGAGTTCCCGGTCGCGCGCTTCTACCGGGACAGCAAGATCCTCGAGATCGGCGAGGGCACCTCGGAGGTGCAGCGCATGCTCATCGCGCGGGACCTCGGCGTCGGGAGCTAGGCGGCCGGGAAGAACCGCGGGTAGTCCTGCGCGGGGCAGCGGTCCATGACCATCTCGAGGCCGGCCGCGGTCGCCCGCTCATACGCCGCCTCGTCGACGACGCCGAGCTGGAACCAGACCGCCTTCGCGCCGATCGCGATCGCCTCGTCGACGTGCGTGCCGGCCCGATCCGAGCGACGGAAGACGTCGACGACCTCCACCGGTTCCGGTAGGTCGAGCAGGGACGGGTAGCAAGGCAGTCCCAGCACCGAGTCCGCGTTCGGGTTCACGGCGAGGACGCGCTTGCCCTTGGCCATGAGCAGCTTCGCGATGCTGTTGCTGTCGCGGAAGGGATCGGGCGAGATGCCCACCACGGCCCACGTCGTGTACTCCGCCAGCATGCGGCGCGCGACATCGCTGTCGCGCCAGTCGAGGAGGGCCATCAGTCGAGCACCAGGCCGAGGGCGTGCAGCTGGGCGGCGAGGGTCGCGCGGTCGGTGAACACCTCGGCATGCATACCCACAGAGCGCGCTCCCGCCACGTTCTCTTCCCGGTCGTCGGTGAAGAAGCAGGCGTCCGGGTCGACGCCGATCGCCTCGGCCGCGTGTAGGAAGATGTCCGGCTCCGGCTTCGCGATGCCGAGCTCGGCCGAGCAGAGGACCACGTCGAAGGCCTCGGTGAGGTCGTGATGCGTGAGGTGGGCTCGCAGCTGGTCGGTCGCGTTGGACAGCAGGGCGACGAGAACCTGCTTTCGGACCGCCGCGACCAGACCGACCATCTCGCGGTCGAGCACGCCCATGTAGTCGAGGAAGTGACGCATGGCCCGAGCCGCGCCGGGTCCGTGCTCGGCGACCAGCGCGCGCTCGATCGCGGCACCCCAGTCCTCCGCCGTCGCCTTGCCGACCTGGGTCAGCGCGAACTCGGGCACGGAGTAGGCGATCCGGTCGAGCGTTCCCGGGGGCAGGCCTGCCGCTGCCTCGCCGGCGGCTGCTCCGGCGCCGTCCCAGTGCCGGATCACTCCGTCCATGTCGAACAGGACCGCGCCGATCTGCCTCATGGCATGCGCACGTCAGGGCCGGCCGAGTGCGCGGTAGGTCCAGCCGGCCGCGCGCCATCTCGCCGGGCTCAGCGCGTTGCGGCCGTCGACGATGCGCTTGTGCCGGACGACCGTGTCGAGCGTGCTGGGGTCCATGTCGCGGAACTCGGTCCACTCCGTCAGGTGCAGCACGATGTCGGCGGCGCGGACCGCCTCGACGGCCGAGTCGGCGTAGCCGAGCTCCGGGTGAAGGACGCGAGCGCTGGTCATGGCCTGCGGGTCGTAGACCGTGACCTCGGCGCCTTCGTGGAGGATCGTGGACGCGACGTCGAGTGCGGGCGAGTCGCGGATGTCGTCGGTGTTCGGCTTGAACGCCGCCCCAAGTACTCCGACGCGCGTGCCGCTGAACGAGCCGCCGACCAGCTCGCGCGACAGGTCGACCATGCGAGCCCGGCGGCGCAGGTTGATCGCGTCGACCTCGCGCAGGAACGACAGCGCCTGGTCGACGCCGAGCTCCTCGGCACGTGCCATGAACGCGCGGATGTCCTTGGGCAGGCAGCCGCCGCCGAAGCCGAGCCCGGCGTGCAGGAAGCGCCCGCCGATGCGCGTGTCGTGGCTCAGCGCCTCCGACAGCTTGGTCACGTCGGCGTGGACGACCTCGCACACCTCGGCCATGGCGTTGATGAACGAGATCTTCGTCGCCAGGAACGCGTTGGCGGCGACCTTGACCAGCTCCGCAGTGGCGTAGTCGGTGACGACGACCGGGCAGGCGATGCTGTCGGTGATCGGCGCGTAGACCTCGCGCAGGATCTCCTCTCCCTTTCCGTCAGGACGGACGCCGAAGACCAGCCGGTCCGGCCGGAGCGTGTCCTCGACGGCGAAACCCTCGCGGAGGAACTCGGGGTTCCAGGCCAGCTCCACGTCGGCGCCCGCGGGGGACTCCGCGGCGAAGCGGGCGGCCAGCCGCTGGGCCGTGCCCGCGGGCACGGTGGACTTGCCCACGACGAGCGCAGGCTCGCGCAGCTCGGCGGCCAGGCCGCCGACCACGGCGTCGACGAAGCGCAGGTCCGCGCCCGGACCGTCGGCCCGCTGGGGCGTGCCGACGCAGAGGAAGTGCACGTCGCCGAAAGCGGCCACCTCCGCGTAGGACGACGTGAAGCGCAGGTTCCCTGACTCGATGCCCTTGCGCAGCACCGGCTCGAGGCCGGGTTCGTAGAAGGGGACTTCCCCGCCGGCGAGCCGGGCGATCTTCGCCTCGTCGACGTCCATGCCGAGCACCTGGTAGCCGAGGCTCGCCATGCAGGCCGCGTGGGTCGCGCCCAGGTAGCCGGTGCCGAGCACCGTGAGGCGATGAGTCATGGGGGGCGAGTCTACGATGCCCTCCGTGAACCCCGACTTCGACACCTACCGCCTCGCGGAGGAGCACGATCTGCTCCGCAAGTCCGTCCGCGCCATGGCCGAGGCCAAGATCGCTCCGCGTGCCGCCGAGATCGACAGCACGGGCGAGTTCCCGTGGGACGTCGTCGAGGAGCTCAAGCGCAACGACCTGCTCGCGATCCACATCCCCGAGGCCTACGGCGGGCCGGGCGCCGACGCGATCTCGAGCGCGATCCTCATCGAGGAGGTCGCGCGGGTCTGCGCCTCGTCCTCGCTGATCCCCGCGGTCAACAAGCTCGGCACGCAGGGCATGCTGCTGTCCGGCAGTGAGGAGATCAAGCAGGCCTACCTGCCGAGGGTCGCCTCCGGCGAGGGCATGATCAGCTACGCCCTCACCGAGCCCGGCAGCGGCTCCGACGCCGGCGCGATGAAGACCCGCGCGGTCCGTGACGGCGACTCGTTCGTCCTCAACGGGACCAAGCGCTTCATCACCGGTGCCGGCGTCTCGAAGTACTACACGGTCATGGCCGTGACCGATCCGGAGAAGGGGTCCGGCAGCGGCATCTCGGCCTTCGTCGTCGAGGCGGACGACCCCGGGTTCAGCGTCGGCAAGCTCGAGAAGAAGATGGGCATCAAGGGCTCGCCGACCGGCGAGGTGCACTTCGACAACTGCCGCATCCCGGCCGACCGGATGGTGGGCGACGAGGGCACCGGCTTCAAGACCGCGCTGCGCACGCTCGACCACACGCGGCTGACCATCGGCGCGCAGGCGCTCGGCATCGCTCAGGGCGCCGTCGACTACGCGACCGGCTATGTCAAGGAACGCGAGCAGTTCGGCAAGCCGATCGCGTCGTTCCAGGCCGTCCAGTTCATGCTTGCCGACATGGCCATGAAGACGGAGGCGGCGCGCCAGCTCATCTATGTCGCGGCCAGCAAGGCCGAGCGGCAGGACCCTGACCTCACCTTCATCTCCGCCGCGGCCAAGTGCTTCGCCTCGGACACGGCGATGGAGGTCACGACGGACGGCGTACAGCTGCTCGGCGGCTACGGCTACGTCACGGACTACCCCATGGAACGCTTCATGCGCGACGCGAAGATCACACAGATCTACGAGGGCACGAACCAGATCCAGCGCGTCGTCATGGCCCGCGCCCTGCTCCGCTAGAAGGGTTGCCGCCATGCCATTGGACCGAACGACGGGGCCCGTGCTGGGCGTGTGGGCGCACCCGGACGACGAGGGCTACTCCATGGGCGGCATCATGCTCCGGGCCCTTCGGCGCGGAGATCGCGTCGTGTGCGTGACGGCGACCAAGGGCGAGCTCGGTTTTCCGGACGACGACCCGCGGTCGCTCGAGGAACGCGGCGAGCTGCGCGCGGCCGAGCTCAAGGCCTGCCTGGCGACCTTCGGCGACATCGAGCACCGGTTCATGGGCTACCGCGACGGCGGTTGCGGGGACGTGCCGCCGGATCAGCCGGTTGCGCAGCTCGTGGCGATCCTCCGCGAGATGCGGCCGGCACACGTCTTCACGTTCGGGCCCGACGGCGGGACGGACCACGTGGACCACAAAGCGGTCTGCGCCTGGACGACCGCGGCGGTGGCGGCCGCCGGCGTCGACACCGAGCTGCACTACGCGACGCAGACGCCGGACTGGCTCGCGGAGAACATGAAGGCCTTCGACTCCATCGACGTCTTCATGACCCCCGGCTTCGTCCCGACGACCACCCCCCGCGACGAGCTCTCGGTCTACGTGGTGCTCGACGACGAGGAGATGGCGGTGAAGAAGCAGGCGATGCTCTGCCAGGCCAGCCAGGTGCAGCCCCTCGTCGACGCGCTGGGCGAGGCGTTCTTCGAGTTCGCGCTGCGCGAGGAGTTCTTCGTCCGCGCCGAGTGACCGAGGACTCGGTCGGTCAGGCGAGCGCCATCTCCTTGGGCGCGGCGGGTACGGCGAGCGGCGGTTCCGTCACGGCGATCACGTCGTCGATGGAGACGCCGGGCGCCAGCTCCCGCAGGACCAAGCCGTCCGTCTCGACGTCGATGACGGCCAGGTCCGTGATGATCCGGTGGACGACGCGTTCGCCGGTGAGCGGCAGGGAGCACTGGTCGACGATCTTGGCCGTGCCGTCCTTCGCGGCGTGCTCCATCATCACGATGACCTTCTTCGCGCCGTGCACGAGGTCCATCGCGCCGCCCATCCCCTTGACCATCTTCCCGGGGATCATCCAGTTGGCCAGGTCGCCGTTACCGGCCACCTGCATCGCGCCGAGGACGGCGACGTCGATGTGGCCGCCGCGGATCATCGAGAACGACATCGCCGAGTCGAAGAAGGACGCGCCGGCCTGGATCGTCACTGTCTCCTTGCCGGCGTTGATCAGGTCCGGGTCCTCCTCGCCGGCCACCGGGTACGGCCCGACGCCGAGGATGCCGTTCTCGCTCTGTAGGACGACATGCACGCCGGCCGGCAGGTAGTTCGGCACGAGGGTCGGCATGCCGATGCCGAGGTTCACGTACTGGCCGTCCTCGAGCTCCAGCGCGACCCGCGCCGCGAGCTGCTCGCGGGTGAGCGTCACGTCGCCTCCCTCACGGTGCGTCGCTCGATGCGCTTCTCGATGCCGGGAGTCGGCACGACGCGTTGCACGAAGACCCCCGGCGTGTGCACGTTCGCGGGGTCGAGCTCGCCCGGCTCCACCAGCTCCTCGACCTCGGCGATCGTGATCCGTCCCGCCGCGGCGGCGAGCGGGTTGAAGTTGCGGGCGGACTCCCGGTACACGAGGTTCCCGTGCCGGTCGCCCTGCCAGGCGTGCACCAGGGCGAAGTCGGTGACGATCGCCTCTTCGAGCACGTAGCTGCGGCCGCCGAACTCGCGCGTCTCCTTGGCCGGCGAGGCGACGGCCACACCGCCGTTGCCGTCGTAGCGCCAGGGCAGCCCGCCCTCGGCGACCTGCGTGCCCACGCCGGCCGGCGTGTAGAACGCCGGGATGCCGGCACCGCCTGCACGCAGCCGCTCCGCGAGCGTGCCCTGCGGCGTGAGCTCGACCTCGAGCTCGCCGGAGAGGAACTGCCGCTCGAACTCCTTGTTCTCGCCGACGTAGCTCGAGGTCATCCGTCGCAGCCGCTTGGCGAACAGCAGGATCCCGAGGCCCCACTCGTCGACGCCGCAGTTGTTCGACACGACCGAAAGCTCGTCCACGCCCGCGTCGAGGAGTGCCTGGATCAGCACGGAGGGGATGCCGCAGAGCCCGAAGCCGCCGACGGCGAGGCTCGACCCCGATGTGATGTCCGCCACAGCCTCGGCGGGATCCGTGACCACCTTGTCCATGGCGCGGAGCCTAGTGAACCGCGACGACGCGTACGCCCAGCCCCTGGGCCGCCTCGGCCCCGACCGCGACGGTCACCCGTTCCGACGCGAGGCGCCGCCGCGCGTCGGAACGGTCCAGGCCGTGCCAGATGACCGCCCCCGCCCCGGCTGCCAGGGCCGGCAGCCAGCCGGGCCACCCGTCGACCAGACCGAGCACGCGGTCGGACGGCTCCAGCCCCCACGCGCTCGCGAGCCGTTGCGCCCCAGCGAACTCGTCCGGTGCGGGGGCCGATGGTCCGCTGAACCGGTCGCCGAAGCCGAGTACGTCAGCCAGCGCGTCGGCGTCGAGCAGCTCCCCGCCCGCACCGACCTTGGCGCCGGCCACCCAGGCGGCGAGGCAGGCGGCGGGCTCGTGCCAGTCACGGTCGAGCTGGACGGTCACCACGTCGCCGGCGCCGACGCCGAGGCCGTCCACCAGCAGGTTCGCGATCTTGGACACCCAGTTGTCGAGCGTCGCGTAGGACAGCTCGACGCGGACGACGGCCGCCTCGTCGTACCAGGTCAGCGCGGGCTTGGCCGGGTCCCGGGCGACGAGCCGCGCCCACTCCTGTGCGAATGTCTCCAGCATCCGGGCGACTGTACGGAATGACCTCGCGATCTCGCGGGTTGCCCGGGAATACGAGTACGAACAGGGGAGAGCGTGTGAGCGAGCAGGTCGCGTCCGACGAACGCCGGCGGGGATGGGTGCTCGCGACCCTCTGCCTCAGCCTCGTGCTCATCGTCGTCGGCAACACCGTCCTCAACGTCGCGCTGCCGCGGCTCGCGGTGGAGCTGCCGGCGACGAACACGCAGCTGCAGTGGATGGTCGACTCGTACGCGCTCGTCTTCGCCGGGCTGCTGCTCACCTGCGGCGCTCTCGGCGACCGGTTCGGCCGCAAGGGCGCCCTGCAGATCGGCCTCGTGGTCTTCGCCGTCGGTTCCGGGCTCTCGGTCGTCGCGCACTCCGCCGACCAGCTGATCGCGACCAGGGCGCTGATGGGTCTGGCGGCGGCGCTGGTCATGCCGGCGACACTGTCGATCCTCACCACCGTCTACCCGCCCGAGCAGCGCGCCCGCGCGATCGCCATCTGGGCCGGTCTCGCCGGCGGCGGCGCGGCGATCGGTCCGATCGCGAGCGGCCTGCTGCTCGAGCACTTCTGGTGGGGGTCGGTCTTCCTCATCAACCTGCCGATCGTGCTGCTGGCGCTCGTGGCCGGCCACTTCCTCGTGCCGAAGTCCAGGGACGCGGAGAAGACCCCGCTCGACCCGGTCGGCGCCTTGCTGTCCGTCCTCGGCCTGACCGCTCTGCTCTACGCGATCATCGAGGGACCCAACGAGGGCTGGCTCGACCCGCGCACGATCGCCGTGTTCCTCGTCGCCCTCGTCCTGCTGCTCTGGTTCGGGCTGTGGGAGCTCTGGGCCGAGCACCCGATGCTCGACCTGCGCTTCTTCCGCAACCCGCGGTTCAGCGCGGCCAGCGCCGCGATCACCCTCGTCTTCTTCGCCATGTTCGGCTCGTTCTTCCTCTTCACGCAGTACCTCCAGCTGGTCCTCGGCTACTCGCCGCTGGAGGCCGGGCTGCGCATGCTGCCGATGGCCGTCGGCCTGATGGTCACCGCGCCGAGCAGCGCGCGGCTGGTGGAGCGCTTCGGCACCAAGCGGGTCGTGTCCGCGGGCCTGGCGAGTGTCGGGCTGGGGATGGTGCTGTCCTCGACCCTGGACGCGAACACCAGCTACCCGCGGCTGATCGGCACGCTGCTCGTGCTGTCCATCGGCATGGGTCTGACCATGGCGCCGTGCACCGCCTCGATCATGGGCGCCGTGCCGCCGGGCAAGGCCGGTGTCGGCTCGGCGGTCAACGACACCACGCGCGAGCTCGGTGGCGCGCTGGGCGTCGCGGTGCTCGGCAGCCTGCTCGTCTCGCGGTACACCGACTTCCTCGACGGAGCGCCCGAACCGGCTCGCAAGTCGCTCGGCCAAGCGCTCGCCGTGGCGGCGCGCACCGGTGGGGACACCGGCGCGGCGCTGGCCGCCCGGGCGCGCGAGGCCTACCTGCAGGGCATGGGCCGCTCGCTCGTCATCGCCGGTGTCGTCGCCTTCGTCGCCTCCGCGGTGGTCGGGCACTACCTGCCCGCGGGGCCACCCGTGGAGATCCCTCAGCCCGGTACGCCGGACGCCACGGGTGAGCTGCGCCGGCCGCTCGAGCCGGCCCTCGCCGAGTAAGGCGCTACTTCTTCTTGCAGGGGTCGTCCGCCGCCGTGGTCTGCTCGAACGGCAGTGGTGCGATGCCGGTGCGCACCGGGGGCTTCGTCGAGGACGACGGGGACGGCTTGGCCGGAGTCGGCCCGGCGGCCGGCGAGGCGGAGGCCGAGGGTGCCGCCGAGCCGGACGGGCTGGCGGCCGGCGGGGGAGTGGCGGCGCGGATCGGCGGCAGCGGCCCGTCCTCGCGCAGTGCCTGCCACAGCTCCTCGCCGGCGGAGTGGTCGAGGTAGACCACGGACTGCTCGCCGGCGAACCCCCCGCCGCTGACCGGAGCAGTCACGAACGTGACCTTGCCGGGGTCGAGCCCGTGCAGCCCCTCCACCAGTCGGCGGATCTCGCTGACACCGAGGTTCTGGTCGCGGCGCACCGCCTGGATGCCGGACGTCAGCAGCTGGTTGAGCTTCACCGGGTTGAGCAGCACGGACGTCGTCGTGGCCTTGCGCAGCATGGCGGCGAGGAACTGCTGCTGCCGCTCGATCCGCCCGTAGTCGGACCGCGGGTCGAAGTGGCGGGCGCGGACGAAGCCCAGCGCCTGCGCGCCCTTCACCGTGTGCTTTCCGGCGGAGAGGTTGAGCCCGGCCATCGGGTCGCGGGCCGGCTTGGACAGGCAGATGTCCACGCCGCCGAGCGCGTCGACGACGTCGAGGAAGCCACGGAAGTCCACCTCGAGGTAGTGGTCGATGCGGATCCCGGACATGTCCTCGATCGTCGCCCGGAGCAGGTTGGCGCCGTCCTCGACGCTCCCGCCCTTGCCGAAGGCCGTGTTGATCTTGCCGTTGCCGTAGCCGGGGATCGGCACCCACGCGTCGCGCGGGAAGGAGACCAGCACCGTCCGTTTCCGGTCGGCGGACAGGTGCACCAGGATGATCGTGTCGGTACGCCGGCCGCCCACGCCCTCGGTGGCCATCTCGGCCAGCTCGGCCTGGGTCAGCCCGTCGCGGCTGTCCGACCCCAGGAGCAGGAAGTTCATCCCGCTGTTGGGCACCGCCTCGGGGCGGGGCTGCGCGTTGGGGACCGCCTTCGCGAAGTTCACGGGCGGGGGGGCGAGGCTCTGCAGCCACAGCGCGTAGCCGGCGATGCCGGCGGCGGCGATCAGCACCAGGCAGGCGGTGGCCAGCGCGGCCACGCGAGTGCCGTGGCGCAGCCGGTACCGCCAGGTCCGCGGCGCGACGATGATCGCGCCGACCTCCGAGTCGAGCTCGTCGAGGAAACTCCGTGGAAGTTGACTCATGCAGCGCAGGGGTCGTCCGCCGCGGAGGTGGCGGGTGGGAGGCTGCTCGAGCCGGACGGTGTCGGCCGGGCCGTCGAGATGGTCACCGCGCGCGCACCCGCGTAGTTGCGCCCGATCACCAGCTCGAGCGTCCGGCCGAGGCTCTGGTCGAGCTGCAGGTCGGCGCCCGTGGCGGCCGCGAGCGTGCGCGCGGAGTCGGACTTCTGCGGGCCGTAGCGCACGATCGTGCGCTCGTACGTCGGCGAGTCGGCGTTGCCCGTGCCCTGGACGAGGAAGCCGATCCCGCGCAGCTCCGTGGCGGCGCCGTTGGCCACGCCCTTGGTGTCGGTGCCGTTGAGCACCTGTACCCGGATCTTGCTCGCCGGCACGATCAGGTCGGTCGGGACCGGTGCCGGGCTCGCGCCGGGAATCGCGGTGTCGTTGCGCAGCGAGTCGAACAGCGCCTTCATCGGCAGCTCGTCGAGGAGCACCACCGCCTTGCCCTCACGGCGCGCGTTGCCCTTGTTCGGGGCGGTCACGAAGGTGACCTTCGCGGGGTCCAGCCCGCGCAGCCGCAGTGCGAGGTCCTTGAGCTGGCCGAAGGAGAGGTTGTCATCGACCTGGATCGCGTCCGTGATGCTCGTCAGGAAGTCGACGAGCCGGACCGGGTTGGCCAGGACACCGAGGCTCGTGGCCCGGCGCATCAGCGCGCCCATGAACTGCTGCTGCCGCGCGATCCGGTCGATGTCGCCCCGCGGCAGCCCGTTGCGCTGGCGGACGAACGCGAGCGCCTGCTGGCCGTTGACGTGGCTCTTGCCGGCCGGCAGGTCGATGCCGGAGTCCTTGTCCTTCTGCGCGGTGGGCAGGCAGACGTCGACGCCCTTGACGGCTTCGACGATGCGCTGGAAGCCCGCGAAGTTCACCTCGATGTAGTGGTCGATGTGCAGCTGGGTCAGCTGCTCGACGGTCTGTACGGCCAAGGTCACCCCGCCGGCCGAGAACGCTGCGTTGATGCGGTCGTGACCCTTGCCCGGGATGGCCACCCACGAGTCGCGAGGGAAGGACACCATCAGGGCCTTGTCCTCGTTCGCCGAGAGGTGGATGAGGATCAGCGTGTCGGACCGCCGGCCCGGGGTGAACGTGGTCGAGGCCTTCTTGAGCTCCTCCGACGTGGCACCCTCGCGCGAGTCAGAGCCGATGAGCAGGAAGTTCACGGACTTCCCGGGGCCCTTCTTCACCTTGTGGCAGTCCGGCTGCGTCTTGGGGCAGATGCCGATCCGGTTGATGCGGCCGTCGAAGTACTTGACGAACGCGTAGACCCCGACGCTGCCGACGAGCACGCACGCGGACGTGATCACGGCGACCCAGGACAGCACCCGGGCGGCCTTCGTCCGCCGGCGCCTCCCGCGCGGGTTGAGCTCCGGCGGGAGCACCAGTCCGTGCGGGTTGCTGGTCACGAACCTGCTCTCCTGGTCACGCCTGCGGGCAGCCGGGAGCCGCCCCCGGTTGCTGCCTGGTTCGACGACCCGGACCCCGGTGATGTTCCCCAGGGGCCGGAACGGGCCGGATCCGGGCGCTCAGGGTACCGAAAGACCCCGCTGAGCAGCATCGCGCGGTAGCCACTAGCCTCACCTGGCATGAAAGCGCTCGTGCTCTCCGGCGGTGCCGGCACCCGGCTCCGCCCGATCACGCACACGTCCGCCAAGCAGCTCGTGCCCATCGCCAACAAGCCGATCCTGTTCTACGGGCTCGAGGCGATCCGTGACGCCGGCATCACCGACATCGGCATCGTCGTGGGGGACACCGCTGACGAGATCGAGGCGGCGGTCGGCGACGGCAGCGCGCTGGGCATCAAGGCGACCTACCTGCGCCAGGAGGCGCCGCTCGGGCTGGCGCACGCCGTCCTCATCGCGCGGGACTTCCTCGCCGACGAGGACTTCGTCATGTACCTCGGCGACAACATGATCATCGGCGGCATCACGGACCTGGTCGACGAGTTCCGCGCCTCCGCCTGGGACGCGCAGATCCTGCTCACGAAGGTCGACAACCCCTCGCAGTTCGGCGTGGCGGAGCTCGGGGTCGACGGCCGCGTCACCTCGCTGGTGGAGAAGCCGCTCGAGCCCAAGTCCGACCTCGCGCTGGTCGGCGTCTACATGTTCCGGGCGCCGATCCACGAAGCAGTCGCGACGATCAAGCCGTCGGGTCGCGGCGAGCTGGAGATCACCGACGCGATCCAGTGGCTGATCGACAGCGGCCGCGACGTACGCCCGCACCTGGTGTCCGGGTACTGGAAGGACACCGGCCGGCTCGAGGACATGCTCGAGTGCAACCGCAAGGTGCTCGAGAGCGTGGAGCCGGCCATCCGCGGCTACGTCGACCCGGAGTCGCGCGTGGTCGGCCGCGTCGTGATCGAGGAGGGCGCGCGCATCCTGCGCTCCACGGTGCGCGGTCCGGCGATCATCGGCCGCAACACGACGGTGTCGGACACCTACGTCGGCCCGTTCACCTCGATCTACCACTCGTGCACGATCGAGTCGACGGAGATCGAGTACTCGATCATCCTCGAGAGCTCGACGATCTCCGGCGTCACGCGCATCGAGGACTCGCTGATCGGCAAGGAGGTGGAAGTCACGCCGTCCACCGCCCTGCCGCGCGCCCACCGCCTCATGCTCGGCGACCACTCGAAAGTTTCGATTGCCTAGGTTCCCAGGTGGGCGAGGAGCGCATTCGTGACTTCGGTCCAGCCTGACGTGTAGCTGTGCTCGGCTTCGGGGCCGATGTCGCCGAAGGCCTTGTGGGTCATCGACAGCACCGTCTCGTCGCCGGCTGCCTCGACCAGGTAGGTCACCGTGCCGGCGACCGGTCCGGTCATCCCCATGTTCGCGCGCAGCGACAGCTGCTTGCCCGGGTCGATGCCGTACACCGTGCCGTAGATCATCCCGCCGCCGTTGCCCCAGTCCTCGAAGAAGTGCCCGCCCAGGTGCGCCTCCAGGACGACGGTGCTCTCGTCGTGGAAGCGGTGCGGCCACCAGGCGCCGATGTCGAGCAGGGCTTCCCAGACCTTCTCGGGCGGCGCGGCGACGCGGGTCTCGGCGGCGATGTCCAGCGCTCCCGTAAGCACGGTGCGCATGGCGTCGTCGAGAACGGGACTGTCAGTGGTGCTCATGCTTCCTCCGGATGACTCGGCGGCGGCCTTGAGCCGCAGCACGGTGTCCGCACTCGCCTCGGCGTACGGCCGCATCCAGCGGTCGTACGCCTGACGGAGGGGGACGGGGTTGAGGTGGTTCCAGCGTTCGCGGCCCTTCCGCCGTACGACGACCAGGCCGGCTTCCTCGAGGACGTCGAGGTGCTTCATGACGCCGTACCGGCTCATCGCCGCGCCCAGGCACAGGTCGCCGGTGGTCCGCGGGCGGTCGCGCAGCCGGTCGAGGAGTGCGCGCCGCGTGGGGTCGGCCAGCGCCTTCCAGACCGCCTCGTGCGACATGTGACCATCCAGTCACATAACTGTGCGGGCGTCAAGTCGGGCGGCTGACACAATCACCGCCCATGAGGTTGTTCGTGACCGGCGGAGCCGGGTTCATCGGGTCGCACTACGTCCGCACCCTGCTCGCCGAGCGGGACGACGTCGAGGTGACCGTCTTCGACAAGCTCACGTACGCCGGCAACCTGGCCAACCTCGAGCCGGTCGCGGACAGCCCGCGCTACGGCTTCGTCCAGGGCGACATCGTCGACGGCAAGCTGCTCGACGAGGTGCTGCCCGGCCACGACGCGGTGGTCAACTTCGCGGCCGAGACGCACGTCGACCGCTCGATCCACGGCGGCGCCGACTTCGTCATCACGAACGTGCTGGGCGCGCAGACGCTCTTCGACGCCTGCCTGCGCAACGAGATCCCGCGCGTGGTCCACGTGTCGACCGACGAGGTCTACGGCTCGATCGACGTCGGGTCGTTCCGCGAGACCGACGCGCTGATGCCGAACTCGCCGTACTCCGCGGCGAAGGCGGGTGGTGACCTGCTCGCGCGGGCGTACTTCGTGACCCACGGGCTGAACATCTCGGTGACCCGCTGCACGAACAACTACGGGCCGTACCAGTTCCCGGAGAAGGTCATCCCGCTGTTCGTCACCAACCTCCTCGACGGCCGCAAGGTCCCGCTGTACGGCGACGGCCTCAACGTCCGCGACTGGCTGCACGTCGACGACCACTGCCGAGGCATCCAGGTCGTCCTCGACCACGGCGTGCCGGGCGAGATCTACAACATCGGCGGCGGCCACGAGCTGTCCAACAAGGAACTCACCGAGGCGCTGCTCGACGCCTGCGGCGCCGACTGGTCGATGGTCGACTACGTCGACGACCGGCTCGGCCACGACCGGCGCTACTCGATCGACGGTTCGAAGATCGAGCCGCTCGGCTACTCGCCGCGCGTCGACTTCCGCGACGGCCTGGCCGAGACGGTGCAGTGGTATCGCGACCATCGCGACTGGTGGGAGCCGCTCAAGGCCAAGGCCGCCATCACGCGATGACTCTGCCAGCTCAATGACGGTGCTTGTCCTCGGTGCCGGCGGGCAGCTCGGCACCGACCTGCTCGCCGTGCTCGGCGAGAACGCGCACGGCCTCACACGCAGCGAGCTCGACGTCGGCGATGCGGCCGCGGTCCTGTCAGCGATCCGTGAGGCGCGACCCGAGGTCGTCTACAACGCCGCCGCATGGACCGACGTCGACGGTGCCGAGACCGACGAGGGCGGCGCGACCCGGATCAACGCCGAGGCGCCCGGGCACATCGCGCGCGCGTGCGGTGAGGTCGGCGCGACACTCGTGCACGTCTCGACCGACTACGTCTTCGCCGGCGACGCGACGACGCCGTACGACGTCGACACGCCTCCGGCACCGCGATCCGCATACGGGCGCACCAAGCTGGCCGGCGAGGGGGCGGTGCGCGCCACGCTGCCGCAGCACTACGTCGTCCGCACGGCGTGGGTCTACGGCTGCACGGGTGCGAACTTCGTCAAGACGATGGCGCGCCTGGAGAAAGAGCGCGAGACGCTCACGGTGGTCGACGACCAGCGTGGCGCGCCGACCTGGTCGCGGCACCTGGCGCACGGTCTGGTGGCGCTGGCCGGCAGCGGCGCGCCCTTCGGGACCTACCACCTCACCGGCAGCGGTGAGACGACGTGGCACGGCTTCGCGCGGGCCATCTTCGAAGAGCTCGGGGCGGACCCTGCGCGTGTCCTGCCGTGCACCACAGCCGACTTCCCGCGGCCGGCGCCGCGCCCGGCGTACTCGGTGCTCTCCGACCGTGCCTGGCGCGACGTCGGCTTCCCGCCGATGGCGCACTGGCGCGAAGCGCTGGCCGACGCCTTCGCAGAATGCGGCGACGCCCTCCGCGGCTAGAGGTCGTCGAGGATGCGCTTCTTCTGCGCCCTGTACTCGGCGGCGGTCACCAGCCCCTTGGCCTGCAGGGCATCGAGCTGCGACAGCCGCTCCTCGACCGTCCGGTGCCCGCGATCACCGCTCAGCCTGTCGCCGAGGTAGGCCGCAGCGGGTCCCGCTTCACCGCCGAAGAGCGCGAGCGCGTTGGCGTCATGCGGGTCGGCGCCGCCACGTTCCGCCATGCCGCGCACGGTCAGGTAGCGGAACAGGCCGATGCCGAGGACTGCGGCGAACCACAACCCGAACAGCAGCTTCGCCTCGGACGGCACCGGCTGGTCGCCTCCCCCCGCTCAGACCGGCAGTCAGCGTCGCACGGCTGCTAGCGGGTGGCCAGCCGGTACGCCGACCTCGTGAGCTCGGCGGCCCGTGCCCAGGTGAACGTCGCGGCGTGGGCTCGGCGAGCGCTGTCGTCGCCCGGCGAGTCGAGGGTCGCGGCGAGAGCGGCGGCCAGCGCGTCGACGTCGCCCACCGGCACGTAGCGCGCGTGGCCGGTGAGCACCTCGTGCAGCACCGGGATGTCGCTGACGACGACGGGCGTGCCGCAGGCGAGCGCCTCGAGCGGGGGGAGGCCGAAGCCCTCGTAACGCGACGGGTAGGCGAGCACGGCGGCGCCGGCCACGGCCGTGCGCAGGTCGCCGTCGGGCAGGAAGCCGGTCAGCACGACGGCGGACGCGGGCAGCGCGCTCGCGTCCAGCACGGGTCCCCAGCCCGGCGGTCCGACCAGCACGAGCGGCGGCGTGTCGGGGTCGTCGGCATGCAGCGCCGCCATCGCCGCGACCAGGTCGGTGAGGTTCTTGCGCGGCTCGAGGTTTCCGACGGCGAGGACGTAGCGCTCCGGCAGGCCGCGTTCGGCCAGCCACCCGGCGTCCGGTGGTGCCGTCGCGAGCCACTCCGGCGAGATGCCGTGCGGCGTCACGACGACGCGTGCGGACTCGATGCCGTACGCGTCGAGCACCTCGTCGGCGACCGCGCGGCTCGGCGTGCAGACCACCGCGCCACGGCCGAGCGCGCGCGGGACCAGCTGCCGGTAACGCAGGCTTGCGGCGGTCACTGCGTCGGCGTGCCGGAGGTACGACAGGTCGTGGATCGTGACGACGCTGCCCGCGTGGCGGGTCGGTGGGGCGACGAAGTTCGTGCCGTGGAACACGTCGACGTCGCCGCTGAGCCACTCGACCGGCGGCAGCGTCGTGCGCTGCCAGCCGGCTTGCAGCAGCCGGGCCGGCGCGCGCCGGCCGCGTGGCAACGAGGGCAGCCCGTCGAGGCCGCGCCACGTGAAGGGCGTGAGGACGAGCTCCGGCGGGTCGTCGAGCAACGGCAGCGCGCCGACCAGTCCCTCGACGTACCGGCCGACTCCGGTCCGGTGGCCCAGCAGCGGTGTCGCGTCGAGGCCGACCCTCATGTTCTCTAACATAGGCGGTGATGACCTCCCTGGCTGAGCTCGCCGAGTCGCGCGAGCTCCTGAGCAACCTCACGCTGCGCGAGCTGCGGGGGCGCTACAAGCGATCGACGCTGGGCTGGGCGTGGTCGATGGTGAACCCGCTCGCGACGCTGGCCATCTTCACGGTCGTCTTCAACGTCATCCTCAACGTCGAGGCACCGGTCGGTGACCCGAGCGACCTGGGCAACTTCGCGCTGTTCCTCGCGTGCGCGCTCCTGCCCTGGACGTTCCTCGCCAACGGGATGACCGGGTCGATCACGTCGCTGATCAGTAACGCGAACCTCGTGAAGAAGGTCTACTTCCCGCGCGAGGTGCTGGTGGTCTCGACCGTGCTGGCCGGTGACATGACGCTGCTCATCGAGCTCGGCGTGCTGGTCGTCCTGGTGCTCGCGTTCGGCGCCTTCGTGGTCCCCTGGCTGCCACTCGTCCTGCTGCTGGTCGTGATCCAGACGCTGTTCGTCGTAGGCGTGTCGCTGGCGCTGTCGGTGCTCAACGTGTACTTCCGGGACGTGCAGCACTTCGTCGGGATCCTGCTGCAGCTGTGGTTCTACGCCACGCCGATCGTCTACCCGCCGTACCTGATCCCTTTGCGCGGCGAGGTGTTCGGCAACGACATCCCGGTTCGCCCGCTCTACGAGCTCAACCCGATGGCCGCCTTCGCCCGCTGCTACCGCAGCGTCCTCTACGACCTGCGCTTCCCGCCGCTGCACTCCCTGCTCTACGTCACCGTGGTGTCGCTGGTCACCCTCGCGGCCGGCTACGCCGTGTTCCGCCGCTTCGAGCCCCGGCTCGCGGAGGAGCTGTGAGTGAGAGCGCGATCGTCGTCGAGGACGTGTCCAAGCGGTTCCGGCTCTACCACGAGCGCAACAACTCCCTGAAGATCGCGCTCCTGCGGCGCAACCGCGCGACCTACGAGGAGCTCTGGGCGCTGCGCGACGTCTCGTTCGAGGTGCCGGCCGGCTCGACGTTCGGGCTGATCGGTCACAACGGGTCGGGCAAGAGCACGCTGCTCAAGTGCATGGCGCGGATCCTGCGCCCGGACGCCGGCCGCATCGCCGTGGCCGGCCGCGTCTCGGCACTTCTGGAGCTCGGCGCCGGCTTCCACCCGGAGCTGTCCGGCCGGGACAACGTCTACCTCAACGGCTCCATCCTCGGCCTGTCGAAGAAGCAGCTCGACGCGCGCTTCGACGAGATCGTCGGCTTCGCCGGTCTCGAGGACCGGATCGACACACCCGTGAAGAACTACTCCTCCGGCATGTACGTGCGGCTCGGCTTCTCGGTCGCCATCAACGTCGACCCGGACGTACTCCTCATCGACGAGGTGCTGGCGGTCGGCGACGAGCAGTTCCAGCGCCGGTGCCAGGAGAAATTCGCCGACCTCAAGGGCCAGGGCAAGACCATCGTCATCGTGTCCCATGCACTCGGCTCGGTCCGGACGATGTGCGACCAGGCGGCCTGGCTCGACCATGGCGTCATCAAGGAGATCGGCCCACCGGGACGGCTGATCGACACGTACGTCGACGAGAGCCACGTCGAGCGGGTCGTCGTCGAGGACGCCGGCACGCGCTGGGGCAGCGGCGAGGGCCGGATCGAGCGGATCGAGCTGCTCACGGGAGCCGGGCGCTCGCGCACGCGGGTCCGGATGGGGGAGCCGGCCGTGCTGCGCTTCCACTACGTGATGGACCAGCCGCTGCCGAAGCCGGTGTTCGGCTTCGGGCTGCACCGCATCGACGGCGTGCATGCGACCGGGCTGAACTCGCGCGAGTCGTTCGTGCCCGACGTCCTCGAGGGCAGCGGCCACGTCGACTTCGCGATCGAGTCGATGCCCCTGCTCCCTGGGACGTACGACGTAACGGCCTCGCTGATGGACCACGCCAACCTGCACACGTGGGACTTCCGCAACCACGCGTTCCGCTTCGACGTCGAGCCAGGGTCGCCGCGCGAGTGCGAGGGCGTCGCGGTCATCCCTGGCACGTGGACGCTCGCGGCAGATGACTGACGCAAAGACCGGCCCCGGGGCCGCGAAGATCGTGGTCGCGACCGCGGACACGCTGTCGGCGAAGATGGCCGGCCCAGCCATCCGCGCGTGGCAGATCGCGGCGCATCTCGCGACCGAGCACGACGTACGGCTGGTCACCACCTCGACCTGCGACGTGAGCGGCGACGGCTTCGTCGCCTCCGCGGCCGGCGCCGGCGATCTTGCGGAGCATGCGGCGTGGTGTGAGGTCGTCGTGGCCCAGGGCAACGTCCTGCACGAGCACCCGGTGCTGGCCGGCCCTGGGCACGTGGTCGTGGCCGACATGTACGACCCCGCCCACCTCGAGCAGCTCGAGCAGGCGAAGGACAAAGGCGACCTGCGCCCGCATGTCGTGCACGCCTCCCGGGCGATCATCAACGGCCAGCTGCTGCGCGGAGACTTCCTGCTCTGCGCGAGTGAGCGGCAGCGCGACTTCTGGCTCGGCGCCCTTGCGTCGCTCGGCCGGGTGAACACCGCGGTGTACGACGCCGACCCCTCGTTGCGCTCCCTCGTGGACACGGTGCCGTTCGGCCTGCCCGGCGAGCCGCCGCGGCGCACCCGGGCCGCGGTGAAGGGCGTGCTGCCCGGCATCGGCGCCGGCGACGAGCTGCTGCTCTGGGGCGGCGGGGTCTACAACTGGTTCGACCCGCTCACGCTGATCCGCGCCGTCGACTGGCTGCGCTCGGACCGGCCCGCGGTGCGCCTGCTCTTCCTCGGCATGCGCCACCCGAACCCCAAAGTGCCGGAGATGGGCATGGCGTCCGCGGCGCGGGCGTTGTCAGCCGACCTCGGCCTCACCGGGACGCACGTGTTCTTCAACGAGGAGTGGGTCGACTACGCCGACCGGCAGAACTACCTGCTCGATGCCGACGTCGGGGTCAGCACTCATCTCGACCACGTGGAGACCCAGCTCTCGTTCCGCACGCGCGTGCTCGACTACCTGTGGGCCGGCCTGCCGGTCGTGACTACGGCCGGCGACGCGCTCGCGGACCTCGTGTCGGCACGCGGCCTCGGCGTCGCCGTACCGGCCGGGGACGTCGACGCGCTCGCTGCGGCGCTGGGCCGGGTCCTGGGCGACGTCGCGTTCCGTGACGAATGCCGCGCCAACGTCGCGGCGCTGGCGCCCGAGTTCGCCTGGCCGGTCGTGCTCGCGCCGCTGCTCGCGTTCTGCCGCGCGCCCCGGCGCGCGCCGGACCTCGTCGCGGCGGGGGTGGCGCGCACCATCGGCGGCGACGTCGCCCGCGTACCGCGCAACCCGACGTCGGCGAAGACGGACGCGAGCCTGGCCCGGAGCTACCTGCAGGAGGGTGGCGCGGGGCTGCTGCTCCGCAAGATCGGCAGCCGCCTGGCGAACCGCGCTCGCGGTCGCTAGAGCTGCGCGCTCAGGCGAGCCAGCGCTGCAGCTCGCGGCGCGACACGGTCGCTCTGCGTGACGTCACGCGCCGCCGGCCGATCATGCGGGGGAGGAGGCGGTAGTACGACGCCAGCACACGTACCCGGAGGCGGAAGTCGGCCAGGTCACGGCGACGTAGCAGCGCGGACAGGGCGGTCAGCTTGTAGCGCAGGAGCGCACCTACCCACAGCCGGGCTGTGGCGTTCTTGCGCAGGGTGAGCAGCCGGTTGCGCTGGTCGTGGAAGCGGAACAGCTCGCTGCGGCCGGACGTCGCCGAGTGCCGGTGCCGGACGACTGCCGTCGGCTCGTAGCGGATGGACCACCCGCGTGAGCGCAGCCGCCAGCTCAGGTCCGTGTCCTCGTAGTAGAGGAAGAAGTCGTCGTCGAAGAAGTCGACGTCGCGCAGGGCGGTCATCCGGAACGCGACGGCGCAGGCGGATGCGACGAACACCTCGGCCGGCTCCTCGTACTGGCCGGTGTCCGGCTCGAGGTAGCCGCGGTCGGCGCCGTAGCCGCGACGGTCGACCAGGCTGCCGGCGCTGTTGATCACCCCCGGCGGGTCCATCAGCAGCACCTTGCCGACGACCGCGGCCATCCCCGGCCCGTCGACGGCGAAGGGCGCCACGAGCGACTTCAGCCAGCCCGGCTCGGGGACCGCATCGTTGTTGAGCAGCACGGCGTACGGCGTGCGCACCTCGGCGAGCGCCAGGTTGTTGCCGCCGGCGAAGCCGAGGTTCGTGGGGCTCTCGATCAAGCGGACGCCGCGCCGCGCGCGGAGCAGCTCGCGCGATCCGTCGGTCGAGCCGTTGTCCACCACCCACACCTGGTACGCCGGAGCGTCCTGCTGGGCGTCGAGCGCGTCGAGACACTCCGCGACGAACGCCGCGCCGTTGTAGTTGACGACGACGACCGTGACCTCAGGCTCGCTCATGGTCGCCGTGGCACTGACCCCCAGAGGAGCAGGGCGAGCAGCAGCAGGGAGGAGGCGCCGGTCACGAGCGCGCCCACGTGCAGGGAGCGCGGCTCGAACACGAACTCCACGCGCTGGTCGCCGGTCCGGACGTGCACGCCCTTCAGGCCGCCGTCGACGCGGAGGATGGGGCGCGGCACACCGTCGACGCGGACGTTCCAGCCGGGGTACCACGTGTCGCTGAGGACGAGCACGCCCTCGGACTCGGGCGCGAGCGCGATGCCGACCGAGCTGGGCCCGATCTCGATGTCGCGCACCTTCTGGTAGGTCTTGGGCTTCTCGAGCTCCTGGCGCAACGGTGTGAGCGGCTCTCCCACGACGACCACCTGCGTGTCGGGGTTGAACTTCGGGTCGGCCACGACGGCGTACGCCTCGTCCGGCGTGTCGACGTACATCGCGCCGCCGAAGGGCACGATATAGGCGCGGGGCAGGACGCCGACGTTCTCGAACACGAACGCGTGGATGTCCCGGAGCACCAGCTTGAACTGGTCCGGCTTCGCCTGCAGCGGCAGGTTGCTGCGGTTGTGCTCGCTCGTGAAGAAGTACTTCACGTTCAGCAGGTCGAGCCGCCGGTCGGTCCGGCTCGCGACGCCGGCCGAGCGCAGCTCGAAGCCGGACTTGCCGGACCCGAAGTCGGCCAGCAGCGGGTCGACCGCCTTCACCTCGTAGCCCGTGCCACCGGGTGCGTCGAAGCCGTAGGCGAGCTCGATGTTCTTGGGGTAGACGGAGTCGAGCGCCGCGATCCGGTACACGCCGGGGTCGCGGGCGCGCAGCTGCTCGAACAGCGGCGGCCGCGGGTACGCGTCCCGCGACTCGATGAACGGGACGTGGCCGTAGGAGTAGCTGAGCAGGTCGGCGGCGACGACGAGCACCAGCGCCCCGGAGAACAGCGTCGGCGGCAGCCGTCGTGCGACGACCGGGCTGAACAGGAGTGCCGCGACGCCGAGCAGCAGCAGCGCGGCGGCCGGCCCGCGGTAGGCCGTGACCGGATGCCG
>CAZYXZ010000022.1:0-5592 GCA_964651395.1 uncultured Frankiaceae bacterium
GACCGCGCTGGTCGACCGCGCGGTGGGGCAGTGGCGTTCGCTGCAGGACTACTCCGTCAACTGGATCACGTCCCTGTTGTCGTTCATCGGCCGCGAGCTCGGGGAGGACGGCGTCGAACGCGCGCTGCGGCAGACCGGCGAGGAGTTCGTGCGGCCGCGCCGCGACACCGGGGTCGACTGGGCGACGCTCCCGGCGTCGGCGCGGGCCAAGGCGATCGCGCGGGCGATGGTGGCGAACTTCGGCGAGTGCGAGGTGAGCGAGGACGACGAGAAGGTCGTGCTGTCCTTCGCCTGCGGCAGTGGCGGGCGGCTGATCGACGAGGGCCGCTACGACGAGCAGGGCGGCGCCTACCTCACCTTGCGCGAGCCGGCCGGGCGCACCTTCGGCCGCGACGCGCTGCCGGCGTACTGCGCGCACTGCTCGGTCAACAACGAGATGCAGCCGCTCGAGTGGGGCGGCGCGGTGACGTCGGTGGAGCACCCGCCGGAGCGGCCGGGTGAGCGCTGCGTGCACCACGTCTACAAGGACGCGCGCGCGATCCCGGCGTCGGCGTACCAGCGGCTCGGGCTCGACCCGCCAACCTGACGATATCGTCAGGTTCATGCCCGTGATCGAGACGACCGACGTCCGGCTGGAGTACGACGTCTACGGCTCCGGCGACCCGGTCACGCTCTTCGCGCACGGGGTCTCGTCCTCCGCCGACGACACCCGCATCTTCGCCAGCGACGTCGCGGGGACGCAGGTGTTCATCCACTTCCGCGGGCACGGCCGCAGCTCGGCGCCGGAGACCGGCTACACGTACGCCGACGTCACCCGCGACCTGCGGGCGGTCGCCGACGAGGTCGGCGCGACGCGCGCGCTCGGGGTCTCGATGGGCGCCGGCGCGATGCTCGGCATCCTCGCAGACACCCCGGACCGCTTCGAGCGCAACGTCTTCGTCATCCCCGCGTCACTCGACCAGAAGCGGGAGATGGCTTCGCTCACCCGACTGCCCGCCCGCGCGGCGCTGCTCGAGACCGGTGACCTCGAAGCGGCGACGCAGGCGCTGATCGCCGACCTGCCGGTCGAGTACCAAGAGATGCCGGCCATCGTCGAGATCATGCGGGCGCGCGCGACCTCGCAGCTGGCCAACCCCGGCATCCCGCTCGCGCTTCGCGGCATCGTCGCCGGCCCGCCGGCACTGGCAGATCGAGCAGCGTTGCTCAACGTCACAGCGCCGTGCCTCATCCTGGGCCAGGAGCAGGACGAGGTGCACCCGGCCTCGGTCGCGCGCGAGATGGCCGAGGTTCTGCCCAACGCCCGGCTCAAGGTATGGGAGAAGGCCTGGGGGATGCTGCTCGCCTACGACGAGCGACGCGAGCTCATCGCCGGCTTCCTGAACGCACCCTGATGGAAGACCGGCAGCCAGCCGGCTTGTGGCTGGAGATGCTCGACGGCAGCGCCCACGAGGCGACGCACCGCGCGAAGGAGCTCGCCGGGTCGTTCACCCAGGTCGGTGTCTTCGCCAACTGCCACCGCGACCGGACCGACCTGCCGCGCGCACTGCCGGAGTGCGACCACCTGCTGGTCGGCGAGGTCGACGCGGCGTACGGGCTCGACGGGCTCGCGGCGCCGCGCGGCTTCGGCTTCCTGCGCTACCCGCGGCCCAGCCAGGGCGTGATCGGCCGGCAGACCAATGGGCTGCTGCTCGTGCTGGTCAGCCCGAAGCAGCCGGCCCAGGCGCAGGAGCTGCGGGACTGGGCCGACTTCGTGCACCTGCGCGCGATCGCCGCGGCCCGCGTCCCCGGCTACACGACCATCACGCCGTACGAGAACGCGCTCGGCGGGTCGCCGCGCTTCCTGCACTTCTACGAGATGGACACCGACGACCCCGAGGCGTGCTTCAAGGGCATGACCCCGCTGGTCGGCGAGCAGCTCGGCGGCTACGAGTCGCCGGAGTTCCGCGAGTGGGCCTCGACGCCCGCGCTCTGGATCGAGTACGTCAACACCTTCCGGCGCATCGCATGAGCGACGTCGCCGGCCGCGTGGTCGTCATCACCGGCGCGGGCCAGGGCATCGGTCGGGGCATGGCGCTGCACCTCGGCAAGGCGGGCGCGCGGATCGTCGTCGCCGAGTGGAAGGCGCACCGGGCGGAGCGCACCGTCGGGGAGCTGACGGCGCTCGGCGTCGAGGCGATGGCCTCGGTCTGTGACATCAGCAGCCGGGAGCAGATCGAGGTGATGGTGTCCGCGACGATCGAGCGGTTCGGGCGGATCGACGCGCTGATCAACAACGCGCAGACGTTCCGGCCGAAGGCCGACCTCGTGGACATCACCGAGGAGGACCTCGACGTCTTCTACGACAGCGGCGTGAAGGGCACGCTCTGGGCGATGCAGGCCGCGTACCCGCACATGAAGGAGCGGGGCTGGGGGCGCATCGTGAACTTCGTCTCCGCCGCGGGCATCGTCGGCATGTCCGGCTACGGCGCGTACAACGCGAGCAAGGAGGCGATCCGCGCGCTGACCCGGACGGCGGCGCGCGAGTGGGGCCGCGACGGCATCGTGGTCAACGCCATCGCCCCGGGTGCGGCCAGCAAGCGAGGTCAGGACGCTGCGGCGCGCGACGAGGACGAGCACCGGCTGTTCCGGGCCGAGCACCCGATCGGCCGGCAGGGCGACCCCGAGGACGACATCGGCCCGGTGGCGCTGTTCCTCTGCTCGGATGCGTGCCGCTACCTGACCGGCCAGACGCTGATGGTGGACGGCGGTGCGTTCTTGCATGCCTGACCCGCTCGACGGCTACTACGTCGCCCCGGCGCCGACCACCGACGCCCACTACGACATGCAGGGCCACCTCAACAACGCCGCCGCGTTGTCGCTGTTCAACGACCTGCGGATCGGCTACATCACGCATGTCGTGGGCGGCGCGTGGCCGGCCGGACTCGACATGGGCAACCGGATCTTTGCGGTCGCCGACCTGTTCTGCTCCTTCCTGTCCGAGGGCTTCCCCGGGGAGAGCTATCTCGGCGGCACGCGGATCATCGGCCGCACACGTGTGGCGTGGTGCTACGACCAGGTACTCGTCGCCGAGGCGGACCGCCGCGTCCTGGCCCGCGCGCGCGTCGTGCACCTCGTGGTCGACCGCGCGGCCGGCGGCGTCGTCCCCGTCCCCGAGGAGTTCTGGGCGCTCGTCGAGCAGGCCGAAGGCCATCCGATCCCCCCGGCCGCGCAGCTGCCCGTGCCGCGCCTCACCTGGGACTAGCCTCGGCCCATGCGGCGCATCGCGGGCGTTCTCCTCCTCCTGCTGGCCCTGAGCGCGTGCAGCGACAAGCCGGACCCGATCCCCGGCGTGGAGGAGTTTCGGGGACTCGCACATGACCACGTCGGCGGCTCGCTCACCTACCCGCAGGCACCGCCGGTGGGCGGTCCCCACAACCGGCAGTGGCTCGCGTGCGGCGTCTACGACCAGCCGGTGCCCGACGAGTTCGCCGTGCACTCGCTCGAGCACGGTGCGGTCTGGCTGGCCTTCCGGCCGGACCTGCCCGCTGCCTCGCTGGACAAGCTGCGCCGGCTCGCACAGGTCAAGGCGGACTACACCCTCGTCGCCCCGTACCCGGGACTGACCGAGCCGGTCGTGGCGGTGGCGTGGGGCCTGCGGCTGCCGGTGACGAGCGTCGACGACCCCAGGCTCGACCAGTTCGTCCGCCGGTACGCCGGAGGCGCGCAGGGCGGCGAGAAGGGCGTCGGCTGCGTCAACGGCGTCCGCCCGCCACAGTCGATGATGCGGGCCGCACAGGTGACGCAGATCGGCGAGCGGATCACCGGCTACGTCATCGACCTCGGGCTCGAGCAGAGCGGGGTGCTGCGGGTCCGCGAGACCATCGACTACGACTTCGGGCGCAACGAGCGGCACGGCATCTTCCGCACCATTCCGGTCCGGTTCCCCTACGACAGCCGCTACGAACGCGTGTACCCGATCCGCGACATCCGCGTCAGCGGCTCGCCGGGCACGCCGACCGACGTCGACGTCAGCGACCAGGGCGGCGTCAAGAAGATCCGCATCGGCGACGAGGACCGCACGATCACCGGGCGGCACCGCTACCTCATCGAGTACGAGGTCGTGGGCGCGGTCAACCGCTTCCCCGACCACGACGAGCTGTACTGGAACGCGATCGGCGGCGAGTGGTCGGTCGGCATCAGCAACGCTCGGGTCAACTTCACCGGGCCGGCCGGCGTCACGCAGGTGGCCTGCTTCACCGGGCCGGTCGGCAGCAACCTGCCCTGCCGGTCGGCGGCGAAGAGCGGGCCGCGCGCGACGTTCACCCAGCCGTCGATGTTCCCGTTCAGCGCGCTCACCATGGTGGTGGCGCTCCCGAAGGACGCGGTCGCCGCGCCCGGCCCCGTACTCGACGAGCGCTTCTCGCTCGACCGCGCCTTCGCGCGTACCCCGGCCACTGTGAGCTGGGCCGGCCTGCTGCTCGCCCTGGGGCTCGGCGGTGTCGTCCTGCTGACATGGCGGACCGGCCGCGATCGGCGGTTCGTGGGAGAGGTGCCGGGACTGCTGCCACCGCCTGGTGTCGAGGGGGTCGAGGAGACCCGGCCGCTGTTCGCCGGCCATCCCGAGTCGCTCGAGTTCACCCCGCCGGAGGGCATGCGGCCGGCGCTCATGGGCGTGCTGGTCGACGAGTCGGCCGACCCGCTCGACGTGACCGCGACGATCATCGACCTCGCCGTACGCCGGCACCTGCGCATCGACGAGCTGCCGCGGAAGTGGTTCTTCTCGCGGCAGGACTGGCAGCTCACGCGGCTCGACCCCGCTCCCGCGGACGAGCTGCTCACCTGGGAGCGCACGCTGCTCGACGCGCTGTTCGAGACCGGGCCGACCGTCGAGCTCTCCGATCTGAAGAACACCTTCCACACCGACCTGGTGGCCATCAAGAAGCAGCTCTACGCCGACGTGATGGCGCGCAAGTGGTTCACGAGGCGGCCGGACACCGCCCGCGGGGTGTGGTTCGGCCTGGGCCTGCTGGTGGCGCTCGTCGGGGTCGGGATCACGATCCTCCTGGCGACGTTCACGCACCTGGCGCTGATCGGGCTGCCGGTCGTGTTCACCGGCATCCTGCTGCTGGTGGTGCACCGGCGGATGCCGGCGCGGACGGCGCGCGGCAGCGCCGCCCTGGCCCAGGCGCTCGGCTTCCAGCGCTACCTGCACACCGCCGAGCAGGCCCAGCTGCAGTACGAGGAGACCGCCGGAGTCTTCGCGCGCTACCTCCCCTACGCCGTCGTCCTCGGCGAGACCAAGCACTGGGCCAAGGCCTTCGCCGGGCTGGGCGCCACCGAGCAGGATGTCTACTGGTACGGCGGACCGTCCGGCTTCCACATCAACCACTTCGCCGACTCGGTGTCCGCGTTCTCGGTCACCGCGGCGGGCACCGTCGCGTCGACACCCGGTTCGTCCGGCGGCAGCGGCTTCAGCGGCGGATCCTCCGGGGGCGGCGGAGGCGGAGGCGGCGGAGGCAGCTGGTGACCCAGACCGTTGTGGTGGGGGGTTTAGCCCCAAGCGGAAAAAACCCCCACCAACGGGGTGGGGGGTGGCGTTGGTCCACAACGAAC
>CAZYXZ010000022.1:5602-15361 GCA_964651395.1 uncultured Frankiaceae bacterium
TCCCCCCGACGGGGGGGGGGGCTCGTCCAGCGCCTTTCTCACACCCCCACCACAACGGGGTTGCGGTTGACGTTGCGTCAAGACCTAGCCTGGTCGCATGAGCTGGTCGATCGCCGAGGTGGCGCGCATGTCCGGTGTGACGTCCCGGACGCTGCGCCACTACGACGCCATCGGGCTGCTGCCGCCGGCGAGCACCGCCTCTGACGGCCGGCGGTTCTACGAGCAGGAGCAGCTGCTCCGGCTCCAGCGCATCCTGCTGCTTCGTGAGCTCGGCCTCGGCCTCGCGTCGATCGCCGAGCTGCTCGACGCCGGGAACGACGAGGCGACGGTCGACGCGTTGCAGCGCCACCACAAGTGGCTCCTGACCGAAAGGGCGCGCTTCGGTCGGCTGGCGCGCACCGTGCAGGCCACCATCGACATGATCGAGAACGGAGCGGACATGACCGCCGAGAGGCTGTTCGACGGCTTCGAGCACAACCCGTACGAGGACGAGGCGCGGGAGCGGTACGGGGACGAGGTGGTCGATGCGTCGTACGCGCGCATGCGCTCCTGGAGCCCCGACGCCGCCGAGCAGGCGAAGAGCGGCTACGGGACCGTCCACGAGGGGCTCGTGCCGCTACGCGACGCCGGGCTTCCCGCTGACGACGCGCGCGTCCAGGAGCTGGTGCAGCTGCACTACGAGACGACCTGTCTGTTCTGGACGCCCGACGCGGAGGCCTACCGCAACCTCGGCCAGATGTACGTCGACGACGAGCGCTTCCGCGCCAACATCGGCCAGGGCGACGACGCCCTCGTGAGTTACCTCCGCGACGCCATGGCCGTGTACGCCGAGAACCGCCTCTGACGGAGTTACCGGGCGGACGGTCAGTCGACGTAGGAGCCGGCGCCCAGGGCTTCGGCGAACTGGCTGGCGGACGCGGGGACGTTGACGTCCAGGCTGCCGCGCATCCCCATGATCTGGAGCAGGGAGCCGAGGCTGCCGCTCATGTCGCTGTACGTCCGCAGCTCGTGCGCGGTGAGCGCCAGGTCGGCATCGAACTGGTCGCGCCCCGCCAACGCGGCGGCTTCGGCCTGCCGGCGCAGCTCGGCGACCACTCGGATGTAGATGTCGAGGAACTCGTGGACCGCCTCGGACTCCGGGACCTTGCCTTCCTCGATCAGGCTGGGCATCGCCTGTGTCAGGTGGCTGGCCAGCTCGACGTACGCGCGCGCGCCGTCGACGCTCAGCCCGCTGCTCTGGTAGCGCCCCATCCCCATGCCGCCTTCCGGACACCTTTGCGTCACCGTCGTGAATGAGTCATCGGCACGCGGCAGGGGTAATCCGTAGCGGTGACCGCAGAACCGGACATCGAAGTCGTGCTTCCGACGTACGCGGTCCTGACGCAGCTCTCCCATGCTCCCGGGGTTGGTCCCACCGAGGCGGTGCATGACGTCGAGGTCGACCTGATCTCGCACGAGGCACCGTTCGACACGGTCGCGGTCGAGCGCCAGGAAGCGGACGGCTCCTGGCGTCTCCGCGCCCGCTTCGTCGTCGTCAGCGTCGACGGGCACACGGCTGTGGAAGGCGTGCACGAGACGCTGATCGCCGCCGGGCTGCACCCGGACGAGGTCTGGCTCGACCGCCAGATCGCCTAGCGGGGGACCCTCCGCATTCCCTGACTATCATGTCAGGGAACTCTGGGAGGGCTCATGCGCGAGGCCGTGATCGTCGACTGCGTGCGTACGCCGATCGGCAAGCGCAACGGGGCACTCGCGACCTGGCACCCGACCGACCTCCTCGGCCACGTCCTGTCCGCGCTCGTCGAGCGCAACGGCATCGACCCGGCCGTCATCGACGACGTCGTCGGGGGCTGCGTCACCCAGTCCGGCGAGCAGGGCTGCAACGTCACGCGCAACGCCTGGGTCGCGGCCGGCCTGCCGTGGACGGTCCCGGCGACGACGGTCGACCGGCAGTGCGGTTCGTCGCAGCAGGCCGCGCACTTCGTCGCGCAGGGCGTGATGGCCGGCGCCTACGACATCGCCATCGCTTGCGGCGTCGAGTCGATGACGCGCGCGCCGATGGCGTCCAATGCCAAGGGTGGCGCCGGCCCGTTCTCCCCGGGTTTCCTGACCGCGATCGACGGCCAGCTCAAGGCGCAGTTCGAGGTGGCCCAGCGGATCGCGAACGACTGGAAGATCACCCGCGACGACATGGACGACTTCGCCGTGGAGTCGCACCGCCGGGCGGCGGCGGCCACCGACCGCGGCGCGTTCGCCCGCGAGATCGTGCCCGTGCCGCTCAAGGACGAGTCCGGTACGCCGACCGGCCAGGTCATGACCGAGGACGAGGGCATCCGGCGCAGCCTGGACCGGGCGAAGATGGCCGAGCTGCCCAGTGCGAACTCCTGGAAGCCCGAGCTGGCCCCCGACATCACCGCCGGCAACGCCTCGCAGATGTCCGACGGTGCCTCCGCGATGCTCATCGCCTCGCGGGAGACCGCCGAGGCCCTGGGGCTCACCCCCCGCGCGGTCTTCCGGCACTTCGCGGTGGCCGCCGACGACGCGGTGTGGGTGCTCACCGCGCCCAACCCGGCCACCCGCAAACTGCTCGCGCGCAGCGGCATGAAGGTCGAGGACTTCGACGCGATCGAGGTCAACGAGGCGTTCGCCTCGATCTCCATGGCCTGGGCGCGCGAGTTCCTCCCGGACGCCGAGAAGCTCAACCCGCGGGGTGGCGCGATCGCGCTGGGGCACCCGCTCGGGGCGTCCGGCGTACGGCTCATGACCACCCTGCTGCACCAGCTCGAGGACACCGGCGGGCGCTTCGGCTTCCAGACGATGTGCGAGGGCGGCGGGCAGGCCAACGCCACCGTGATCGAGAGGATCTAGCGGGTGCCGATCCACTACGAGAAGAACGACGAGCACATCGTCCTCATCACCATCGACCGGCCCGAGGCGAAGAACTCCCTCGACCTGCGGCACTTCTCCGACCTCGCGAAGAGCTGGCGGCGGTTCAACGAGGACGACGATGCCTGGGTGGCGATCATCACCGGCGTCCAGCAGTGCTTCATGTCCGGGGCGGACCTCAAGACGTTCATCCCCGAGGTCACGCGGCTGCAGAAGGCGATCGCGGCCGGCGACGTCAGCGAGTTCGAGGGGATCGACCTTCGAGACTCGACCGACGCGGTGCTGCGCAACAACAAGATCTACAAGCCGATCATCGCCGCCGTCGACGGGCCCTGCGTCGCGGGCGGCATGGAGATGCTCGGCGGCATCGACATCCGCATCGCCTCGACGCGCGCGACCTTCGGTGTCATGGAGCCGGCCCGCGGCCTCTTCGCCGGCGGCGGCACCACAGTGCGGCTGCCGCGCCAGCTGGCCTTCCCGGCCGCGATGGAGTTCCTGCTCACCGCCGACCGCTATCCCGCGGAGAAGTGCTTCCAGATGGGCCTGCTCAACGCCGTCGTCGAGCCGGACGAGCTGATGGACACGGCGTACGCGATGGCCCGGCGGATCACCAAGAACGCACCGCTCGCCGTCCAGGCGACCAAGCGCTCCGTGCTGGAGGGCCTCGCGCTGGACCTGAAGGCGGCGTTCAAGAACGAGCAGCAGATCTCCTCGACCGTCTTCATGACCGAGGACGCCAAGGAGGGTCCGAAGGCGTTCGCCGAGAAGCGCCCGCCGGTCTGGCAGGGCCGCTAACCCGTCGCAGAACGAAACCCGCGCTGCGAGTGTCGCTGCGCGGGTTTCGGTGTGAAGTGCCGGAAAATGAGGAGAGGCCCCTCCAAGTATGAGTTGGAGGGGCCTCTCTCGGTGCCGCTGCACCGACCCGTTCCGGTTGCCCGGTACGGATCGTGCGTTGCGGCCCCGGCTGCCGTTTCCGAAGACCCACCGAAAAGGTTGGCGTTCCAGCGTTTCTGGGGTTCCACCGACCTGACCCGGTTGCCCGGCCCCTGCCTGCTTTCCCCCGGAAACTCCGGTTGCCCGGCCCTTCCAGCGTGTCGGGAGTTGCCCCCCGACTCGGTCTCCGTTCCCGGCGACAGAGCGATTTCTAGACGGTTCCGCGAAGCCGCACAAGAGGTTTGTCCAAGCTTTTTTGGAAAGTTTTTTCATGCACAGGGATGTCCACAGATTGCGCCCGGTTATCCCCCGGAACGGTGTGTCATCCACCACCTGTCCACCGACAGATGCACAGGCTGTGCAGTTGCAGTTCGGGGCCCCCGCGGCGGTGCGAGCGAAGCGAGCAGCGTCGTGGGGCTAGTCGAAGTCGCCGCGGGCGAAGGCGGCGTTGCCCTCCAGGAACGTGTCGATGTTCGCGGTCTTGTAGTCGACGACGCCCTTCATCTCGGCCGGGACGAAGCGCTCGAAGCCGGTGCCGGTCAGCGCGTCGATCACCGCGTCGCTCACGTCCGACGGCGGGTGCTTCGGACCGTGGTAGGCCGGGTCCTCGTTGTCGGCCATGTCCCAGATCGGCGTGTCGATCGGACCCGGCTGCACCAGGCAGACCCGGACCGGCGTGTCCCAGAGGTCGACGGCCAGCCCCTCGGTGAAACCGGTCAGCGCGAACTTGCTCGCGGCGTACGCCGCCTCCTTGGGCGGCCCGACGCGCCCCGCCATCGAGCCGACGTTCACGACCACCCCGCTGCCACGCTCGAGCATCCGCGGCAGCAGCGCCATGGTCATGCGCGCCGGCGCGAAGAAGTTGACCGCCATCGTGTGCTCGAGGTCGTACGCCGAGAGCCGCGTCGCGTGCCGGCGCATCGGGATGCCCGCGTTGTTGACCAGGGCGTCGAGGTGCCCGAAGGCGTCCCATGCCTCCAGGGCGAGCGCCTCCGCGGCCGCCACGTCGCCGAGGTCGAGCGCCCAGTAGCGGGAGTCGGGCGAGTGCTCCCGGCAGGCCGCGGTGACCTGCTCGAGCAGCTCGGCGCGACGGGCGACCAGGCCCACGGTCGCGCCGCCTCGGGCCAGCGCGACCGCGAGGTCGGCGCCGATGCCGGTCGAGGCGCCGGTCAGCAGGATGTGCGAGCCCGCGATCTCCATGCGCGCGAAAGTAACATGACGCCCACGTCAGGGATTGGGGAGGCTGCGCCGTGCCGGTAGACCCTCGTACGCCGTGCCTCGTCGGTGTCGCGCAGCGCACCGACCGCTCCGGCGCGGGCGTGGAGCCGCTGGACGCGCAGGTGGCCGTGGCCCGCGCCGCCGTGGACGACAGCGGCGCCCCGGCGCTCCTGGACCGCCTGGACAGCCTCCAGGTCGTCTACTGCCAGACCTGGCCGTACGACGACCCGACCGGGCGGCTGGGCGCGCGCCTGGGTGTCGACCCCAAGCACACCCTCTACTCCGGCATCGGCGGCACCACGCCGCAGGTGCTGCTCAACGACACGGCCGCGGCGATCGTCCGGGGCGAGCTGGACGTCGCCCTGGTCGTCGGCGCCGAGGCGCTCAACACGATGCGCCAGATCAAGAAGACCGGCGAGCGGGCTCCGTGGAGCCACCGCGACCCCGAGAAGAAGCCGTTCCCGTTCGAGGCGATGCCGCACGAGAGCGAGATCGCGCACGAGGTCTTCCAGGCCTGGCTCACCTTCGCCGTCCTCGACATCGCGCGTCGCGGCGCCCGCGGAGCGGCCCCCGACGACTACCGCGACGCGATCGGCCGGATGATGGCGCCGATGACCGGCACTGCAGCCGCAAATCCACATGCCTGGTTCCCGGTCGAACGGTCCGCGGAGGAGCTGGTCACGCCGACGCCGGGCAACCGCCTGGTCGGCTACCCGTACACGAAGTACACGGTGTCGGTGATGGACGTCGACATGGCCGCGGCCGTCGTCATGACGAGCGCCGCGGCTGCCGACGGGCTCGGCATCGCCGAGGAGAAGCGGGTCTACCTGCGCGGCTGGGCCTACGGCACCGACGCGTGGCACCTGGCGCAGCGCGGCGACCTGGCCGGCTCACCGGCGATGGCGGCAGTGTTCCGCGACGCGTTCGCGATGGCCGGCGTGGGCCTGGACGACGTCGGGCACTTCGACCTCTACAGCTGCTTCGCGTCGTCGCTGCACTTCGCCACGGACGCGCTCTGCCTCCACCCGCTCGACCCCCGGGGCCTGACGGTGACCGGGGGTCTGCCGTTCGCCGGGGGCCCGGCCAGCAACTACATGCTGCACTCGGTCGCCGCGATGGCCGAGCGGCTGCGCAGCGACCCCGGCGGCACCGGCCTGGTCAGCGGCGTCGGCATGCACATGACCAAGCACGTCGGCGCGGTCTACTCGACGACGCCGTCAGCGATCGCACTTCCAGACCCCAACGCGCTCAAGGCCGAGCTGAAGGCGATCCCGCTCAAGACCATCACGGCGTCGTACGCCGGACCGGCCACCGTGGCGGCGTACTCCGTGACGCACGGCCGGGACGGAAGTGCCGAGTGGGGTCTGCTGGTCTGCGACCTGCCGGACGGCTCTCGCGCCTACGCCCGCGTGGAGGACACCGCGCTGCTGGCTGACGCCGAGGCTCGTGAGCTGGTCGGCCAGGCGGTGGATGTGGACACCGATGGACAGCGCAACACGGCCAGGTGGTAGCCTGACCGCGGTCGTAGTTCCCTGTACGTGCTTGATCCCACGCCGCGGAACGACATCGCGGGCGTACCTGTCTCGGGCCCTCTGCCTGAGCCTCGCTCTCCCGCAGCAGACCCCGGTTTACCCACGCGGTGTGGGGCCGGCACCGTCCCGAAAAGGGGAGCAGCATGGCGCAGGGCACTGTTAAGTGGTTCAACGGCGAGAAGGGCTTCGGCTTCATCTCCGTCGACGGTGGAGGGGCGGACGTCTTCGTTCACTTCTCCGCGATCCAGGCCGAGGGCTACAAGACCCTCGACGAGGGTCAGCGAGTGGAGTTCGAGGTCACGCAGGGCCAGAAGGGCCCGCAGGCCGAGCAGGTCCGCGCCATCTGACGCACCAGACCTCAACAGAGCGACCCGGCACTTCGGTGCCGGGTCGCTCTGCGTTCCGGACGGCTAGCGACGGGGGAGCTGGATGGCCTTGTCGGCGATGATGTTCTTCTGCACCTGCGTCGTGCCGGCGCCGATCGAGGTGTAGCGCTGGTAGCTGTAGAGCCGGGTCCAGCTGCCCTTGTCGACGGCGTCCGGGCCACCGTTCGCGAGCAGGCCGGCCGGGCCGAGCAGGTCGACGTTGAGCTCGGCGAGCGTCTGCGCGAGGTAGCTCCACTGCAGCTTGGCGATCGGCACCTCGGGCCAGTTCTTCTCGCCCTTGAGCACCTTGGACAGGGCCCGGAAGTTGAGCAGCCGGGTCAGCTCGATCTGCGTGTACGCCCGGGCGATCCGGTCGCGCATCTCGGCGTCCTCGAACACGCGGGGGTTCACCTTGCGCGCCGCCGTGATGATGTTGTCGAGCTCCTGCTTCATCGAGATGGACAGCCCCGCCGTGCCGACGCGCTCGTGGCCCAGCGTGCCCATCGCGACCAGCCAGCCGCCGCCCTCGTCCCCGAGCCGGTTGGCCACCGGGACCCTCGCGTCGGTGAAGAACACCTCGTTGAACATGTCCTCGCCGACGATGTCGGTCAGCGGCCGGCACTCCACGCCCGGCGTCTTCATGTCGACGATCAGCGCGGTGATGCCCTCATGCTTCGCCCCGCGCTCGATCGCACTCGGGTCGGTGCGGACCAGGAACAGACCCCAGTCGGCGATGTGCGCCGTCGAGATCCAGATCTTCGAGCCGTTGAGGACGTAGTGGTCGCCGTCCTGGACCGCGGCGAGCCGCAGGTTGGCGAGGTCGCTGCCCGCCTCCGGCTCGGAGAAGCCCTGGCACCAGTGCTCGTCGGCGGTGAGGATGCCGGGCAGCCACTGCTGCTGCTGCTCCGGCGTACCCCAGCGGATGATCATCGGGCCGATCTGCCAGATGCCGTTGGCGTTGAAGATGCCGGGCGCCTTGGTGCGGGCCATCTCCTGGCTGTAGATGACGTTCTGCATGAGCGTCGCCTCGCGGCCGCCCCACTCCTTCGGCCAGTTGATCGCGGCCCAGCCGGCCTCGTTGAGCCGCTTCTGCCAGGCCTTGCGCTGGGCGTACGAGCGGGTCAGGCCTTCGAACTCGACCTCGCCCTCGGCGCGAAAGGCCGGCAGGTTCTCGTCGAGCCAGCCGCGCAGCTCGGCGCGGAACGCCTCGTCCTCCGGTGTGTAGCTGAAGTCCATGCGCAGACGCTATCCGATGCCTGACATGAGCGTCAGGCATCGGAAGCCGGCCGGCGCAGGTCGCTCAGGTCAACGCATCGACCAGCTGGGACGGCTGACGCGTCAGGTCCCGCCCGGCACCCCGGCGCGGCAGACGACGGTGCCGGTCACGCGCAGCGGGGCTCTGGTCCGGTTGTGTGCCAGCCGGCCGTCGAGGCGGAACGTGCGCCCGTCGGCGGCGACCACGACGTGGCCGACCTCGGCCCGGCCGGGGGCGTACCGGTCGATGTCGTCGGCCAGCACATTGAGCGTCGCGCGCCCGGCGATGGGGATGTCACCGGTTCCGGGCGGGAGCTCGAGGTAGAAGGCGTGCGTCCGGCCGGCGATCACCTGTGCCCAGGAGAGGACGGTCAGACCAGCCGGGTTGACGCCGCACTGGGGAGCGGGGAAGGCAGGGTGGGCGCTGAACTCCGTCGCCCTGCCCGACACCGCGCCGCTCAGCGTGATGTCGATCGACTCGATGGCCGACTGCGTCGTCGGGGCCGGCGGCCCCTCGGAGGAGCAGGCCGCGGCCACGGCGAGAGCGAGGACGACTCGCGCGAACCAGCTCATCGGCCTCCGCCACGGATTCGGCTGTGGATCGTTGTGCTGCCCGGAGGTTACCGATGCGACGGGTCGCGCTGGTCACCGCCGCGGTGCTCTGCGCCGTGGCGTCCGGTGGCGCGCGCGCAAGTCTCCCGGCCTCGCCCCAAGGCGCGCCCCTTGCGGTGCCGGCGCCGCCACCGCCGGCCGAGCGTCCCGTCCTCGTGAGCGACGACTGGCTCTCCGTCGTGAACTTCTATCGCGCCACGGCGAGCGTCGTCCGCGTGAGCGCGAACGCGGCGTGGAACAACGGGGCCTACCTGCACTCCCGCTACATGGCGCTCAACAACGTGATCGGGCACAGCGAGACCCGCGGCAAGCCGTACTACACCGCCGAGGGCGACGCCGCGGCCCGCAACGGCAACGTCTTCCTCGGCTCCGGCCGGCCGTTCTCGGACCGCTACCTCGTCGAGGGCTGGATGACCGGCCCGTTCCACGCGATCGGCGTCGTGAACCCGTTCCTGCGGCAGACCGGGTACGGCGTCTACCGCGGCGAGCGCACGGCCGCGACGATGGACACCCTGCGCGGTCTGGTCGACCACGGCGTGCCGACCAGCGCGGTGGTGTGGCCGGGCAACGGGATGCAGGTGCCGCTCGACTCGTACAACGGCTTCGAGTCGCCCAACCCGCTCTCGTTCTGTCCGGGCTACCCCACCGAGAGCGGGTTGCCGATCTTCGCGATGCTCCCGCGAGGTGTGCGGGTCACCGGCTCGTCGTTGACCAAGCGGGGTGTCGCGCTCCCACGGTGCTTCTTCGACGCGCGCTCGCGTGGCGACGCCTACGCCGCCCGGCTGCTGGACAGCCGCAACGCGGTGGTCGTCGTCCCGCAGGCGCCGCTCGAGACGTACGTCCCGCACACGGTCACTTTGCAGACCACCAGCGGCCCGCTCACGTGGTCGTTCACCGTCGGCGAGGTGACGCCGCCACGAAACGTGCAGCTCGGCGGCGCGGTCCTCCAGTCCATGCAG
>CAZYXZ010000022.1:15379-38650 GCA_964651395.1 uncultured Frankiaceae bacterium
CCGAGCTTCCCGGTCACCTGGAGTGCGACGGACGCGGAGTCGGGGATCGCGTCGTACGACGTCCGCTACCGCCAGGCGCCGCGTGGCGGGTCGCTCGGCGCGATGACGACGTGGCAGAACGGCGTGACCGCGACGGGCGCGACGTTCAGCGGGCAGACCGGCTCGACGTACTGCTTCAGCGCGCGCGCGACGGACAAGGCCGGCAACCGCTCGCCCTGGACCGCAGAGCGCTGCACCGCGCTGCCGCTGGCCGCGACCGACCTCTCGCCCTCGCTGCTGCTCTGGCTGCCGCAGGCGAGTCCCGACTACTACGCCGGCACCGCGATGCTCTCGCTCACACCCGGCTCGACGCTGACGGTTGCGGCGAGCAACGTGCGGCGCATCGCCGTGCTGGTCAGCACCTGTCCGGGCTGCGGCACGCTCGACGTGGCCTTCCGTGGCAACAAGCTGGCGACCGTCGACCTCGACCGGCTGACCGCGCACCGCGTCGTGGTCGACGTCGGTCGCTTCGGGAACGCCTGGTCCGGCGACGTGGTCCTTACGGCCACGTCGGCCCTCGCCCAGGTGGTCGTCGAGGGGCTGGGTCTGGCCGCGGCCTGATCCCTGACGTTTGCGTCAGGGATGCCGGGACCGGCAGAGTGCGGCGCATGGACTTCGACTTCTCGGCCGAGCAGAACGCGCTGCGTGAGGCGGTTCGCTCCACGCTCGAGCGGGAGGCCGGTGGCGACTTCGTCCAGCGCATGATCGACGACGAGCGCGGATTCACGGACGACATGTGGGCCGAGGTGGCCGAGCTCGGCTGGACCGGACTGCTCGTTCCGGAGGAGCAGGGTGGGCTCGGTCTCGGCCTCGTCGACATGGTCGTGGTGCTCGAGGAGATGGGGAAGCTGCCGCTGCCGGGACCGTTCCTCTCCTCCGCGGTCATCGCGACGTTGGCCGCCCGGCGCTTCGGCGCCGACGACCTGCTGGCCGATCTCGCCGCCGGCGCCAAGAGGGGCACGATCGCCGTCGACGAGATCGGCATCGCCGGAGATCCGCTCGACGGTCTCAGCACGACGGCGACCAAGAGCGGCGACGCCTGGTCGCTCGACGGCCTGAAGCCCGCCGTCCTCGACGGGCACACGGCCGACTGGGTCATCGTGGCGGCCGTCGCCGACGACGGGGTCGGCGCCTTCCTCGTCGAGGCACCGACGGGATCGGTGGTGCCCGGCCTGGATCCGACCCGGAAGCTGGCCCGGTTGGAGCTCTCCGGGACGCCGGCCCGCCGGCTCGACGGCGGCGAGGCCGAGTGGCGGCGTGTTCTCGACGACGCCGCGGTCGCGCTGTGCGCGGAGCTGGTCGGCGCGTGCGACCGGTCCCTGGCGCTCGCGACGGACTACGCGAAGATCCGGGTCCAGTTCGGCCGGCCGATCGGCACCTTCCAGGCGATCAAGCACATCGCCGCCGACATGGTCGCCGCGACCACGTTGACCCGCGTCGGCACGCACTATGCCGCGTGGACGTCGGACACCGAGGCGGAGGACCGCGAGGTGGCGACCGCCATGGCCAAGTCCTACGCCGCCGAGGCGGCCATCCACGTGACCGGCGACACGATCCAGATCCACGGCGGGGTGGGCTTCACCTGGGCGTGCGACGCGCACCTGTTCTACAAGCGCGCGAAAGCCAACGACCTGATGCTCGGCCGGCAGGGCTGGCAGCGCGCGCGGGTCGCGGACCTCATCCTCGGAGCGGTGTGACGCAGTTCCCGGTCTCCCAGACCACGCTCGACAACGGCCTGCGCGTCGTCGTCTGCGAGGACCACAACGCGCCCGTGGCCGCCGTGAACATCTGGTACGGCGTCGGCTCGCGCCATGAACCCGCGGGCAAGACCGGCTTCGCGCACCTCTTCGAGCACATCATGTTCCAGGGGTCGCGCTCGGTGGCTGCGACGGAGCACTTCACCTACGTGCAGGCGGTCGGCGGGACGCTCAACGGCACAACGAGCTTCGACCGCACCAACTACTTCGAGACGGTGCCGAACCACGCGCTCGAGCTCGTGTACTGGCTCGAGTCGGACCGCATGGGCACCCTGCTCGACGCCCTGACCCAGGAGAACCTCGACAACCAGCGTGACGTGGTGAAGAACGAGCGCCGGCAGTCCTACGACAACCAGCCCTACGGCACGTCGTGGGAGCACCTGTTCGCGATGGCCTTCCCGGCCGGCCACCCGTACCACCACCTGCCGATCGGCTCGATGGAGGACCTCGACGCGGCGTCGCTGGAGGACTGCCGCAACTTCTTCACGACGTACTACGCACCCGACAACGCGGTCCTCACCGTCGTCGGTGACGTCGTGACGGCGCAGGCCGTCGCGCAGGCTGACCGGTACTTCGGCGGCATCCCGCGCAGTGCGGGCGTGCCCCCGGCACCGGACGGGGCGATCCGCCCCGCGACGGAGCCGGTGCTGCACACGCTGCGCGAGGACGTGCCGGCCGAGGCGGCCTACCTGGCGTTCCGCTGCCCGCCCGACGGCACTCCCGACTGCGAGGCGCTGAGCCTGGCCATGCGCGTCTTGTCCGAGGGCGGGTCCAGCCGGCTGGTGTCGCGGCTGTCCCGACGCGACGAGCTCGCACTGGACGTCGAGGCCGGCGTGGAGCGCCTGGTCGGTGGCGTCTCGGTCGCCTACGTCGCCGCGCACGCGCGCACCGACGCCGCGCTCGACACCCTGCAGGCCGCCCTCGACGAGGAGTTGGCGCTCCTGGTGCGCGACGGCGTCACTCTCGACGAGCTGGAGCGCGCCAAAGCGCAAGCCGAAAGGGCGTTCCTCGACGAGGTCACGACGGCGTCCGGGCTCGCGGACGAGCTGAGCCGCCAGGCGATGCTCTTCGGCGACCCGGACCGCGTGAACCGGACGCTGGACGACGTCGCCGCCGTGACGACCGACGACGTCCAGCGGGTCGCGGCGGAGTGGCTGCAGCCGCAGAGCCGCGCGCTGCTCGAGTACCGGCTCGACGGAGAGTCCGCGTGACCGGGTACGCCGTCCTGCCCCGTCCCGAGGTGGGGCGCGCCGGGGACTGGCGCTTCCCGGCGGTCACTCAGCTCACGCTCGGCAACGGCGTACGCGTCCTGCAGTGCCACGTCCCGGGCAAGCCGCTGGTCGCCGTCAGCGTCCTGGCCGACGCGCCGCTCGACGCGGAACCGCGCGGCCGTGAGGGCGTGGCGACGATCGCCGCCCGCACGCTCACCGAAGGTACCGAGCTGCGCGACGCGGAGGCCTTCGCCGAGGCGCTGGAGCGGCAGGGCGCCTCGCTGCACACCGACGCCGGCTACGGGGGCCTGGCCGCGGTCCTCCAGGTGCCCGGCTCGCGGCTGTCGACCGGGCTGGCCCTGCTCGCCGAGGCGGTCATCTCGCCGGCCTTCGCGGAGAGCGAGGTGGACCGCGCAGTCGCCGAGCGCCTGGACGAGATCACCCAGGACCTCGCCTCACCCGGCCGGCGCGCGGAGATCGAGCTCGCCGCCGCCCTCTACGCGCCGGGCAGCAGGCCGGCACAGCCGCGCGGCGGCGCCGAGCAGACCGTCGCCGGGCTTTCCCGAGCGGATGTGGCGTCGTTCTACGCCGGGTACGCCGACCCGCGCAGCGCCACGGTGGTCATCGCCGGTGACCTACGGGAGCACGACGTCGAGGCGCTGCTCGAGGCGACCCTCGGCGGTTGGCCGTCGGTCGACGTCACGACCCACTCGGCGCAGGCCGCCGAGCGGCAGCCTGGCCGGCGCCTCGTCGTCGTCGACCGGCCCGATGCGGTGCAGACGCAGCTCGCGCTCGGCCGGCCGACGGTCACGCGCCAGTCGCCGGACTACCCCGCACTCGAGGTCGCGACGTACATCCTGGGCGGCACGCTGACCTCACGGATCGACTCGCTGCTCCGGGAGGAGAAGGGCTACACGTACGGGATCCGCGCCGTGCAGCGGCCGGAACGGACCCACGGCACGTTCGTCGTCTACGGCTCCGTCGACACGCCGTCCACCGTCCCCGCCGTCGCCGACCTGCTGGGCGTCGTCGAGACCGCCGACCGCGACGGCCTCACCGACGACGAGCGCGAGAAGGCAGCCGACTACCTCGCCGGCGTCGCACCGCTGCGGTGGGAGACACCACGTGCCATCGCCGGCCACCTGACCGCGCTGGCCGGCGCCGGCATCGGGCCGGGATGGACCGACCACTACCTCGACGGCATCCGAGGCGCGACCATCGAGGAGCTGGACGCAGCGCTCCGTGGCCACGTCGTCCTCGACGACCTCACGATCGTCGCCGTCGGCAGTGCGGAGTCGATCGTTCCCGCGTTGTCGCCGCTGGGCGACGTCACGGTCGTCAGCTGAAGCGACGTCAGGGCAGGTTGGACAGCTTCACGGTCAGGGTGCCGCCGAGCGGCAGACCCGGGCAGTCCGGCGACACGGAGATCGCGAAGTCGTACGTGCCGCCGCCCTTGCTGGTCTTGGCGGCGCCCTTGTCGCATGCGTACTGGGCGGCGTCGTAGTCGTCGTTCTGCCAGTACTGGATGCCGACCGGCGTCCCCGACTGGTCCACCGCGGTGAAGGTCACGTACTTCTCGGTCTTCTTCGCCGCCACGGTCAGGCGGCCGGTCTCGGCGCAGCCGCCGCTGGTGAAGGACGCGTCCGCCGCGACGGAATGCGCGCCGCAGAACAGCGTGTAGTCGAGGGTGACGGTGCGGGTCACCTTCTTCGGCTTCGGCGCGGCGTGGCCGGCCGCCGGTGCGGTCGCGACGAGGACCGCCGCAGCCACCAGCAGGATGCGCTTCACCTAGGTCTCGCCCTTCGCGCGTTCGACGCAGAACTCGTTGCCTTCGGGGTCACGCATGACGGTCCAGGTCTGACCCCAGTCGGAGACCTCAACGACGACGCTGGCGCCCAGTGACGTGAGGCGCTCCACCTCCTCGCGCATCGAGGTGGTCGGGCGTACGTCGAGATGCATCCGGTTCTTCACCGTCTTGCCCTCGGGCACGGCGAGGAAGAGCAGTCGCGGACCGCTGCGATCGGGAGCGAACAACGGCACGGCCGGGTCGTCCTCGGGGTCGTCGACGCCCTGCTCGCGCAGCCAGGCCAACTCCTTCTCGCCGTACTCCGGCACCGGCCAGCCGAGCGCGGCCGCCCAGAACCGAGCGAGGGAGAGGGGCCTGTGGCAGTCGACCGTCACGCCGTGCAGCTGGAGGCCCATGCCGGGATTATCGCGGTAGATCAGGCGATGTCGGCGTCTTCCGCCTCGAGCTCGGCGAGTGCCTGGTCGAGATGGATCATCGAGACGGTCTGCTGCGGTCGCGTCGCCTCCTGGATGAACTCGGCCCACCACCGGCCCAGCTCGTCCGCTCCGGGCGCGAAGGCCCTCATCGCGGCGAGCATCGCGAGGGTGAGCGACCGGACCTGCTCCTCGGTCAGCAGCCGGTCGGGCGAGTCGTCGATGTGCGTCTCCGCCGCCAACATGTGGCGGTCCTCGGTCAGCAGCGCGCCCTCGCGCAGGTACCGCGAGAAGGCCTGCACGGTCAGCCGCGTCGCGCGCACCAGCTGGTCGGTGACGTCGGGGGGGAAGTTGTCCAGCTCGGGGACGACCTCGCGGAAGCCTGCGCGGGCACGCGTGAGCAGCCGGTCGATGTCGGCGACCAGCGCGTTCGCGGCCTGAGCACGGTCCATCACCACCCCCTTACCCGGTCTAACGCGCGAGGGGCCTCAGGGTCGCGTATCCACGAGGTCACGCTTGAGGACCTTGCCCGTGGCGTTGCGCGGGAGTGCGGGGAGGAAGCGCACGGCACGCGGCCGCTTGTAGTCGGCCAGCCGTTCGGCACAGTGAGCCAGCAGTTCCTCAGCGGTCAGCGTGGTGTCGTCGCGCAGGACGACGTACGCCGCGATGTCCTCGCCGAGGACGTCGTGCGGGACTCCGACGACGGCGGCCTCGAGGACCGCGGGGTGCTCGTAGAGCACTGCCTCCACGTCGATCGCGTACACGTTGTAGCCGCCGCGGATGATCATGTCCTTCTTGCGCCCGACGATGTAGAGGTAGCCGTCGGCGTCCAGCCGGCCGAGGTCGCCGGAGTAGAGCCAGCCGTCCTGCCACAGCGCCGCCGTCGCGTCCGGGTCGCGGTAGTACTCGCGCGCCTTGCCGGCCGGCTGCACGACCACCTCGCCGACCTCGTCGACGTCGGCGTCGCTGCCGTCCTCCCGCAGGATGCGTACGCGGGTCGGCGGTATCGGCAGGCCGCAGGAGCCGGGGTGGTTGTCGAGCTCGCCCTTCGGCAGCACGAAGTACGCCGTCCCCGCCTCGGTCATCGAGTAGCTGTTGGAGATGCCGGCGTTGGGCATCGCCGCCTGCAACAGCTGCAGCGTCGACGGCGCGACCGGCGCGGAGCCGACCGACACCATGAACAGTGACGACAGGTCGGCCTGGGCGAAGCGCTCGTGCTTGGCCAGCAGCTCGGCCATCGCGGGGACGAGGAACGCGGCCATCGGCTTGTGCTCGTCGACCAGGTCGAGCCACGTGTCGGCGTCGAACTTCGGCAGGTACACCGTGCGCATGCCCATGCGCATCGGCTGGTAGACGAAGGTCAGCCCGGCGAAGGTGAACATCGGCGACGCGTGCAGCCACCGGCCGCCCGACCAGCTCGGTTCGGTGAGCACCTGCATCGCGGAGTTGCCGTGCCGGATCGCGACGCCTTTCGGCGTACCGGTGGTGCCCGACGTGTAGAGGATCTCGGCGAGGTCGTCGAGGTCGGCGTCGACCTGGATGTCGCTGTCGTCGTCGTCCATCGCGTCGGGCATCTCGGACAGTGTGAGGACGGTGGGCACCGGCGGCGCCGCCGCGATCAGGTGGGCCAGCTCGTCGGAGACGATGACCGCCGCGGGCTCGCAGTGGGCGAGGATGCCGCCGATCTCCGACGGAGAGAGCCGCACGTTCACCGGGACGACCACCGCACCGGCCTTGTGCGCCGCCGTGTGCGCGATGACGAACTGGCTGCCGTCGTCGGGGCGGAGGACGAGCGCGACCCGGTCGCCCTTGCCCACGCCGCGGGCGATCAGCCCGCGCGCGAGGCGGGACGCCGCCGAGTCCCACTCGCGGAAGGTCAGGTCGTGGTGGCCGACGACGGTGAAGCCGATCTCGTCGGGCACCAACGCGACCAGCCGGCGCAGCTGGTCGGGGATGACCGCCATGTGCGCCGTCTCGGCTTTCGCGCTTTCGGGGCTAGTTGACCGGGGGGAGCGGGACGCCGAAGGGCGGGACGCCCGAGTCGCGCGTGGCGAAGAGCTCCTTCTTCTTCTCCGCGAGCTCCTCGACCGTGAACGCCCGGGTGCCCTCGCCCTTGATGACGCCCGCGCCGCTCCAGCCGTTGGCGACCGTGACCTCGTCGCCCCAGATGATGAACACCTGGCCGGTGACGTCGGCGGCGTCCGGGGAGGCGAGCCATGCGACCAGCGGGGAGATGTTCTCCGGCGCCATCGGGTCGAAGCCGCCCTCCTCGGCCGGCTTGCCGAACTCGCCGAAGGTGCCCTCGGTCATGCGCGTACGGGCGCGCGGCGCGATCGCGTTGGAGGTGACGCCCATCTTCGCGCACTCACGGGCGAAGACGATCGAGAGCGCGGCGATGCCGGCCTTCGCTGCGGCGTAGTTGGCCTGGCCGGCGTTGCCGAAGAGCCCGGACTCGGACGCGGTGTTGATGATCCGCCCGTAGACCTCCTCGCCGGCCTTGCTCTTGCCGCGCCAGTACGAGATGGCGAAGTGCGCCGGGGCGAAGTGGCCCTTCAGGTGGACGTCGATGACCGAGTCCCAGTCGGACTCGCTCATGTTGAAGGCCATCTTGTCGCGCAGGATGCCGGCGTTGTTCACGAGGATGTTGAGGTCGCCGAAGGTGTCGACGGCCTGCTTCACCAGGCCTTCGGCCCCGGCCCAGGACGAGCAGCTGTCGAAGTTCGCGACCGCCTTGCCGCCGGCCGCGGTGATCTCGTCGACCACGCTCTGGGCGGGGCGGTTGTCCGTGCCCTCGCCGTCCCACTCGCCGCCCGGGTCGTTGACGACGACGCTCGCGCCCTCGGCCGCGAAGAGCAGCGCGTGCGCGCGGCCGATACCGCGGCCTGCTCCGGTGATGATCGCTACCTTGCCGTCGAGCGCGCCCATGCGGGATCCCCTTACGTTCTGCAGTGGAAGTGGTGGCACGATACAGCCTGACACTCATGTCAGGGAAAGGCGGCCGGCACCCATGACCCTCTCCGTGCTCTCGCACCGCGACGCCCTCGGCGTCAAGGAAGGCCAGCTCTTCGTCGACGGCGCCTGGAGCGACTCCGGCGACGGTTCGACGTGGACGCACGTCCATCCGGCCAGCAACGAGGACGTCGTGACGTTCCAGACGGCCAGCGCGGCCGACGTGGACCGCGCCGTCCGGGCCGCGCGGACGGCGTTCGACGAGGGCCCCTGGCCCCGGATGAAGGCGCGCGAGCGGATCGCGGTGATGCGGCGGATCGTCGACCTGGTGCACGAGCGGGCCGACCGGCTCAACGCGCTGCAGACGCTGGACAACGGGATGCCGCTGACGTTCTCCGCGATGGACCAGGTCTCCGCGGAGATGGTGGCCGGGATCTTCGACCACCACGCCGGGTGGATCGACAAGATCACCGGCCAGACGTACCCGGACTACGCGGGCTCGGACACGTTCACGATGACCCTGCGCGAGCCGGTCGGCGTCGTGGCCGCGATCATCCCGTGGAACGCGCCGCTCATGCTCTTCGCGCAGAAGGTCGCGCCGGCACTGGCCACGGGCTGCACGATCGTGCTCAAGCCGTCGGAGTTCGCCTCGCTCGCCGTCTTCGAGCTCGCCGCGATCCTCGAGGAGGCCGGCCTGCCGCCGGGCGTCTTCAACCTGGTGCCGGGCCCCGGTACGCCGACCGGCGAGGCGCTGATCACCCATCCCGGCGTCGACAAGATCACCTTCACCGGCTCACGGCTGGTGGGGTCGCGGATCCTCGAGGCGAGCGCCCACGACATCAAGCGGGTCTCGCTCGAGCTCGGCGGCAAGAGCGCCAACCTGGTCTTCCCCGACGTGCCGTCCCTCGACATGGCCGCGATGACGGCGTTCGGCATGGTCTCGATGGGCTTGTCCGGCCAGGGCTGCGTCTGCCAGACCCGGGCGCTGGTGCACCGCTCGATCTACGACGCGTTCCTCGAGAAGGCCGCGCTGCTGGCCGGGATGATCAAGTTCGGCGACCCCTTCGACCCCACGACCACCTCCGGCCCCATCATCAACACGCGCCAGCTCGACAAGGTGATGGGCTACATCGAGAGCGGCCAGGAGCAGGGCGCGCGCATCGTGACCGGCGGCGGCCGGGCGGGCGGTGACGTGGCGGCCGGCAACTTCGTGGAGCCCACGCTCTTCGCCGACGTGGACAACTCCATGACCATCGCCCGCGAGGAGATCTTCGGGCCCGTGCTGGCCGTGATCCCGTTCGACACCGAGGAGGAGGCGATCCGCATCGCCAACGACTCGCCGTACGGGCTCGGCGCCGGCGTGCAGACCGGCGACGTGAAGCGGGCCATCCGGGTCGCGCAGCAGCTGCGTACGGGCACCGTGGGCGTCAACCAGTACTCGATCCGCCCCAACATCCCGTTCGGCGGCTACAAGCAGTCCGGCCTGGGCCGCGAGGGCGGCTTCGGCTCCATCGAGGCCTTCACCGAGGTCAAGCAGGTCACCTTCGCCCTGACCGACAACCCCGTCTAGCCAGCCCCCGCCCCACCCCTTCCGGATCTCACGTACCAACAGGGGTCGAAAAGCGACCCTTTCTGGTACGTGAGATCCGCTTTAGGGGGTCAGTTGGTGACCTTCACGGTCTTCACGTCGGGGACCCAGGTGGTGCGTACGCCGAGCACGGTGAGCTCCACCGAGGCGATCACGTCGTAGGTCCCCGCATGGATGCGCGGGCCCAGGACCGGGTCCTGGCACGTGACCGTCTTGATCGCGATGGGCACCGAGATCGACCGGCGCGGCCGGATCGTCTTGCGGACGATGCTGACCGCATCCGTGAAGTACGTCGGGGTGGCCAGCTCGCCGGTCTTGATGTTCTGCAGGATGGCCGCGCGGGCGCCCTCGACCTCGTCGATCACGAGCGGGTCAGGCAGGTAGTTGGTGATCTTCACCGCGCCGGTGAGCGTGTCGCCGGCCCGCACGGAGCGCTCGTCGAGGAGCAGGTCCACGCGTACGCCGGTCGGCGCCTTGTAGCCGATCGGCAGCGACTTCGGCAGGTGGCAGCCGGCCAGGTAGATGATCTTGGGCGGCGCCTGCTTGGTGACCGTCACGTGCACGACGCGGGACTCGGTCCGTGCGTACGTCGCGGTCTTGGAGAAGATCAGCATCGCGTCGAACGAGCGCGAGGCGCTGCGACGGAACTGCACCTCTCCCCGCGCGTCGGTCACGCGGGAGGCCTGGAACGTGAACGGGCCGGGGCCCTCACGCGTGAACAAGCCGACCAGCTGGCCGGGGATCGGGCAGCCGTTGCGGACCAGGTTCCCCGCCAGCGTCAGGTGCTCGCCCACGCGCACGTTGTTCGTGCTCAGCCGCAGGCTCATCCGCGGGTCGGCGAAGGGCTTCGGGCAGAGGCCGCGGGGCCGTGCTGCGGCGAGCCCGGTCTCGGCCGGCATGAGCAGGGCCAGCCCGACGCCCAAGGCGACGGCGGAGAGGATGCGGCGCTTACCGGACACGGTGCCTCCCAAGATCAACGCTGACCCGAGCGGGCCGAGTCTGCCCCTCGGTGCGCACGCCAGGGAAGGGAGGTTGGCCGCTTTTCCGGCACGAATTTCACGCCGCTCGGACGCCCCCGGCGTACGCCGGTTCCCCAGTCGCGCTGAGAGTGAGACAGATCCGTAGCGATCGTCCATTCTGATCCCATGCGCCGTGCCGCCGTCCTCCTGCTGGCCACCGCCCTGATCGGCACACTCCCGTCGCCCGCCCTCGCGGACCCCCGCTGCGAGACGTTCCCCGAGCCGAAGCTGTCGCTGTCCGGGACGGCGACCGTCGACACGCGCCGCCCCGGCACGGTCCATCTCGGCGGGGAGCTCAAGCGCGGGATCTGCGGGCTGCCCGGTGTCCCCGTCACGCTCTTCGAGCGGACCCGTCCCGGCCCGTGGACGCGGGTCGCCACCGTGACCACGAGCGAGTACCGGAGCAGCGGCACCTTCTACTTCGGCCGGCGGCCGACCACGTCGACGGACTACCTCGTGGTGAGCACCGCGACCGCGGGCGCGCCGTCCCAGCGTTCCCAGATCTGGCACGTCTGGGTCCAGACGCCCCCGCCGGCCACCAGCTGCTCGTGGCTGGGCCTGTCCAGCCACCCGCCCGCCTCCAGCTTCAGCGCGTTCGAGGAGCTCGAGGTCACGCTGGACGCACCCACCCAGCAGATCCAGCCGCGTGGCCGGGCGACCGGACTGGTCCGCGTCACCAACGTGTCGGGGCGAGGGCTCGTCTTCGCGGTCCGCTACGGCCCGTTCCCGTCGCTGGAGAACCAGCGCAACGGCGAGGCGGTCGGCCACTTCGGAACCTCGCGAGCCGGCCGCTACGCGCTGGAACGCGGTGCGTCGGTGTCCTGGCCGGTGGACTACATCACGCGCATCTGCCAGACCTCCTGGCTGGGCGCTCACGTGCACCCTGACCGGTTCACCCCGACGGCCCGCCTCGCGCTCACCCTGGGGGACGAGATCCGCACGCTGCTGCTGCGGGCCCCGTCCACGGTGACGGTGGGACAGCCCTAGGACTTCGGCAGGCCGAGGACGCGCGTGGCGACGATCTGCTTGTTGATCTGCGTGGTGCCGCCGGCGATGGACAGCGCCCGGGCGTAGAGCCGGGACCGGCCCCACTCGCCGATCATCGCGTCCGGTCCGAGCACGAGCGCCGCCACCTCGGAGAGCTTCGCCTCGAGCTCGCTCCACACCAGCTTGCCGAGGCTCGCCTCCGGCCCCTGCTCCTTGCCCTGCAGCTCGTTGGCGACCACGCGATCCGAGAGCAGCCTGAGGTACTCACCGAGCAGGAAGACCCGGGCCAGCTCCTGGCGCACGACCAGGTGCTCGGCGGCCGTGCCGTCGCCGTACGGCGTGACCTTGGCCAGCTCCAGCAGCTCGCGGATCTTCTTCCGTACACCGAGGTGCAGCGCGACGACGCCGCCCCGCTCGTGCGTCAGCGTGTTCATCGCGACCCGCCAGCCCTCGTTCTCCGGGCCGAGTAGCGCCGTGACCGGTACGCGGACGTCGGTGAAGAAGATCTCGTTGAACTCGCGGTCGCCGGTGATGGTGACCAGTGGGCGGACCTCGACGCCGGGCAGCGTCATGTCGACCAGCAGGCAGCTGATGCCCTTGTGCTTCGGCGCGTCCGGGTCGGTGCGCACCAGCAGCTCGCAGTACGACGCGATGTGGCCGACCGTCGTCCAGACCTTCTGGCCGTTGACGACGTAGTCGTCGCCGTCGCGCACCGCGCGAGTTTTCAGGGACGCAAGGTCAGACCCGGCACCGGGTTCGGAGAAGCCCTGGCACCAGATGTCGTCAGCGCGCAGCATCCGCGGGAGCAGCGTGCGCTTCTGCTCGTCGGTGCCGAACGCCATGATCGACGGCGCGATGTTGGACAGGCCCAACGCGTTGAGGTGGCCCGGGGCTCCCGCACGGCTCATCTCCTCGGCGAGCACGACCTGCTCCATGACCCCGGCCGCGCGCCCGCCGTACTCGACCGGCCAGGACAGCGCGGCGTAGCCGGCGTCCACCAGCAGCGCGAGCCACTCCTTGTAGACCGCGATGTCCTCGGCGCTCGGGTCGAGCATCGTGAGACCGCGGAACCGGTCGGTCAGGTGCGTCTCGAGCCACGCGCGGATCTCCGCGCGGAACTCCTCCGCCTCGGGCGGGTAGGTGAAGTCCACTACGACGCCCGCTTCAGGGCGAGCAGTACGGCGGCCTCGGCCACGACACCGGCGTCCACGACCATCTCCGGAGGCACCTCGAGGCCCTTCCCGCCGGCCTGCCAGCCCTCGGTCAGCACGACTCCGGGCGGGCACAGGCAGTTGACGGCGATGTCGTGCCCGCGCAGCTCGTGGGCCAGGCCAGCGTAGTAGCGCTCGACGCCCGCCTTGGCGACCCAGTAGGCGTTGGCGCCGAGGTCGGTCATGCCCACGCCGCTGGTGGTCAGCGCGATGAGCGAGCCACCTCCCCGCGCAACGAGGTGCGGCAGTGCTGCCTTGGTGGCGAGGAAGACGCCGGTGAGGTTCACCTCGACGGTCCGCTGCCACTGCGCCAGCGGGGTGTCCGCAGTCGGCGCCAGCCACAGCCGGCCGGCGTTGGCCACCAGGACGTCGAGGCCGCCGTACTCCGCGGCGGTGGCGTCGACCGCGGCGCCGACGGCCGCCTCGTCCGTGACGTCCGCCGCGAAGCCGAGGCCGCCGATCTCCGCCGCGACCTCCTCGGCGCCGCGCCGGGCGAGGACGCCGACCCTGGCACCCTCTGCGGTGAACGCGCGCGCGATGGCCGCGCCGATGCCGCGGCTGCCGCCGGTGACGAACGCGACCCGGCCCTCGAGCCGCCCGCTCAGGTGGTGCCGCCCTTGAGCTCACCGAACAGGTGGACCTGGCCCAGCGTGCTGTCGAGGTACTCCGGCCCGTCGCCGGTCGGCACGAACCACCCGGTCGGGCACATCGTCAGCACCTCGACGAACGAGAACCCACCGGCCAGCTGCGCCTCGAACGCCTTGCGGATCATCGTCTTCGTCCGGCTCATCGCACCGGGGTTGTGCACCGACCCGCGCGCGACATACGCCGCCCCGTCGAGCTGCGCGATGAGTTCAGCGATCCGGATCGGCCAGCCGTGGTAGGCCGCGTCGCGGCCGTCGAGCGACGTCTTCGTGCGCTGGCCGAGCGCGCTGGTCGCGGTCATCTGGCCGCCGGTCTCGCCGAACACGCCGTTGTTGAGCAGCACGCAGGTCACCGCCTCACCGCGCGCAGCGGTGTGCAGGACCTCCTGCAGCCCCTCGTTGACCATGTCGCCGTCGCCCTGCAGTGTGAAGACGACCGCGTCCGGCTTCATGCGCTTCACGCCGGTGGCCACCGACGGCGCGCGGCCGTGCAGTGCCTGCACGAGGTCGATGTCGAGCGAGCCGGAGAACGCGGTGTAGCAGCCGATGCCGGGTACGCCGATCGTGCGCTGGACCACGTCGAGCTCGCCGAGGCACTCGAGCAGCAGCCGCACCAGGAGCGGCTCGCCGCAGCCGGGGCAGAGGTGGTGCTCGGAGGTCAGTAGCAGGTCGGGCTTCGCCGGGGTCGTCGTCATGTCAGCACTCTTCCGTCCTCGAGCCCTGCGGCGGCCACCGCGGCACGGAGCCGACCAGTCACGACCTCGGTGTCGTACATGGGGCCGACCCCGAAGCCGCTGGAGTCGGTGGAGATGCCGCCGATCGAGGAGATGGGCACGCTGCCCAGCAGTGACAGCTGCACGTCCTCGACCATCTGGCCGGCGTTGTTCTCGAAGACGGCCACGGAGCCAGCCGACGACGTCGCGTCGCGCAGTGCCTGCGCCGGGAACGGCCACAAGGTGATGGGGCGGAACAGCCCGACCTTCGCGCCCTCGGCGCGCAGAGTGCGCACGGCGTACGCCGCGAACCGCGCCGCGGTGCCGAACGCCACGACCACGAGCTCCGCGTCGTCGCAGTCCACCGCTTCCGAACGCTGCTCGGCGACGGCCACCTGCACCTGCTTGTCGACCAGCTCCTGCGCGACGTGCTCGATGCCCGGGCCGGTCTGGCCGTGCTTCGGGAAGCCGAGCGAGGAGACCAGCCGCGAGCGGCCCGAGCCGCCAAGGCCGCCGTCGACCGCCCAGTCCTTGGCCGGCAGTGGGCCGAAGTCGATCGGCTCGATCCGCACGGTCTGCGCGGTGTGCGCGATGAGGTAGTCGCCGTAGACGAGGACGGGGATGCGCCACAGGTCGGCGAGGTGGAAGGCGAGCTGGGTCAGCTCGGCCGCCTCCGCGACGTCGGCCGGCGCCAGCACGATGTGCCGGTAGTCGCCGTGGCCGCCGCCCCGGGTGGCCTGGAAGTAGTCGCTCTGCCCGCGCGACATGTTGAAGACGACGACCGGCAGGTGGGCGAGCGCCATCTCGGCCAGCGACTCTTGCATGAGCGACAGGCCCTGGCCGACCGAGCCGGTCGCGGCGCGCGCGCCGGTGGCCGCCGCGCCCCAGGCCATGCCGACCGCCTCGAGCTCGCTCTCCGCGTTGATGCACACGCCGCCGACCTCGGGCAGCCGCTTGGCCAGGTTCTCCAGCACCTCGGTGAACGGCGTCATCGGGTAGCCGGCGAAGAACCGGCAGCCGGCCGCGATGGCCGCCTCGGCGATGGCCGCGCTGCCCTCGAGCAGCTTCACCTCGCTCACTCGAACCGCTCGACGGTGAGGCAGAAGTCGGGGCAGATCGCCTGGCACCGGCCGCAGCCCGTGCACCCGTCGACCAGCAGCGGGTACCGGTAGCCCACGGCGTTGGTGACGCTGCTCATCGACAGCACGTGCGGCGGGCACACCGGGATGCAGAGGTCGCAGCCCTTGCAGGTCTCGGTGTCGATGTGGACAGTCCCCAGACTCACGCGCTCACCAGCTCCCACGCCGGGACGACGACGCCGGGGAGCGCGTCGTAGCCCGCCTGCAGCGCGCCGACGTTGGCCGGCAGGTGCTGGTGCCGGTACGGCGGCAGCGCATCGCCGATCGCCGCGGTCGCTGCCTCGAGCGAGACCAGCCCGGTCGCCTTCAGGTACGCGCCGGTCAGCACTAGGCCGGTGCCGAGCGGGAAGCCCAGCCCTGCCGCGATGCCGACCGCGTCGACCTCCACAGTCGTCACGCCGTCGGCCGCACCGCCGACACCGGTCGCGACCACTGCGATACCCCCAGGCCGCAGACGTTCGGCGGCGCCCGGCCAGTACGTCGCGTGCAGGCCGATCGCGGACCAGGCCCGCGACACGATCGGCGGCGCGACGACCTTGCCGTCCGCGATGACAACGGTGGAGTCGGAGTTGCCGCCGCGCATCATGCCGGCGTAGACGCCGAAGACCATCGCGTCGCGGCCGTCGTGCGCCGCGGCGAGCGCGAGGACCTGCGCCGCCAGCTGCACGCCCTGGCCGCCGATGCCGGTGAGGAGAACTTCGCGCTCCACTAGTCCTCCAGCAAGCGGGTCATGGCGGCAAGGCTACGGCGGATCGGCTCGGCGTACCCCTCCGCCTCGATCCGCGGGCCGATCAGCTCCAGGTCGAAGCTGCCGGAGTAGCCCGCCCCGGTCAGCTCCTCGACGATCCGCGCGAGCGGGAGATCGCCGTCGCCGACGGCGACCCGGTCCGGCGTCGCGAGCGTGCCGATCCGGAAGTCGCTGACCTGCACGAGGCGGATCCGGTCGACGCCGGCGGCGATGGTGTCGCCGAGGCCGCGCTCGGCCCAGCAGGCCTGCACCTCCAGGCAGACGCCGACGTCGAGGCGTCGGGCCAGGTCGATCGCGTCGCGGAGCGTGTGCAGGAAGCCGATGTCGGCACGGAGCGCATGCGTGTGCTCGAGCACGAGCGGCACGCGCGCCCGGTGCGCGGCCTCGAGCACCGGTGCGAGCGCCTCGGCGAGCGCGTCCGCGGCGTCCTCCCACGGCAGCCGGCCCGCCGTACCGGTCGTGGTGACCAGGCAGTCGGCGCGCACCGTGGCCGCCGCGACGACGGCGGCGAGCAGCGCCTCCCGCTGGCGCGGCCACTCGGCCGGCCGGTCGAGGTGGAACGGCGAGAGCGCCAGGACGTTCGTGACATGCAGCCCGCTGTCGCGGATCCGCTGGGCGGAGAGCGCGCGGCCGGCGGCGTCGAGCTTGCGCATCGTCAGGCCGACCCGCGTGATGCCCTCGGCCTCCCAGAACGCGAGGTCCTCGTCCAGCGGCTGGTTCAGGGTGCAGATGGCGCTGACCGACAGCCGCGGATGCATCAGCCGAGCGACTTCGCGCGCGCGATGGTGCCGCCGCCGTCGACCGGCAGCACGTGGCCGGTCAGGATCGCCGACTCCGGGCCGGCCAGCCAGGCGACGGTGGCGGCCACCTGGTCGTCCGTGGCCAGCGGGAGCAGCTGCATCGCCTCGCGCCGCGCGAGGTCCGGCTCGGGCCGCGCCGCGTTGGGCACGAAGCCCGGGCTGACGACGTTGCAGCGCACGCCGTCACGCGCGTAGTCCACGGCGACCGACCGGGCCAGCGCCTCGATGCCGCCCTTGGCCGTCGAGTACGCCGCGAGTCCCGGCGTGCCCCGCGCGCCGGCGCGTGAGGACAGCAGGACGACCGCGCCGGCGCTGCTCTGCAGGTGCGGCAGCGCGGCGCGCACGGTCATGGCGACCGACGTGAGGTCTACGCGGATCTGCCGTTCCCAGTCCGCCGGGTCGACGTCGCCGAGTGGGCCGCTGTACGAGCCGGTGCTGGCGACGTGGCTGCAGACGAGCACGTCGACCCCGCCGAGGTGCTCGACCGCACGCGCGACGAGTGCGTCGGGTGCGCCGTCCTCGGCCAGGTCCGCGGAGAGGAAGCGGATGCCCTCGGCGTCGAGTGCGGCGCCGCGCGTGGCGTCCCGGCCGCTGCCGACGACGCGCAGCCCGTCGGCGGCGAGCCGCCGCGCGATCGCGCGTCCGATCCCCGACGTCGCCCCGGTGACCAGCGCCCGACGGCTCAAGACTTCTCGCGCCAGGGCTTGTGGCCCCAGAAGGCCTTGAAGCCGGGGATGTCGGGGGCGATGACGCGGAAGGCGACCGAGTCGCTAGCGCGGGTGTAGGCCAGGCACTGGACGATGCCGATCAGCTCCTTCGGCTCGGAGATGACCAGCGCCGCACGGCCGCCGTGGGCGGTGTAGAAGCCCGCGCCGTACGGAAACCGGCCCTGGCCGTCGTCCTCGTCCCACCGCCAGCTGCCGTCGGACTTCAGCCGCAGGGTGAACGATCCGGTGTCCTCCTTGACGTCCTCGGCGCTGAGGTCGCCGCGCTCCTCGAGCTCCTGGGCGGTGTAGGTCACCGCGAACGTCCCCGTGAGCGCCGGCTTCGCCGGCGGAGTGCCCGGCACGCACTCGCCGACACTCGGGGCCGACGCGCTGACGATCGGCATCGGAGCTCCGGTGGCCACACCGGTCGGCCCGGCGCCGGTGGCGGCCCCGATGGTCGGGGCAGGTGCGGCCTCGGGCTCCTTGTCGTCCGAGCAGGCGCCGACGCCCACGGCGGTGACCAGGGCCAGGCCGAGCAGCGAGAAGCGCATCACAGGCCGATCAGACCGGCGATGCGGGCGCGGTGCCAGCGCGGTGAGCCGAACGCGGCGGCGCCGGACTTCGCCCGCTTCGCGAACAGGTGCATGTCGTGCTCCCACGTGTAACCGATGCCTCCCATGAGCTGGATGCCGTCCTGCGCGATCAGCAGCTGTGCGTCGCCGGCTGCCGACTTGGCCATCGACACCGCGAGCGACCGGTCGCGTTCGTCGCTCTCGTCGACGGCCAGCGCCGCGGCGTACGCCGTCGCACGGGCGCGCTCGAGCACGACGAACATGTCCGCCGCCTTGTGCTTCACGGCCTGGAACGAGCCGATCGGCACGCCGAACTGGTGCCGGTTCTTCACGTGGTCGAGGACGATGTCGAGGACTGCCTGACATACGCCCACGCACTCGACGGCGACGGCCAGCGCGGCGACGTCGAACGCGCGGCACAGGCCGTGCGCATCGACCGGGAAGACGCGCTCGGGAGCTACCGCGACACCGCGGAAGTCCAGGGCGGCAAACGGCCGCGTGCCGTCGACCGCGGCGACGTCGTGGACGACGGCCGCCCCGGCCTCGACCACCGCGACCACCTGCGAGCCGTCCGAGACCTGCGCGACGACGGCGACCCGCTCGGCGGTGGCGCCGTCGAGCACCTGCTCCTTGCGGCCGTCCAGCAGCCACTGGCCCCGCGACGACTGCGCTGTCGTGGCGAGCGGCGGGGACGGCCACTGGTCCGGAGACTCCGCGATCGCGACCGTGCCCGTGCCGCCCTCGGCCGCCGCGGCCAGCAGGGCGTCGCGCTCCGGCGTCGCGGGGCAGGCCAGCAGCAACGGCACGTACGTCGTGGCGGTCGCCACGAACGGACCGGGCGCCAGGTGCCGGCCGAGCTCCTCGAGCACCACGGCCAGCTCGACGGTGCCGAGACCGAGCCCACCGCACGACTCCGGTATGCCGAGCGCCGGCCAGCCGAGCTCCACGAACGTCGCCCACAGCCGGTCCGGCTGCTCGCCCTTCTCGGCCATCGCGCGGGCGACGGCGGGCGGGCACTCCTTGTCGAGCAGCTCACGCGCGGAACGGCGCAGCTCGTCCTGCTCGCGACTGAGCTCGAGGTCCATGTCCGCTAGCGGGCGATCGCGACGGAGCGTCGCGTGTGCTGACCCCCGAACAGCCCGGCGTGCGTGATCGCCGCCAGCGTGTCGAGCATCGCCTCGCGCTCGAAGCGCGCCTGGCCGGAGAGCACGAGGTAGTTGAACCGCTCGACCATCGCGAGGAAGGCCAGCGAGGCGATCTGCGGGTCGATGTCCGGCGGTGCGGTCTTCTCGATCCGCGCGGCGAGCCCGCGCCCGAACGAGCGCAGCACGTCCGTGCCGAGGTTGGCCAGGTCGTTGCCGGACAGCTCCGCCTCGGTCCACGCCCGGATCACCGGGCCGTAGTGGAAGTAGAGGTCGGTGAACTGGCCGAGCCAGTCGCGGATCGCGGCGTAGCCCGCGTCGTCCGGCGTGATCTCGCCGAGGTCGTCGGCCAGCTTCACCATGGCGTCGGCCACGTCGACGGCGAGGGCGCGGAAGAGGTCTTCCTTGTTGGCGAAGTAGAGGTAGAACGTGCCGTGGGAGGTCTTCGCGACCTTGACGATGTCGTCCACCCGCGCGGCGTGGTACCCGCGCTTCTCGAAGACGACCATGCCGGCGTCGAGCAGCTTGCGCATCGTCTTGCGGCCCTGCGCGCGCAGCTCGCGCTCCTGCGCGGGGGCCCCGCCCCGCAGCCCGGCGTCGCCCGACTTGGCAGCCTTTCGGCGCGGTGTGGCCGGTGTCCCGGCGGTCTTCGCCACCCGGCCAGGGTAGTAGTTCTCCGACACTCGCGTCAGGTTTGCCATCCTGTGGCGCATGCCCCGCCCGCTGCTCCCCGCGATCCTCGCCGAAGCGGTCCGCCGGTTCGGCCACCGGCCGGCGTACGTCGACGCCTCGGGCGTGCTCACGTACGCCGCGCTGGAGGCGCGGAGCGCGGCGCTGGCCGGGGCGCTGCACCGCCGCGGAGTCCTTGAGGGGGACGTCGTGGCGCTGCGGCTGCCGACCGGCACCGGCTACCCGTCCTGCTACCTGGCGGCGGCGCGGCTCGGCGCCGTGACCGCCGGGGTCAACAGCCGGCTCACCGCGGCCGAGCAGGAGCGGCTGGTGGAGCTGGTCGAGCCGCGGCTGGTGGTGGACGAGACGGTCCTCACCGAGCTCGAGGCTGCCGGGACGGACCCGCCGGCCGAGCCGCCGGCCGACCCGGAACGCCCGGTCGCCGTCGTCTTCACGTCGGGGACGACCGGGTTGCCCAAGGGCGCGGTGTTCGCCGAGCGACAGCTGGCCGCGATCCGCGACATCGACACTGGCTCTGCATGGGGACAGGGCGGTCGCAGCCTGTTCGCGACGTCGCTGTCGCACCTCGGCTTCATGACGAAGCTGGCCGGTTCGATCCAGTCCGGGGCGACGGCCCATCTCGTGCCGCGCTGGCGAGCCGACGAGGCGCTGCGCGCGACGGCGGAGCTCGGCCTGACCGCGATCAGCGGCGTACCGACGCAGCTCGCGCTGATGCTGGCCAGCCCCGTGCTGGACGAGGTCGAACTGACCACCGTGCGGACCGTCGTCATCGGCGGCGGCCCGGCGACGCCGGACCTGGTGCGCGCGGCGCGGGCGCGCTTCGGCGTACCGGTGACGACGCGCTACTCCTGCACGGAGGCGGGCATCGGCTGCGGCACGCATCCCGGCGACCCGCCGGAGGACGCGGAGACGACGGTGGGTCGCCCGCAGCCGGGCGTCGAGCTGCGCATCGCCGGCGACGGTGAAGTCCAGCTGCGCTCTGCCGCGGTGATGAGCGAGTACTGGCGCAACCCGGTCGCCACCGCGCAGGCGCTCACCGACGACGGGTTCGTCCGCACGGGCGACCTCGGCTGGGTGGACGAGCTGGGCCGGCTGCACCTGTCCGGCCGGCGCACCGAGATGTGGGTGCGCGGCGGCTACAACGTCTTCCCGGCGGAGGTGGAGTCGGTGCTGGCCGGCCATCCGTCAGTCGAGGCCGTGGCGGTCGTGCCCCGCGACGACGACGTGATGGGTCAGGTCGGCGTCGCCGTCGTCGTGCCGCGGGGTGCGGCCCCGACGCTCAACGACCTGTGCGGGCACGCGGCCGCGACGTTGGCGCAGCACAAGCTGCCCGCGGACCTGGTGGTGGTCGACGCGCTACCGCTCACCGCAGGCGACAAGGTCGACCGCCGGGCACTGCTGGAGCTGATCAGCAGGCGTTGACGGTGAAGGAGACGTTGCCGGTGCGGCTGCTGTTGCCGCGGCTGTCCGTCGCGGTGATGTACCAGTGCCCCGACGAGCCGGCACCGAACGGACCGATGCTCGCGGTGTAGCTCCCGCCCGAGGGGCTCATCGACTTGCTGCTCGTGGCGCCGTTGACCACCCACACCAGGGTCACGCTGCTCAGCGAGCTCTCGTCGGCGACCGAGGCCGAGACGGTCCGGGTCGTGCCCGCGCACATGCTGCTGGGGCCGCTGGCGTTGATGGTCGGGCCGCGCTCGATGCGGGCGTTGATCGGCAGGTTCTGCCCGCCGCCGACCCAGCGCAGGCGCAGCGCCTCGGAGATCGAGCCCTCGCCGAACCGGTCGCGGTCGATCGTCACCGTGATGTTCATCTGCCGGCCCCGCAGGAGCGTGCCGGAGGACGGGCTCACGGACAGACCCTGCACGGTCGTGGTGGCCGCCCACTTCACGTCGCCGCCGTCGGCGCGCATGGCCAGCGTCGCGGCGCTCGTCGACGAGCCGAGGTTGATCGAGCTCTGGCTCAACGTCAGCTTGCCGCCCGCGGCCGGCGCCGGAGCGGCTCCGGTCGCCGCGGGGTTGGACGGGGCCGGGCTGGTCGCCGCTGCGCTCGGCGACGCGCTCGCCGACGGTGACGCGCTCGGCTCGGGCGTGGGGCTGGGCGCGGTCGTCGGCGTCGCGCCGATGACCGGGCCGAGACCTTGGGCGGTCGCGAGCGGGGTCGGCGACGTCGTACGCCGCACCGCGACCGGATCGACGTCGTCGCCGTAGCCGAAGGAGGTGGCGGCGAAGGCGAGCGCGCCGAGCCGCAGCAGCACGACGGCGAGGACCAGCGGTCGCCGGCTGGCATAGACCGGGGGCGGGTAGCCGTTGCGCGGCCAGCGGCCGGTCTTGCCGGCGCCGAGCGTGAGGTCCTCGACGATCTCGCGCCGCAGCGCCGCGGGCGCCATGCGCTGCGGCACGACGGCGAGGTTGGCGGCCGGGGTCGTCGCCGCCTTGGCGACGGAGGCGTCGAGCAGCTTCTCGGCCCGGGCGGCCGAGACGCCGAGCGCGAGGCCGAGGTCGGCGCCGACGAGCTTCTGCCGCTGGCGCAGCGACAGCACGGTGCGGTCCTTCGGCGGCAGCGCGGCCATGGCCGCCCAGACGTGCTCGGGCTCCGCGGAGGCGACGGCGGCCGCGAGCGGGACCGGCTTCGGCGCGCGGCGCAGCGACTCGTGGGCGGCGATCGCGAACAGCCAGGGCCGGAGCTGGTGCGGCTCCTTGAGCTCGCCGAGGCGCATGGCCGCGGACATGGTCGTCGCGCGCAGCACGTCCGCCGCGGCGGCGTCGTCGAACGTGACCGACCAGGCGTGGTCGTACAGGCGGTCGGCGTACTTGTCGTAGATGCCGGTGAAGCCCGGGCTCTGGCCGGTCCGTGCGCGGTCGACGAGACGGTGGTCATCCACGGCTGGCTGCACTCCTGAGTCGGCTTCGCGGGGGCTTCGTCAACGGCCGGACGCTCTCCTGCGCCGGCTAGACGATCCTGGCTCTCTTGGCGGCTTCGTATTCCGCCTCCGAGAGTCCCACGAGATCGCGCCAGATCTCGTCGTTGTGGGCGCCGAGTCGCGGCGCGCCGCGGGGAGTTTCGGGCGCCGCGCTCGACACTCGGGGGTACGGGGCCTGCTGTCGCAGCGGGCCCACGACCGGGTCGTCGACG
>CAZYXZ010000023.1:0-38453 GCA_964651395.1 uncultured Frankiaceae bacterium
CCGGTGAGAACCAGCTCGACGCTCACCTCCGCCCGCCGCGCGGCGAGCCCCGGCAGCGGACCCTGGTCCAGCGCCGCCCCGCGCACGACCACGGCCGCGGACCCTGCGAGATAGCAGGCGACTCCGGCCACAGCGATGTGCACCGTGGATCGCGGTCGTCGTCGCGCACACACGGCAAGAGCCGCAGCAACGGGAACGCCGAGAAGCACAGCGAGGGGCAGCGCGCCGGCCAGGCCCGCGCCGGCCCACCCGGCCAGTGCCGGTGCCACGAGCCGCAGGTCCGTCGCGTCGCGCGGCTCGTCGTCGTTCACTCGGGAAGTCATACGTAGACGAGGGGGCTGAGCTCTTCGAAGGTGCGCGCGCCGATGCCCTTCACCTCGCGCAGCTGGTCGACCGACGCGAACCGGCCGTGCTGGTCGCGCCAAGCCAGGATCCGCGCCGCCAGCACCGGCCCCACACCCGGCAGCTGCTCGAGCTGCTCGGCCGTGGCCAGGTTCAGGTCGAGCTTGCCGCCCGTGGCGCCGGGTGCCGCTCCCCCGCCGGCCGGCGCCGGTACGCCGACGAGCACCTGCTCGCCGTCGGTCAGCCGCCGGGCGAGGTTCAGACCCTGGGTGCTCGCCCCCGGCCGCAGCCCGCCGGCCGCGGCGATCGCGTCGGCGACGCGCGCGCCCGCCGGCAGCCGCACGATGCCGGGCCGCCGGACCAGTCCCTGCACGTCGACGAGCAGCAGCGTCGGCGTACCGGCGCGGGCCGACGTCGCGACCGGCTCGGCCACCGGCGGTGCGTCGACCGGTTCCGGACGCGCCCGCCAGACCAGGACGAGGGCGACGAGTACCGCGACGACAGCAACCGCGACGAGCGCGACGCTGCCACGGCGACTGGGGTCCGTGAGGAGGTCCGCGTGGCGGGCCCAGTCCCGGAAGGTCCCGGACGACGGCGGGCGGGAGTCATCCGCGTCCGCGGGGGGATTGCCCACCCGCTCGGGTTCCAGGCCGAGGACATGCGCGAGGCGCGCGCTTGCCCGTGCGGCGGCTTCCTCCTGGTCACGCATCGCCGCACGGTAGGCAGCGCCTAGCGCACGACGGCGTTACTCCTCGAGGTCTGTGGACGACGACGTACCCGAGCGCTCTGTCCACCAGCGCGCGAAGTTGCGGCGGTGCCGCCCGACGACGAGCAATGCAATGGCCGCAGCCCACGCCAGGTCCGGGCCGGACGCGCGCGCGGCCACCGCCACGACGAGGACGCCGGTCGCGGCGACGACGGAGGCCAAGGCCACCCATCGGGTGACCGCAAAGGTCAGCACCCACGCGCCGAACACGATGAGCGCCCACCAGGGATGCGAACCGAGGATGGCGCCGGCCGCCGTCGCGACCCCCTTGCCGCCGTGCCCGCGCAGCCACGGCGAGGAGACGTGGCCGACCACCGCGGCGAGGCCGGCGACGAGGCCCACCTCGTGGTCCACCATCCCGCCGAACGCCGCCGGGGCCAGTCCCTTGAGGACGTCGAGGATGCCGACCATCACGCCTAGCCGCCGGCCCAGGACCCGGCCGACGTTGGTCGCACCCGGGTTCCCCGATCCGGACAGGCGCAGGTCGGCGCCCATGCGACGGGCCACGATCGTCGCCGGCGACACCGAGCCGGCCAGGTAGCCGGCCAGCGCGCCCACGAGCAGCTGCCAGGTCATATGTGGTGGATGACGATGCCGAGCAGGCCGGGGCCGGCGTGCGCGCCGATGACGGCGCCGACCTCGCTCTCGTACAGCCGGCCCAGGGACGGCAGCCCGGCGCGCAGCGCCTCGGCCACGGCGGCGGCCCGCTCCGGTGCGGCCAGGTGATGCACCGCGACGTCGACCGGCCCGTCTCCGGCCTCGGCGATGGCCAGCTCTTGCAGCCGCGCGATGCCGCGCGAGGCGGTCCGCACCTTCTCCAGCGGGGCGATGGCGCCGTCGACGACGTGCAGCAGCGGCTTCACCGACAGGTGCGAGCCGAGCCAGGCGCGCGCCGCGCCGATCCGCCCGCCGCGCCGCAGGTGCTCGAGGGTGTCGACGTAGAAGAGCATCCGGGTGCGGGGCACCGTCGCCTCGGCCGCCGCGGCGACCGCGTCCAGGTCGCCACCGGCCCGCGCCGCCTCGGCCGCCGCGAGCACCGCGAACCCGAGGCCCATCGCCGCCGAGCGCGCGTCGACGACGCGCACCCGCCGGCCGGTCAGCTCTGCCGCGACCGCCTGCGCGCTGCTCACCGTCCCGGAGAGGGCCGCGGAGAGGTGTACCGCGAGCACGTCCCGGGTCGGCGCGGACTCGTACGCCGCCCGCAGGCTCTCCGGGGAGGGCTGGCTGGTCGTGGCGGTGTGGCCCGGCACGGCCAGCCAGGCGGCCAGCTCGCCCGGGCGCAGGTCCACCCCGTCGAGCAGGTTGCGGTCGCCGAGGGAGACCTGCAGGGGCACGACGGCGACGCCCAGCTCGTCGGCCAGCCCGTCCGGCAGGTGGGAGGTCGAGTCCGTGACGATGCTGACCCGAGGGGTGGGCATGCCCCGATTGTGCCGTTTCGAGCAGGAATGGCAGGGTCCGGCGCGTAACCCAACCCCATACCGACCCGCCCAGCTGAGGGACTCACCCATGACCGCACTGCGGGGCCGCCGTGGCCTGGCGCTCCTCACCACCCTTGCCGTCCCGCTCGTCCTGACCGTGCTGCCCATGCCGGAGAGCAAGGGACCGGTCAGTACGGCGTCGGCGGCACACGTCCCGCCGACGGCGGCGACCGCGGAAGCGTGCGGCCGGGTCTTCCCCGACCCGCAGGCCTTCGCACCCGCCCCGGCACCCCTGCCCGGCGAGTCCCCGTGGGCCAAGGGCCTGGCCGCCTGCCGCGCGATCGACTTCATCCAGTACGAGGACGCCATCGCCGGCATCAACCTGCTGTCGGAGCTCTACCCGGACTTCGTGGAGGTCCTCGACCTGTCCAGCGAGGCGTTCGACGCGATCCTCGACCGCGACTCCGGGGAAGGCATGACGGCGGGGATCCCGATCACGCCGGTCGCGCGGGTCCAGGCGCCGCTGCACCTCCTGCGGGTGACGGACGAGAGCGTCCCGGAGAGCAAGAAGAAGCTGTTCGTCTTCCCGCTGTCCATCCACGGCATCGAACGGGCCGGCATCGAAGGTGGCCTCCGGGCCGCCGAGGACCTGGCCCTCTGGGCGACGGACACGCCGGACCAGCCGGTCATGGAGACCGACGAGTCGAGCCTGCCGGTCGGCGAGGTGCTCAAGCAGGCCAGCGTCTACTTCGTGCTGGCCAACCCCGACGGATGGCGACGCGGTTCCAAGGGCGTGGAGTCCACAGGTCTGTCCTTCCAGCGCTACAACGGCAACGGCGTCGACATGAACCGCGACTGGCCGGCGCTCGGCTACACCTTCCGCCCGTACACGCCGTGGTCCGAGCCGGAGACGCGGAGCTTCGGCAAGGTGCTCAAGGCGATCCGGCCCAAGTGGGACGGCGGCATCGACCTGCACGGCCAGCTCATCGACCGCGCGTTCTCCTTCACGCTGCTCGGCGCGAGCCAGCGGCCCTACGGCAAGAACGAACGCGTGCTGCAGTTCACCCGTGGCGCCTGGGCCGACGCGGAGAAGCGGCTGGCCTGGAACCCGCTGATCAAGGCCAACGACGAACCGCCGTCGTGCGTGCCGCTGGGCACCAGCGGTGAGGTGAACGACCCGAGCAGCGGCTGCGATCCGACGAACCGGATCTACGGCGTCCAGTGGGGCACCATCTGGGACACCATCGCCTACACCGTCACCGGCGCCTTCGGTGACTGGATCGACTCGCCGCTCGGCCTCGACGCCGACGGCATCGACAACGAGATGTCGCTCTCGCACCTGTCCAACTGCGGCACCGGTACCTGCTACATCCAGTCCGCGGAGCAGCTGCACGTCGACGGCAACAAGTCGCTGATCTACGCGATGCTCAACTTCTCGCTGCTGCCCGAGGACCAGACGTTCAAGACCGATGGCAAGACGGCGTACCTGTTCACGCCGAAGCGGATCACCAACCCCGGCCGGCCGGCGCCGGTGGCCCCGACCGGCGTGCCGTCGCAGGAGGACTTGAGCTTCACGCTCACGCACACCGGGCTGCAGGACACCTACCAGGAGTTCGACGTGCAGGGGCCGGCCGACGGCGTCTACAACGGCGGCGTTCGCGCGCAGACCACGTTCATCAACGCCCAGGGCGTCAGCCCCGGGGCGGCCAACACCACCGCGATCGAGATCGAGGAAGACGGCACCTGGACGGAGCTGAACAAGGACTTCAACCAGTCCCCGGCGTACGTCCAGGCAGGCCAGTCGGTCGAGGTGAACTTCCCGAAGCCGGGGCACTACCGCTACAAGCTGTCCGGGCCCGCTCCGTTGCCGGTCGTCGACCTCGTCATCGACTTCACGACCGCGCCGGCCTGGCCGGACCCCGGCCAGAAGGCCTACGACGTGTCGAACATGGACTTCTTCGAGGAGCTCAAGCCGTTCCTCGCGCGTCCGGACCAGCTGACCAAGGTGCCCGTGGCCGACGTCGTCGCGGGCAAGGTCGATCTGCGTGCGTTCGACTCGGTGATCGCCGTCGACGGCGTGCTGCCGGCCGACGCGGCCGGCCAGGCCAAGGTCGCGAAGCAGCTCAGCGACTTCGCCAAGCAGGGCGGCAACGTCGTGCTGACCGACGACTCGATGCGCGCACTCGAGACGATGGGCATCGTGGAGGCGGGCTCCGTCGGCGCCAGCGACGTCTACGCCGGCCATGTCGAGTTCGAGAAGACCGTCGAAGGCGAGACCACGACGACCTTCGACGACCCGCTGGCCGCGAACGTCAAGCAGCCGGGCACCGCCGAGGGCCCGAACAACCGGCACCAGGTGACCGAGCCGGTCCCCGTCGGCTTCGCCATCCAGGACGAGAACGGCAACGACGCCAACAACATGCCCGACTGGGGCATCGACCCGGAGGCCTTCGGCGCGGCCGGCGGCCGTCCGGTCGGGAACGTGGCCGGGACGGTCACGCTCGGAGAGTTCACCGTGGGCAACGGGCGCGTGCGCTTCCTCGGCTCACTGCTGCCGGTCCCGACCCAGGAGTTCGACCACCCGTTCGGCCTGGCCGACTACGCGCTGACCTACACCGGCTACGAGCTGACCAAGAACCTGATCAGCTACGTCAACCCGGCCGGCACGACAGGCAGTGTCCCCATCGCGAAGCCGGACCCGGCGCCCGTGAAGCCGGCGCCCAAGCCGCCGAAGAAGCCGCTGGCCGCGACCGGAGCGGAAGCACCGATCGCAGCGTTGCTCTTGATCACCGGTTGGTTCGCAGTGCTCCGCACGAAGCGCGCACTTTCGCGCACCAACTAACGATCAACGACGACGTTCACGAGCTTCGGCGCGCGGACGATGACTGCCTTCGGCGTGCTGTCTCCTAGTTGCGCTTTGGTGTTGGGTGCGGTGAGAGCCAGCTCGCGCAGCGCCGCTTCCGAGATGTCGGGGTCGACCTCGAGCCGGTCGCGCACCTTGCCGTTGACCTGCACCACGCAGGTGACGCTCTCCGCGCGGGCGAGCGCCTCGTCGTACGCCGGCCACGGCTGCTTGTGCACGGACGGCGTGTTGCCCAGCCGGCTCCAGACCTCCTCGGCGGCGTAGGGCGCGAACGCGGAGACCATCACCGCGAGCGCGGCGATCGCCTCGCGCGCGGCCGGGCTCCCGGCACCGTGCGCGTCGACCGAGGTGCGCAGCGCGTTGGACAGCTCCATCAGCCGCGCGATGGCCACGTTGAAGCGGAACCCGTCCATGAGGCGCGTGACCTCGGCAACGGTCGAGTGCGTCGTACGGCGGAGGATGTGGTCGTCGGGCGCCGACGGCGCCGATCCGATCTCCCCCGCCAGCCGCCAGATCCGCGCCAGCCACTTCCCCGCCCCGGTCGGCGAGACGTCGGCCCAGTCGATGTCGTCCTCGGGCGGGCCGGCGAAGAGCATCGTCACGCGCACCGCGTCGACGCCGTGCTTGGCCAGCTCGCCCTGCAGCTCGACCAGGTTGCCCTTCGACTTGCTCATCGAGGCGCCGTCCATGATGACCTGCCCCTGGTTGAGCAGCGCCCGGAACGGCTCCGTGAAGTCGAGGTGCCCGAGGTCGTGCAGGACCTTGGTGAAGAAGCGCGCGTAGAGCAGGTGCAGGATCGCGTGCTCGACCCCGCCGACGTACTGGTCGACCGGCGCCCACCGGCGCAGCTCCCCGGCGTCGAACGCACCGTCGGTCTTCTGCGGCGAGGGGTAGCGCAGGAAGTACCAGCTCGAGTCGACGAAGGTGTCCATCGTGTCGGCGTCGCGCGTCGCCGCGCCGCCGCACGTCGGGCATGTGGTCGTCACCCACTCGGTGGCCGCGGCCAGCGGCGAGACGCCGCGCGGCTGAAGGTCCTCCCCCGCGAGGTCCGGCAGGGCCACCGGCAGCTGGTCGTCCGGTACGGCGACCTCGCCGCAGTCCGGGCAGTGCACGATCGGGATCGGGCACCCCCAGTAGCGCTGACGCGAGAGCAGCCAGTCACGCAGGCGGTAGTTGACCGCCGCGGTGCCTTTGCCGACCGCTTCGAGGTCGGATGTGATGCGTGCGATTGCGTCTTCCTTGTTGAGCCCGTCGTACTTGCCACTGTTGACCAGCACGCCGTCGCCGGCCGTGGCGACGCCCTCGGCCACGTCGGCGTCGTTCGCGTTGGACACCACGATGCGCACGGGCAGGGCGAAGGCGCGGGCGAAGTCGAGGTCGCGCTGGTCGTGCGCGGGCACGGCCATGATCGCGCCGGTGCCGTAGTCGGCCAGCACGTAGTCGGCGGCGTAGACCGGCAGCCGCTCGTCGTTGACCGGGTTGACGGCGTAGCGGCCGAGGAAGACCCCGGTCTTCGGACGGTCGGCGGACATGCGCTCGATATCCGTGCTTCTACTGATGAGCTCGCGGTAGGCCTCGAAGGCCGCGCGCTGCTCGTCCGTCACCAGCTCCTCGGCCAGCGGCGCGTCCGCGGCGACGACGAAGAACGTCGCCCCGAAGAGCGTGTCCGGCCGTGTGGTGAAGACCGTGATGGGCTCGTCGCGGCCCTCGATGACGAAGTCGACCTCTGCGCCGACCGAGCGACCGATCCAGTTCCGCTGCATGAGCAGCACCCGGTCCGGCCACCGCCCCTCGAGGCCGGCCATGTCGTCGAGGAGCCGGTCGGCGTACTCCGTGATCCGGAAGTACCACTGCGTCAGGTTGCGCTTGGTGACCTCGGCGCCGCAGCGCTCGCACCTGCCCTGGACGACCTGCTCGTTGGCCAGCACGGTCTGGTCGACCGGGCACCAGTTGACCGGCGAGGCCTTGCGGTAGGCCAGTCCCCGCTCGTAGAAGCGCAGGAACAGCCACTGCGTCCACCGGTAGTACTCGGGGTCGGACGTGTGCAGCTCGGTGGACCAGTCGAAGGAGATCGCGAACTTCTTGAACGACTCCTTCTGCGTCGCGATGTTGTCGTAGGTCCAGACCCGCGGGTTCTGCCCGCGCTTGATGGCGGCGTTCTCCGCGGGCAGTCCGAACGAGTCCCAGCCGATCGGGTGCAGCACGTTGTAGCCGCGCAGCATCCAGTAACGCGCCGCGGCGTCGCCGATGGAGAACGCCTCGGCATGGCCCATGTGCAGGTCGCCGGAGGGGTACGGGAACATGTCGACGACGTACTTGACCGGCCGCGGGTCGTCCGCGCCGCCGGCCCGGTAGAGGTCCAGGGACTCCCACACCGGCAGCCAGCGGTCCTGGATGGCATGTGGGTCGTAGGTCTCGTCGTCGCGCTGTGTCTCAGTCATGGCCCGGGCGATGCTACCCAACAGCCGACGCGGCCTTCGCGAGGGTTTCCGCGAACGCCGTACCCACCGCGGCGTGCACCTCCCATGACCAGTGCATGAGGTCGGAGTTCATCTGCCGCGCCCGCAGGAACGGCTCGACGATCTCGTCCGTGTCCACCAGCGGTACGCCGAGCCGCTCGCCCCAGGCGTGGTGCGCACGGACCACGGCGACGTGGTCCCGGTTGATCGCCGCGTGGTACGGCGCGGCATGGGGCGGGGGAACCATCCCCACCACCGGCCGGTCCGGCTGCAGGTAGCGCAGCGCCTCGACACACTGCGTGAGGTAGGCCGCCGTGGCCGACATCGACAGCATCCGCATGCGCCCGCCCGTGGCCCGGACGACATGCGGGTGCGCGCGGTGGTAGGCCAGCGCCACCGCCTTGCGCAGCCGGTCGGGCCGCAGGTAGGCGATGCCGTCCCGGAGGTAGCCGGGCAGGCTGGCCGGCAGGGAGTCGCTGCCGCCGATCGCCAGCACCACCGCGTCGGCGCGGGGCAGCAGGACCGAGTACACGTAGGGGTTCTTGGTCAGCGCCCACCACGCCTCGCGCGCGGTCCAGCCGAAGCCGGCCATGACGTCGACCTCCGCGCCGAGCTGGGCGGCCATCACGTTGGGAAACAGGCGCGGCTCGGTGAGCAGCTCCGGTTGGGTCGGCCCGTGGAACGCCAGGGAGTCCCCGATGACGAGGACGCGCCGCAGCTCCATGACAGCAGGCTATCGGCGCGGCAGCGAGGTCACAGCACCTGCTTGCGGACATCGGCCTCGGCCAGGGTGGGGAGCGGCTCGGTCGCGCCGACGTTGTGCTCGACGAGGCGCCACTGCCCGTCCTGCCGGCGCACGGTCAGCCACTGGGCGTTGTGCAGCGGCCCGAACCGGCGGCGGTACTGCGGGCCGAGGTCGAGCAGGTCGACCAGCAGGCTCAGTGCCGTGCCCCCGTGCGTGACGAGTACCAGTGGGCCCGCTGCGTCGTCCAGCTGGTCGAGGTGCTCCTCGAGTGCCGCCCGTGCGCGCTGGCCGACGGTGGTGAACGTCTCGCCACCGCCGCGCGGGAAGTCCTCGCCGCGGATCCAGGCGTCGTACTGCTCGGGAAAGCGCTCGGCGACCTGCTCGCGGGTGAGGCCGCTCCACTCGCCGAGGTCGACCTCGCGCAGCCGCGGGTCGGCGTACACCTCGAGGCCGGTGACGTGGGCGAGCGCGTCGGCGGTGCGCAGGGCGCGCATGGAGTCCGACGAGACCAGCCGCGCCGGATGGCGCTTGGTGAGCACCTCGGCGGCCGCGGCCACCTGCGCCTCGCCGACCTCGTCGAGGTGGACGTCGTGCTGCCCCTGGAAACGGCCGAGCGCGTTCCACTCGGTCCGCCCGTGCCGCAGCACGATCACTGGGTTGGTCACCGGCCTGTGCGTCGATCAGCCGGTGACGGCAGCGGCCTCGGGAGGCAACGGGATGCTCGGGCAGTCCTTCCAGAGCCGCTCGAGGGCGTAGAACGTCCGCTCTTCGGCGTGCATCACGTGCACGACGATGTCGACGAAGTCGAGGAGCGCCCAGCGTGACCCGCGTTGTCCCTCACGACGGACCGGCTTGGCACCCAATCCGCGCAGGCGCTCCTCGACCGCGTCGACGACCGAACGCACCTGTGGCTCGTTGGCCGCGGCGGCGATCACGAAACAGTCGGTGATGACCAGCTGGCCGCTGACGTCGAGGATGACGATGTCGTGAGCGAGCTTGTCGGCGGCAGCTGCGGCAGCGGCCTGGGCCAGCTCCACCGAACGGGGCGATGCGGTCAAGAGAGAGGTCCTCGGAGGTCGACTGCGGACCTCTACCCTCTCACGGCCGGTAGTCGGCCCCGAGCAGAACCAGCATGTCGCTGACCGCATCGGGGTGCGGGTCCACAGCCACCGCACCCGGCGGCAGCCGGAGCAGCGCCGCGACCCGCCCGCCCGCAGCCAGCGACTCCGGGGTGCTGTCGCGGACGTACACGACCGACGTCTTGTACCCGAACCGGTCGGCATTGCCGGCCCGGACGATGTCGTAGCCCTGCTGGAGCAGGAGGGTCTGCGCCTTCGCGGCCAGCCCCGGCGTACCGACGCCGTTGAGCAGGATGACCCGGTTGCGTCCGGCGAACCGGCCGGGCGGTATGGACGACAGGAACTCGCGCTCCACGAGGGCACGCACCTGCGGCGCGTCGGCGCGGTAGGTCGCCTGGCCGCCGGTCTGGATGATCAGCACCGGCAACGTCGCGTAGGCCATCTTGTCGTCCGCGCGGGCGTCCCGGAGCTGGAGCAACCGCCCGGCCAACGCGGTCGGCGACATCGAAGAGCGCGACGCCGCCCCCTGCCTGGTGAGGCCCATCGCCAGCGGCGCCGACTGCGGGATCCGGTCGATCAGGGAGTCGACCACGGCCTGCAGGCGCGGTGCGGTGGCGAGGGTGTTCTCCCGCGGACCGAGGTACATCGCGTAGGCCGCGGCGGCGGCGCCACCGAGCTGCTGCCCCGGGCCGGCCCGCACCACGAACGAACCGTTAGCCCCGGGGACGTCGACGTCCACGTCGACGACGACGCCGCCCACCAGGTCGACGAGCCCGGCCATGCCCCGCGCCGACAGCGACCAGTCGTCGTCCACCAGGATGCCCATGAGCTGGATGACGGCCGCCCGCGCGGCACCTGCGCCGCCGACCCGGTTGACCTGCTCGAAGACGACGGTCCCGGCACCGGGGGCAGCCGTGAGAACGCGTGCCGGGATGAAGGTGGCCACGGCGCGTCCGTTGGCCGGGTCGTGACCGAGGACCACGCTGGCCCGGGCCAGGCCGTTGTCGTCGATCAGCTGCATGAGCAGGGTGCGCTGCGTGCGCGGCGCCGGTTCGCTGGCCTGGCCCACCTTGTCGTCGTCGCCGCGCGTCAGCAGCACCACCCCGAGGGTGGCGAGCAGGGCGAGGACGACCACGGCGGCGATCACCCGCCGGCGGGTCAGGCGACGATCCAGCTGCCGGCGCTCGATGCGGGTCTGTGGGGCCATCAACGTGTCCGTCACTCCTGCGTCCTGTTCCTGTCATCCGGGCGGTAGAGGCCAGCCTTCTCGATGTAGCGCACGACGTTGTCGGGGACGAGGTACCAGATCGGTGCACCCCGGGCGACCCGCTCGCGGCAGTCCGACGACGAGATCGCCAGGGCCGGGATCTCGACGAGGCTGACCGTGCCCTCGGGCAGGTCGTCCGCGGTGAGCTCGTAGCCGGGCCGGGTCGCGCCGACGAAGTGCGCGAGAGCCAGCATGTCCTCCGGGTCGCGCCAGCTGAGCATCTGGGCCAACGCGTCGGCGCCGGTGATGAAGAACAGCTCGACCTTCTCGCCGTACTCCTCGCGCAGCTGCACGAGCGTGTCGCGCGTGTACGTCGGGCCGGGTCGGTCGATCTCGAGGCGGCTGACCCGGAACATCGGGTTGCCGGCCGTCGCGAGGACGGTCATGAGGTAGCGGTCCTCCGCGGGAGAGACGTCCCCGGCCCGCTTCTGCCAGGGGACGCCGGCGGGCAGGAACAGCACCTGGTCGAGGTCGAACCGGCTGGCCACCTCGGAGGCGCAGACGAGATGGCCGTGATGGATCGGGTCGAAGGTGCCGCCCATGATGCCGAGCCGACGCGGGGTTTCCGCCACGTGCCGAGCGTAACGGGCCGTGCTGGCCGTTCCGGGGAGGCTGTCGTCGCCTTACGCGGGCAGCAGCCGCTCGATGAAGGCCGAGAGCTGGGTGACGTTGCGGCACTCGACCATCTCGTCGACGACCGTCTCGTACTCGCGCACGACCGAGTCGCCGGAGTTCCAGTAGCTGCGCTGCTCGGGGTTGAGCCAGTACGTGTGCCGGGCCTGCCCGGCCAGCCGGCGCAGGGTGTGCACTCCCGTGGCACGGTAGTTGTTGCGCGCGTCGCCGAGGATCAGCAGCGACGTCCGCGGCCCGATGGCGTCGGGATAGGTGTCGGCGAAGGTCTCGATGGAGTGGCCGTAGTCGCTGTGCCCGTCGAAGCGGACCAGGTTCGCCTCCTGGCCCAGCCGCTGCATCGCGTCCGTGAAGTCACCGCCCGCGAACATGTCGGTCACCTCGTCGCAGGTGTCGATGAACGCGAAGGCCCGGACCTTCGTGAACTGCTCCCGGAGCGCGTACGACAGCATCAGCGTGAACCGCGCGAACGCGCTGACCGAGCCGGAGACGTCGCAGAGGATCACGAGCTCGGGACGGTGCGGGCGCGGTGGCTTGTGGCGGGTCACGACGGGCACGCCGCCGGTGGCCAGCGATGCGCGGACGGTACGGCGGAAGTCGAGCCGGCCCCGCTGGCCGAGGCGGCGGCGGGCGGCCAGCCGCGTGGCCAGCCGCCGGGCCAGCGGCAGGACCGCGCGCCGCAGCTCGGCCAGGTCGGCGGCGCTGGCGCGGACGAAGTCGATGTCCTCGGGCAGCGGGCGGACGGCGGTCTTGGCCAGCTGCTCCGGACCCTTCTCCTCCGCGAGCCGGCGGCGTACCTCGGCGTCGACGAGCTCCTCGAACCGGCGCAGCCGCTCGCGGATCCGGCTCCGCGCGACCTGCTCGGCCAGGCCGCCCGGCGGCTCCTCGCCGAGCATGGCGCGCAGCAGGCCGGCTACCAGGGTGTCCGGCGAGAGCGCGCGCATGACGCGATAGGAGAAGAAGCTCTGCCGACCGCCGGAGGAGTCGGCGCGGCCGAGGAGAGCCACCGCTTGCCGAGCCAGCCGCTCGAGGTCCGCGTCGTCGCCGTCGAGGAGCAGCTGTTCCAGCTGCGCGCGCATCGCGGCCGCGTCCGGAGGGTCCTCGCCGCTCTCGGCGGCCTCGTCCGCGAGCACGCCTCCGCCGTACACCGGCGGGAAGTAGAGGTCGAAGAGCGTGTCGAAGGCCGGCTGGTGCGCGGCCCGCTTCACCGTCGTCGCCTTGAGCCCGGCCCGCAGCGCCTCGCGGTCGATCAGGTCGACCGAGGTCAGCGCGCGGGCCGCGTCGATGCTCTCCGAGAGGCTGACTGGCAGTCCCGCCCGGCGGCAGGCCTCGACGAGCTCCACGGTCCGACGAACGAGACCGACCTGGTCAGGCATTGCCTTCGCCCAGCTTGAGCTGGCTGGTCGCCCGCTGCTGGTCGCCGAGGTGCTTGAGGACGACGCCGAGCGTCTGCTCGACCGCGGCCGCGTCGAGAGTGTCCAGGCCGAGGGCGAGCAGGCACTGCGCCCAGTCGATCGTCTCCGCGATCGACGGGGCCTTCTTCAGGTCCAGGGAGCGCAGCGCGCGCACCGTCGCGACCAGCTGCTCAGCCAGCCGCTCCGCGATCTCCGGGACACGCGAGAGCACGATCGCCTGCTCGCGGTCGGCCGTCGGGTAGTCGAGGTGGAGGTAGAGGCAGCGTCGCTTGAGCGCCTCGGAGAGCTCGCGCGTCGCGTTGGACGTGAGGACGACGTAGGGCCGTCGCGCGGCGACGATCGTGCCGAGCTCGGGGATCGTGACCTGGAAGTCGCTGAGCACCTCGAGCAGCAGGCCCTCGACCTCGACGTCGGCCTTGTCCGTCTCGTCGATGAGCAGCACCGTCGGGTCCTCGCGACGGATGGCGGTGAGCAGCGGCCGGGCGAGCAGGAACTCCTCCCCGAAGATGTCGTCGTGGGTCTCCTCCCACGACCGGTCCCCGCTGTCGGCCTGGATGCGCAGCAGCTGCTTGCGGTAGTTCCACTCGTACAGAGCACGCGCCTCGTCGAGTCCCTCGTAGCACTGCAGCCGGATCAGGTCGCTGCCCGTCGAGGCGGCGATGGCCTTCGCGAGCTCGGTCTTCCCGACGCCGGCCGGACCCTCGACCAGCAGCGGCTTGCCCAGCTGCTCGGCGAGGAAGACGACCGTGGCGATCGCGTCGTCGGCCAGGTAACCGACCGAGGCGAGTCGCTCCCGGACGTCCGCCGGCGACGCGAACAGCTTGTCCTGCATGTCCCCCATCATGGCAGCGACCCCGGCGCACGCGCCGAGGTCGCTCCCCCCCAGACCATGGTCAGCCGTCGGAGCCTGACCAGGCCGTGCCCCGGCTCAGCTGTACGCCCGCGCGTCGGCCAAGCGGACCCGGCGGGCCATGCCGGCCAGCAGCTTGTGCGTGAGACCCGGCGCCTCGTCGATCGCCGCGTAGAGCTCGCGGCGGCCCAGCATGTAGGCGCGGAGCGGGCCGGCGGCGGTGACCGTGGCGTTGCGCGTGGCCTGGTCGAACAGGGCCAGCTCGCCGAAGAAGTCACCGGGGCCGAGGATCGCGACGGTGCTGCCGTCGATGGTGACGACCGCGTCACCGTCGGCGATGACGAAGAAGTCGTACGGGAACCAGCCCTCCTTGATGACCACCTCGCCGGCCACGAACTCCATCTCCTCGGCGCGGGACGCGATGTGCTCCAGCTCCTTGGGGGTGCAGGCCGAGAACAGCGGGACCTCGGCGAGGCGGGTGAGGTACGAGCTCGGGATCTTGTTGCGACGCATGGTGCCCTCCCTGGTTGGTCTTCCCTGGTGAGGACAGGTTCCCGGAACCCGAGCGGCACGACGATGCCGCTCAACACGCTCTGAATGTGCCGTTTTACCGGCGCTGCGCGGCCACCTCGGATCGCTGGACGGGCACCATCGCGCCGGCCTTCGGCAATGCGAGTCGATCCGGCGGGCAGGGTCGCGCCAGCAGGTACCCCTGGCCGATGTCACAGCCGAGCTCGCTGAGAACGGCCAGCTGGGTCGCCGACTCGATGCCCTCCGCGACGAGCAGCAGGCCGAGCGAGTGCGCGAGCTGGATGGTCGACTGGACGATCGCGTCGACGCGCCGGTCCGTGTCCAGCTCGGCGACGAAGGACCGGTCGAGCTTCAGCTCGTCGATCGGCAGGTCGCGCAGGTACGCCAAGGACGAGTAGCCGGTGCCGTAGTCGTCGATGGAGATGCGAACGCCCAGCTCGTGCAGCCGGTTGAGCACCACCAGGGCGCGCGCAGGCTCGGCCATGAGGGTGCTCTCCGTGATCTCGATGACGAGGAGCGATGGCGGCAGCCCGCGGCTGACGATCATGTCCGCAACCTGGTCGGGCAGCTCCACGTCGAGCAGGCTCGACGCCGAGACGTTCACAGCCACGCGGACCGGCGTGCCGGCGAGCTGCCACTCCTTGGCCTGGTCGAGTGCCATGCCCAGCACGACCGAGGTCAGACCACGCATGAACCCGGACCGTTCCACCTCACCGATGAAGGCATCAGGGAAGAGCAGCCCACGAGTCGGGTGTTGCCAGCGCACGAGCGCCTCAGCGCCGACCGGTCGCCCTGAACCGAGGTCGTACTTCATCTGGTAGTGCAGGACCAGCTGTCCGCCGACGATGGCCTGTCGCAAGTCGTCGACCAGTCTCAGCCGGGCCATCAGGTCCTCGTCGTCGGCTGCCTCGTACACCGCACAGCCGAGGCGCTCAGACTTCGCCTGGTACATCGCGATGTCGGCGCGCTGGAGCAGGCCGGTCACAGTCGTCGCGACGTCCGGGCAGACGGCGATGCCGATGCTGGCGTCGATGTGCACCAAGATGCCGTCCAGCGTGAACGCCTGCTGCAAGTCGGCGCGGAGCCGAGCAGCCACTTCGACGGCGGCATCCCGATCCGCGTCGGCCAGATGCACGGCGAACTCGTCGCCGCCGAGGCGGATCAACAAGTCACCCTCGCGCACTCCGCCGGCCAGCCGTCGACCTACTTCGACGAGCAGCTGGTCACCCAGCGTGTGGCCGAGTGAGTCGTTCACCTCCTTGAAGCGGTCCAGGTCGAGGATCAGCAGCGCATGATGAGCGCCTTCGGGCAGTTCGTGCAGCGCGGCTTCGAACGACTCGACGAGCGCTCGACGGTTGCCGAGGCCGGTCAGGTCGTCGGTGCGCGCCTGGTGGCGTACGCCGTACAGCGACTGCACCTCACGGAAGGTCAGGGCGGCGCGCACGATGCCGCCGACGACGGCCGCAGTCGCGAGGAGCACGGTCAGTCGCGGCAGGTCGTGCATGCTGCCGTAGACGAGCAGCGCCAGAGACGAGAACGTGAACAGGGACGGGATGACGAGCACCGCCCAGCCGTCGAGCCGCAGCTGTCGCGAAGCCCGGTCCGTCCGCAACGCTCCCAGGGCGACGACGACGAGGCCCACCACCCAGAGCGGGTCGAGCATCGTGCCCGCCTGGAATGTGCCGGTCGCGACGCGCGCGACGTAGATGGTGTCAGCCGCGCCGAAGCACAACAGGCCCAGGCCGATGCATCCCCACATGCGGTCCGGACGCCAGCCGAGCAGCCCGTAGACCCCGACGACGAGAACGAGCAGCAGGAGGTCACCGACCGGGTACGCGAGCGTGGTCATGACGGCGGCCTTGGAGCCGGTCGTGTGCCGGACGATGACCGCCAGGATCAGACTGGCCAGTGCAGACGCGCCGAAGGCGCCGATGACGCCGTCGAGCCACACGCTCCGGTGGAAGACCCGCACGCGCGAGCGGACGAGCAGCACGATGCCGACGTACGGGAACACGTAGAAGGCCAACCACGGGACGTCGGCCATCGACGGGAAGGGCAACGGGTCCCGGTACTGCACCCAGCCGAAGTAGAGGATGTTCCCGAACGCGTAGAGACAGATCGCGATGGCCATCATCAGCCAGGCGGCGCGGTCCTCACGGACCCAGCACGCGCGGACGAGGACGGCGAGCCCGGCGGCCACCGTCAGGCCGTTCTGCACCCAACCGTCGATGAGGACGTTGAACCCCGCCGTCGGCCGCACGCCGGGCACCGTCGTCAGGAAGTAGCCAGCGAGGACGACCAGCAGCACGATGCGGATCCAACGGGCGGTTCGGGCAAATGCAGGATTCATGGACGCGACGATGAGCCGTGCACATCCCGATCTGTAGCAGTTCGGCAGGAAATGGCTCCAAGGTGCCAGCCGCGGCACGCGATGTGCCCATGACAAACCGGGACAACCACCCCGGAACGGGCTGTCCGGCGCGCCAGGCCCTCGTGGCTACCGGACGCGCTTCTCGAGGGCAGCGCGATCGTGGACGGTCACGGAGCGGCGCTCCGTGGTGATCCAGCCGCGGGTGCGCATCGTCTGCAGCGCCTTGCTGACCGCCTCGCGGGACGATCCCACCCAGCCGGCCAGCTCCTGCTGCGTCAGCGGCAGCCCGATGCGTACGCCGTCGTCGGACTGCTCGCCGTACGTGTCGGAGAGCTCGAGCAGCAGCAGCGCCATCCGGGCGATCGTGTCGTAGGAGGCGAACTCGACTCGCTTGCGGTCGGCGTCGCGCAGCTTGCGGCCGACCAGCTCGACCAGCAGCAGCGCGACCCTCGGGAACCGGCCGAGGTAGGCCTGGAAGTCCGCGGCGCTGAGCACGAGTGCCTCGATCGGGTCGAGCGCCGTGGCGGTGGCGGAGCGGGGCTGGCCGTCGACGGCCGCGAGCTCGCCGAGCATCTCGCCGGTGCCGCGCATCCCGAGGACGACCTCGCGGCCCTCCTCGGTGAAGTAGGAGACCTTCACCCAGCCGTTGAGGACGACGATGACGTGGTCGCTGTCGTCCCCTTCGTGGAAGAGCGTGTCGCCGCGGCGGTAGCGACGGCGCTTGCCGCTCTCCTGCAGGCCGGCCAGCTCGTCCGGCTTGAGCAGCTCGAGCAGCCCGCCCGGCGACGCGGCTGCGCTCAGCGGACCTGACCCGATCCGGTGACGACGTACTTCGTCGACGTCAGCTCTGGCAAGCCCATCGGGCCGCGCGCGTGCAGCTTCTGCGTCGAGATGCCGATCTCGGCGCCGAAGCCGAACTCGCCGCCGTCGGTGAACCGGGTGGACGCGTTGACCATGACCGCCGCGGAGTCGACCGCCGCGACGAAGCGTCGTGCGGCCTCCTGGTCGCGGGTGATGATCGCCTCGGTGTGACCGCTGCCGTACTGACGGATGTGGTCGACCGCAGCTTCCAGGCTGGGCACCACGGCCGCGGCCAGGTCGAGGCTGAGGTACTCGGCGTACCAGTCCTCCTCGGTGGCGGCGAGTACACCGTCGTCGAAGGCGACGACGGCCGCGTCGCCGTGCACCGTCACGCCGGCATCGGCGAGCGCGCGCAGCGCCCTCGGCAGGAACGCGTCCGCGACATCGGCGTGCACGAGCACCGTCTCGGCGGCGTTGCAGACCGCTGGCCGCGACGTCTTCGCGTTGATGAGGATCTCGAGGGCCATCTCGGTGTCGGCCTGCGCGTCGACGTAGACGTGGCAGTTGCCGACGCCGGTCTCGATGACGGGGACGGTGGACTCCTCGACGACGCTCTTGATGAGTGCAGCGCCACCGCGCGGGATGAGGACGTCGACGTAGCCGCGCAGGCGCATCAGCTGCTTGACGCTGTCGTGGTCGACGCCGGGGACGATCTGGATGGTGCCCTTCGGCAGGCCGGCCGCGACGCCCGCGGTCTCGAGGACCGCGACCAGCGCCTCGTTGGACCGCAGCGCCGACGAGGAGCCGCGGAGCAGCACGGCGTTGCCGCTCTTCACGCAGAGTCCGGCGGCGTCGACGGTCACGTTGGGCCGGGCCTCGTAGATGATGCCGACGACGCCCATCGGCACGCGGATCTGCCGGAGCTCCAGTCCGTTCGGCAGGGTGCTGCCGCGGACCACCTCGCCGACCGGGTCGGGCAGCGCCGCGACGTCGCGCAGTCCTTGCGCCATGTCGGCGATCCGTTTCGTGGTCAGCGTGAGCCGGTCGATCATCGCCGCGCTGGTGCCCTCGTCCCGCGCCTTCTCCAGGTCGCGCTGGTTCGCCGCGAGCACGTCGTCGACCCTGGCCTCGAGCGCGTCGGCCATGGCGCGCAGGGCGTCGTCCTTGGTGGCACGGGACAGCTGCGCCGTCTCGTGGGCGGCAGCTCGCGCGCGCCGCGCGACCTCCATCAGGTCGTTCTCGGGCAAGGGCACCCCCTCAGGGACTCGCTTCCAGAGTAACCGTGCGCGCTAGAGAACGACGAGGTCGTCGCGATGGACCACCTCTCGCTCGTACGCCGGGCCGAGCTCAGCCGCGAGGTCACGGGTAGACCGGCCGAGCAGCGCAGGCAGCTCGGCGCTGCCGTAGTTGACCAGCCCTCGCGCGACAGCGCGCCCGTCGGGGCCGACCAGCTCGACCGGGTCGCCGGCGGCGAACTCGCCCTCCACTGCCGTGACGCCGGCTGGCAGCAGCGAGAGGCGGCGGTCGACCACGGCCCGCACGGCCCCGTCGTCGAGGACCACCTTGCCCCGCGGCGTGGACGCATGACGCAGCCAGAGCAGGCGCGCGGCGGACCGGCCCTCGACCGCGTGGAAGAGCGTGCCGGTCGGCGCGCCGGTGAGGATGTCGGCCACCGCCACCGCGTTGCCGACCACGGTCGGCACCCCGCTGGCCACGGCGATCCGTGCGGCGTCGACTTTCGTGGCCATGCCGCCCACGCCGACGTCGGAACCCTTGCTGCCGAAGCCCATCCCGTCGAGCGCGCCGAGGTCGGCCACCTCTCGGATCAGCTGTGCGGTGCCGCGTCGCGGGTCGGCGTCGTAGACGCCGTCGACGTCGGAGAGGAGGACCAGCAGGTCGGCGTGCACGATGTTGGCGCACAACGCGGCCAGCCGGTCGTTGTCGCCGACCTTGATCTCGGCCGTCGCGACGGCGTCGTTCTCGTTGACGACCGGGACGACGCCGAGTGCGAGCAGCCGCTCGAGCGTGCGCTTGGCGTTGAGATAGTGCGCCCGGCGTACGACGTCGTCGGCGGTCAGCAGCACCTGGCCCACGGTCAGCGCGAAGCGGCCGAAGGACTCGGAGTAGCGGTGCACGAGCGCCCCCTGGCCGACCGAGGCGGCAGCCTGCTGTGTGGCCAGGTCGCGCGGGCGGCGCGGCAACCCGAGCGGGCCGAGGCCCGCGGCGATGGCGCCCGAGGAGACGAGCACGATCTCGCGCCCGTTGGCGCGCTGACCCGCGAGCACGTCGACGAGTGCGTCGACGCGCTCGCCGTCGAGATGCCCGTCCGGCCGGGTCAGCGAGGACGAGCCGACCTTCACCACCACGCGCTTCGCCGTCGCGACCACGTCGCGGATCGCCGGCCTCACGAGAGCCGCCGGTCGGTACCTCGCGGTCCCGGGAGGTAGTCCTCGGGCTGCGTCGGCGCCCAGTCGAAGGTCCAGTCGCCGATGGTCACCGCGACGCCGGGTTCCGCGCCCAGCCGCTTGAGCTCGTCCTCGATGCCGACCCGGGCCAGGCGGTCGGCGAGGAAGCCCACCGCCTCGTCGTTGGTGAAGTCGGTCTGGCGCACCCAGCGCAGCGGCTTCTCGCCCTCGACGACGTACCCGTCGCCCACCGCGCGGATTGTGAAGCCGGCCTCGTCGACCGGCTTCGGCCGCAGCACGATGCGGGTCGGTTCCGCGGGTGCCGCTGCCGCACGCGCCTCCCGAACCGCCGCCGCCAGCGACCGGGCGAGGTCCCGCACCCCTTCACGCGTGGCCGCGGAGACCAGCATCGGCTCGTACCCGCGCTCGCGCAGGGACGGCTCCACCATCTCGGCAAGGTCGCGGGCGGAGGGCACGTCCATCTTGTTGAGGGCCACCAGCCGAGGCCGGTCCGCCAGCCCGCCGTACGCCGTGAGCTCGGCCTCGAGCGCGTCGATGTCGGCCAACGGGTCGCGTCCGGGCTCCTCGTTGGCGACGTCCACGACGTGCAGGATCACCGCGCATCGCTCGATGTGCCGCAGGAAGTCGAGGCCCAGGCCTTTGCCGCCGGCGGCACCGGGGATCAGCCCGGGCACGTCGGCGACGGTGAAGACGGTCTCGTCGGACGTGACGACGCCGAGGTGCGGCGCGAGCGTGGTGAACGGGTAGTCGGCGACCTTGGGCTTCGCCGCCGAGAGCACCGAGATCAGGGACGACTTCCCCGCGTTGGGGAAGCCGACGAGGGCGACGTCGGCCACCGTCTTCAGCTCGAGGACCACGTCGACGGAGGTTCCCGGCTCGCCGAGCTCGGCGAAACCGGGCGCCTTGCGCCGCGGCGAGGCGAGGGCGGCGTTGCCGCGCCCACCCCGACCGCCCTTCGCGACGACGTACCGGACGCCGGTGCCGACCAGGTCCGCGAGCACCGTGCCGTCGACGGACTTCACGACGGTCCCCTCGGGCACCTTCAGGACGAGGTCGCCGCCCTCGGCGCCGTCACGGTTGCTGCCCTGGCCGGGCTTGCCGTTCCCGGCCTTCTGGTGCGGGTGGAAGTGCAGGTCGATCAGCGTGGTGACGTCGGGGTCGACGACCAGCACGATGTCGCCCCCGCGCCCCCCGCGGCCGCCGTCCGGGCCGCCGAGCGGCTTGAACTTCTCGCGGTGGATGGAGGCGCAGCCGTGACCACCGTCACCGGAGGAGGCGTGCAGGATCACGTTGTCGATGAACATCCGCTACCTCCTCCGCTGCGTCGTCGACCTGCGAAAACACGAAGGGCGGGCCGATCGCGGCCCGCCCTCGCTGCTGACTTGTTCTGTCGGCCGAGGTCAGGCCTCGGTCGGGACGATGCTGACGAGCTTGCGCCCGCGCCGCTGGTGGAACAGCACCGCGCCGGGTGCGAGCGCGAAGAGGGTGTCGTCGCCGCCGCGGCCGACCTGGTCGCCCGGGTGGAAGTGCGTGCCGCGCTGACGGACGAGGATCTCGCCGGCCTTGACCACCTGGCCGCCGTAGCGCTTCACGCCGAGGAACTGCGGGTTGGAGTCGCGGCCGTTGCGGGTCGCGCTGGCACCCTTCTTGTGAGCCATCTCTATTTTCCGCTCTCGATGCCGGTCACCTTGATCTGGGTGTAGCCCTGCCGGTGACCCTGGCGCTTGTGGTAGCCGGTCTTGTTCTTGAACTTGTGGATGCGGATCTTCGGGCCCTTGGTCGCGCCGAGCACCTCGGCGGTGACCGCGACGGCCTTCAGCTCGTCGGACTTGCTGGTCACCGACTCGCCGTCGACCAGCAGCAGCGCAGGGAGGGTCAGGCTCTCGCCGACCGGGGTGAGCACCTTCTCCACCTCGAGGACGTCGCCGACGGCAACCTTGTACTGCTTGCCGCCGGTCTTGACGATGGCGTACACGGTGGAGCTCCTGACGTGGTCTGAGGTCGTCCGCAAGGCACCGAGAGCATGCCGCGGCCCGCGCGAAGGGCGCGGGCTTGCACCTCAGGGTACGGAACCCCCCGCAGGCGGGTCAACCTGAAACGGCCGGGTCAGCCGACGCTCGCGCGCCAGTCGGGCCGGCTGAGCGCGGCCGCGACCGTGGCCAGGCCGCCGTCGACCCAGACCAGCGAGGTCTCGCCAGCCTCGACGACGACGCCGACCAGCGGCGTGAGCTCGGGCCTGGCGGTCAGCAGCAGGTCGAGCCGGTGCCGTCGGGCGCCGAAGCGCACCGGACCGCCGGTCAGGTTCCCGGCATGCCGTACGACGACGGCACTCGCCACGACCGCACCGGCGTCCTGGTCGGTCAGCGGCGTGGCGCTGGGCACGCCACGGGCGAGCGAGAGCGGGAAGACCGCCCGGCCGCGCCAGGAGTCCAGGTGCGTGGGCGTGAACTCGTCCAGCACCAGGCCGAGGTCCTTGAGCCCGCGCACGCCGAACGGCTTCCCGATCGGCGGGATCTCGTAGAAGCGCGGCGGGCCGGTGCCCGACACCGCTAGTCGACCTCGAGGAAGCCGGCCGCGTTGATGCGCACCGGCTTCTTGGCCTTCTCCTCCACCGGCTCCGGCACCACGACGGGCTCGTCGACGACCACCGGCTCTTGCGCGATGTCGTCCTCGACCGGCTCGGCGGCGACGGGATCATCGTCGGCCGCACCCGCCGAGTCCTCGGGCACGTCGCCGTTGGGCGAGACGGCCGGCTTGGCGATGGCCTTGGCGACCAGCAGCGGCGACGGTGTCATCGGTTTGACGCTGCCCGGCATGTGGTCGTGCTCGTGGTCGGTGCGGACGGTGCCGCGGCCGTTGCACTCGGGGCACGGCTCGAGGAACGCCTCGTGCAGCCCCTGGCCCACGCGCTTGCGGGTGAGCTGGAGCAAGCCGAGCGAGGTGATCTCCGAGACCTGGTGCTTCGTGCGGTCGCGGCCGAGACACTCCTTCAGCCGGCGCAGGACGAGCTCGCGGTTGCCCTCGAGCAGCATGTCGATGAAGTCGATGACGACGATGCCGCCGATGTCGCGCAGCCGCAGCTGGCGGACGACCTCCTCCGCCGCCTCGAGGTTGTTCCGGGTGACCGTCTCCTCGAGGTTGCCGCCCTTGCCGGTGAACCGGCCGGTGTTCACGTCGACGACCGTCATCGCCTCGGTGCGGTCGATGACCAGCGATCCGCCGGAGGGCAGCGAGACCTTGCGCTCGAGCGCCTTGAGGATCTGCTCCGTGACCCGGTACGTGTCGAAGAGCGGCCGGGCGCCGTCGTACTGCGACAGCCGTTCCATGAGGTCGGGAGCGAACGACTCGAGGTAGCCCTTCACCTTCGTGAAGTCACCCTCACCCTCGACGACCAGCGAGGTGAAGTCGCTGTTGAAGGTGTCGCGGATGACGCGGGTGACCAGGTCCGGCTCGCCGTGCAGGAGTGCCGGTGCGGCCTCCTTCTTCGCCGCCTTCTCGATCAGCTCCCACTGCTTCTTGAGCCGGTCGAGGTCCGCGGTGAGCTCTTCCTCGGACGCCCCCTCTGCCGCCGTGCGGATGATGATGCCGGCGCCTTCGGGCTTGAGAACCTTGAGCAGCGCCTTCAGCCGTGCGCGCTCGGTGTCGGGGAGCTTGCGGCTGATCCCGGTCATTGACTGCTCGGGCACGTAGACCATGTAGCGGCCGGGCAGCGAGACCTGGCTGGTCAGCCGCGCGCCCTTCTGGCCGACCGGGTCCTTCGTGACCTGGACGACGATCTGCTGGCCGCTCTTGAGCGCCTGCTCGATGCGCGGCGGCCGGCCCTCGAGTGCGGACGCGTCGTAGTTGACCTCTCCGGCGTACAGGACCGCGTTGCGGCCCTTGCCGATGTCGACGAACGCGGCCTCCATCGAGGCGAGCACGTTCTGCACCTTGCCGAGGTAGACGTTGCCGGCGTAGCTCGTCGCATCGGCACGGGTGACGTAGTGCTCGACCAGGATGCCGTCCTCGAGCACCGCGATCTGCGTGCGGTCCGGGTCCTGGTGCACGAGCATGACCCGCTCGACCGCCTCGCGACGCGCGAGGAACTCCGCCTCGGTGACGACCGGTGGACGCCGGCGTCCCTCGTCGCGACCCTGCCGGCGACGCTGCCGCTTGGCCTCGAGCCGCGTGGAGCCGCGGACGCCTTCCACCCCGTCGGCCTGCTCGCCCGTGCCGCGTCCGCCGCCACCGTCGCCTCGGCCGCCACGGCCGCCGCGACCGCCGGCGGCGCTCGGCTCACGAACCCGGACGACGGTGCGCCCGTCGTCCGGTACGTCGATGGGCTCGCCCGGGCGGCGGCGGACCCGCTTGCGCGGACCACCCGTCGCCGGGGGCGCGCCGTCCGTCGCCGCGGCCGGAGCGGACGTGTCTCCGCCGTCGCCGTCGTCGCCGTCGGTGAAGCCCTCGCCGCCCTCGCCGCGGCCCTTGCCGCGGCCACGGCCACGACGTCCGCGGCGGCGGCGTGACCGGCCGGGGCCGCCTTCGCCGTCGTCGCCGCGGGGCTCGCCGTCGGGACGATCCGCGGACTCCGGGGACGACTCGCCGGCCACGGCAGCGGGGCGGCGCTGGCGGGTCCGGGGCGCCGCGGGCGTTGCAGTGCCGTCGTCCGGCGAGATCCGCGGCGCGCGCGTGCGCTTCGCGGGTGCGGCCGCCGCCTCGCCGTCGGCTGGTGCCGCGGCTGCGGGGCTCGCCTTGGCCGGTGCCCGGCGGGCGCGGACCGGCGCGGCATCCGCGACCGGTGGCAGGAACATCACGGTCGGCGGTGTCACCGCCTTGGCCGCCGCCTTCTGCGCGGGTGTCTTGGCCGGCGCCTTGGCGGCGGCGGCCTTCTTGGCCGGCGCCTTCGCGGCCGCCGCCTTCTTGGCCGGCGCCTTCGCGGCCGCCGCCTTCTTCGCCGGCGCCTTCTTGGCCGGGGCCTTGGCAGCGGGCGCGGCGGGCTCGCTGTCCGCCGTACGGCGGGTGCGGGTCCGGGTGCGGGGTGTGGTCGTGCTCTCGTCGTCGGCCATGGGCCGTGTTCCCTTCGTGCCCCGGGCGCGCGGTGCGCGGCCGCACGGGGCGGTTGTCTTGGCCGCCGGCCCTGCTGTTCGTGAAGAGCGCCGGCGGAAACCTGTGTGGGTCGACCCCTTCGGCGCGCCCGGTGCTACTCGGGCGCGGCCGCGCGGGCCGCCGCGACGTCCGCTTCGAGAGGGTCGGCCAGGTGGCCTTCGTCATCGAGCAGCCCCTGCGCCAGCCTCGTCGCCGCGGGGGGCGACGGGAGGTCGAGTGCAGTCACTGCGCGAAGCCCGGCGAGGACGTCGTCGGGTCGTACTGCCGGTGTGGCATGGCGTACGACGAGGTCGAGTATCGCACAGCCGTCCTTCTCCCCCGCCGTGGCACGCAGGACCGGGCCCCGGGCGTCGAGCGTGCGGGTGCCGTCCTTCGTCTTTCGCTCCACCGGCACCTCGGCCGTGGCGAGGAAGAGCGCGAGGGCCGCGGCGACCGCCTGGGGGTCGGCTCCGGGCAGCTCGACCTGCCAGCGGGAGCCGGTGATCCGCTCCGGGAGCCCGCCCGGGCCGGCGACCACGCATTCGAGTACGTCGAGGCCGGGCGGCAGGCTCTCGTCGAGGCGTCGGCGCACCTCGTCGGGGTCGCGCGCGTCGCGCAGCGCGATCTCCAGGTACTCCGCCTCGCTGGCCACCCCGGTCGGCGCCGCGCCGACGTAGCTGATCTTCGGGTGCGGGTGGAAGCCCGCGGAGAACGCGATCGGCAGCTCGGCCCGTCGAACCGCACGCTCGAGCGCGCGTGCGAAGTCGCGGTGCGACGTGAACCGCAGGCGACCGCGCTTCGCGTAGCGGATCCGCAGCCTCTGCACGACCGGATCGGGTGCGGGACCGGTCGGCTGTCGTTGCGCCACTACGCGATGGAGAGAGGCAACAGGGTCTTGCCGGTGGGACCGATCTGGATCTCGGTACCCATGCCGGGACAGACGCCGCAGTCGAAGCACGGCGTCCATCGGCAGTCGTCCTGCTCCTCTTCGGACAGGGCGTCCTGCCAGTCCTTCCAGAGCCACTCCTTCTCGAGGCCGCTGTCGAGGTGGTCCCAGGGCAGCACCTCGGCCTCGCCGCGCTCGCGCGTCGTGTACCAGTCGACGTCGACGCCCACGTCGGCCGCGGCCTGCATCCACCGGTCGTAGCTGAAGTGCTCGCTCCATCCGTCGAACTTCGCGCCGGTCTCCCATGCGCGGCGGATGACGGCGCCGATGCGGCGGTCGCCGCGGGAGAGCAGCCCCTCGACGATGCCGGGCTTGCCGTCGTGGTACCGGAAACCGATCGCCTTCTCGCGGCCGATCGCATCGCGCAGCAGCTTGAGCCGGCGGTCGGTGGACTCGTGGTCGAGCTGCCCCGCCCACTGGAACGGCGTGTGCGGCTTGGGCACGAAACCGCCGATGGAGACGGTGCAGCGGATGTCGCGCTGGCCGCTGGCCTCACGCCCGGCCTTGATGACCGCCTTCGCGAGTCGCGCGATCTGCACGACGTCCTCGTCGGTCTCGGTCGGCAGCCCGCACATGAAGTACAGCTTCACGTTGCGCCAGCCGCCGGCGTACGCCGTGGTGACGGTGCGGATCAGGTCTTCCTCGCTGACCATCTTGTTGATGACCTTGCGCAGCCGCTCGCTGCCGCCCTCGGGCGCGAACGTGAGGCCGGACCGTCGGCCGTTGCGTGACAGCTCCTCGGCCAGGGTCACGTTGAAGGCGTCGACGCGCGTCGACGGCAGCGACAGCGACGTGTTGGTGCCGTCATAGCGGTCGGCCAGCCCCTTGGCGATGACGTCGATCTCGGTGTGGTCGGCGCTCGACAGCGAGAGCAGACCGACCTCCTCGTATCCGGTCGCCTCGAGGCCGGCCTTGACCATCTCGCCGATGCCGGTGACGGAGCGCTCGCGCACGGGCCGGGTGATCATGCCGGCCTGGCAGAACCGGCAGCCGCGCGTGCAGCCGCGGAAGATCTCGACGCTCATCCGCTCGTGCACCGTCTCCGCGAGCGGGACGAGGGGCTGCTTCGGGTAGGGCCAGGCGTCGAGGTCCATCAGCGTGCGCTTCTGCACGCGGAAGGGGATGCCGGGCCGGTTGGGCACGACGCGGTGGATGCGACCGTCCGGGAGGTAGTCGACGTCGTAGAAGCGGGGGACATAGACACCCGGCACCTGCGCGAGCCGGCGCAGCAGCTCGACCCGCCCGCCGGCTGCGCCGTCGTCCTTGAACGCGCGCACGACCGCGGTGATGTCGAGGACGACCTGCTCGCCGTCGCCGAGCACCGCGACGTCGATGAAGTCGGCGATCGGCTCGGGGTTGAACGCCGCGTGCCCACCGGCCACCACGAGCGGGTGCTCCTCGGTGCGGTCGGTCGCCTCGAGGGGGATGCCGGCGAGGTCGAGCGTGCCGAGCAGGTTCGTGTAGCCGAGCTCGGTCGAGAAGGACACTCCGAGCAGGTCGAAGGACGCGACCGGGCGGTGCCCGTCGACGGTGAACGCGGGGACACCGTTCTCGCGCATGAGCAGCTCGAGGTCGGGCCACACGGCATAGCAGCGCTCGGCGAGCGTGCGCGGCTGCTCGTTGAGCACCTCGTAGAGGATCATGACGCCCTGGTTGGGCAGCCCCACCTCGTACGCGTCGGGGTAGAGCAGAGCCCAGCGGACATCGGCCGCCGCCCAGTCCTTCACCGTCGCGTTGAGCTCGCCGCCGACGTACTGCACGGGCTTCTGGACCCGGGGCAGCAGTGCTTCGAGCTGGGGGAAGAGGGAGTTCACGGAGACCAGGGTAGTCGGGGCATCAAGCCGCTAGTGCTCGTTGCTGCGCATGTGGACGTTGCAGAGCAGGCCGATGGCCATCATGTTCGCGAACATCGACGACCCGCCGTAGGAGACGAACGGCAGGGGCAGGCCGGTGACCGGCATGATCCCGAGCGTCATACCGATGTTGACGAAGCTCTGGAACGCGAACCACGAGACGACACCCGCGGCGACCAGCGTCCCGAACGCGTCGCCCGCACTGGCTGCGATCGACACCCCTCGCCACAGCACCATGCCGAGCAGCACGAGGACCACCCCGCGCCCACGAAGCCCAGCTCCTCACCGGCGACGGTGAAGACGAAGTCGGTCTGCTGCTCGGGGACGAACTGGCCCGTCGTCTGAGTGCCCTTGAACAGCCCCTTGCCGAAGATGCCACCGGAACCGATGGCGATCCGCGCCTGGCTGGCGTTGTAGCCGGAGTCGCGCGGGTCGCTGCCCGGGTTCACGAACTCGGTGAACCGCCGCAGCTGGTAGTCGTCGAGCTTGTGGAAATGGATCATCCCCCAGCCCGCGACGATGCCCGCCAGGATCAGCCCGACCACCCAGCGCGACGGAGCGCCGGACACCGCCAGGACGCCGAGGATCACGAAGACGAACACCATCATCGTGCCGAAGTCGGGCTGCAGCATGATCAGCGCCATCGGGATCGCGGCCAGCGCCAGGACCAGGAGGACGTCGCCGTCACGCGGGTCGGGTTCGCCGTCGCGCTTCTCCCCCAGGATCATCGCCATGCCGACGACGAGCGCCACCTTGGCGAACTCGGACGGCTGGATCTGGAAGCCACCGCCGACGAGGATCCACGACTTCGAGCCGTTGATGGTCGCGCCGAGGGGAGAGAGCACGGCGACCAGACCGCTGCACGATGCGACGTAGACGATCGGCGCGTACGCGCGCAGCATCCGGTAGTCGACGAGGGCCGCCACGGCCCCGAGCGCGAGACCGATCAGCAGGTTGAGCAGGTGCCGCTTCAAGAACGCGTCACCGTGACCGGTCTTGGTGGCCGACCAGACGAGGAGGCTGCCGATGAGGGAGAGCGCGATCGCGGAGCAGACCAACGTCCAGTCGAGCTTGCGCAGCGGCGAGTCACGGTGCAGCGCGCGCCCGCGCATCGAGTCGCGACCGGACAGCGACACCGGCGACGAGCGCGGAGTCGCGTAGTCGCTCACGAGTACCTCCGCCACGAGTAGCCGGGCCGGGCGGGCTCGACCGGGGCGAGCGACATGGGCGTCGCGGCGGCAGACGGCGTCGCTGTCGCGCCCGGCGACGGCGACGCCGTGGCTCCCGGTCGCAGCACCGCACCGTCGGGGAGCAGCGTGGGCAGCTCGCGCGGCGTGTGCCCGCCGGGCAGAGCCGCCTTCTTGCCGGCCAGGCCGTAGATGCCCTCATAGACGTCGCGGACGATCGGCGCCGCGACCTCGGCGCCGAAACCGGCCTGCTCGACCATCGCGACGACGACGAACTCGGGGTCGTTCGCCGGCGCGAAGGACGCGAACCACGACGTGTCCTGCTTGCCCTGCACCTGCCCCGTGCCGGTCTTGCCGGCCACGTGCACCTGGCCGAGCGGGAACCCGGCGAACGCGCCGGCGGCCGTGCCGCTCACGGTCACGTCCGCCATGGCGGCGCGCAGGCCGGCCAGGATCTCCGGCGCGAGCGGAAGCCGTCCGCTGACCGGTGGCGTGATCGTGCGGAGCACCTGCCCCTCGGGAGAGACGACGGCCTTGGCCAGGCGTGGCGAGAACAGCGTGCCGCCGTTGGCCAGGGCGGCGTACGCCACGGCGAGCTGCAGGGGCGTCACCAGCGCCTCGCCCTGCCCGATGGAGAGGTTCACGTAGTCACCGCCGGTGTAGCGGAACCCGTCGCTGCAGTTCTCCTTCGCCAGCAGGTGGAGGAAGGTGCGCCGGTCGGGATTGGGCTCGTCGGGATAGCCGGTCTGCGCCCGCCGGCAGTAGGTGGCCTTCAGCCGTTCCCAACGGTCCTTCTTGAACTTCCGGTCCGGCACCCGGCCGGCCACCTCGCTCGGCAGGTCGATCCCTGTCTCGCGGCCCAGCCCGAACGCGCGGGCCATGCGCTGCATGGCTTCCTTCGGCTGCTGGCCGGCCGACTCCAGGTTGCGGTCGGCGAAGAAGTCCTCTGCCGCCCACCGGTAGTAGATCGTGTCGCAGGACTTCACGATCGCGGTGTGCAGCGTCATCGGGCCCTGGTCGCTCTTGTCCACCTGCCGGAAGACGCGGCCGCGCTCGTCACCGAGCTGGTACGTGGCGCTGCAGTCGTACTTGCCGGAGAAGTCCGCCCGGCCCTCGACGATGGCGGTCGCCGACGAGACGAGCTTGAACGTCGACGCAGGCGCGAACTGGCCCTGCGTGGCGCGCGAGGTGAGCGGCGTCCCGGAGCCGACGGCAGTGAGCGCCTCGTACTCCTTCGTGGAGATGCCACCGATGAACCGGGTCGGGTCGTACGTCGGGTAGCTCGACAGCGCGATGACCCGCCCGGTCTTCGCCTCCAGCACGACCACCGCGCCGGACACCGCCGGGTAGAAGCCGATCTCGTTGTGCTCCTTGCGCCGTTGCAGGATGTGCTCGGCGAGCGACTTGTCGGCGACCGACTGGACGGCCTGGTCGAGGCTGAGCACGAGGTCGTTGCCCGGCTCCGGCGCACGCGTGCCGACCACGCCGGTCACGCGCTCTCCTCGGCGTACCGCGATGAGCTTCACGCCGCTGCGGCCGCGCAGCTCCGCGTCATAGATCTGCTCCAGCCCGGAGCGGCCGATCAGGTCGTTGCGGTAGTAGCCCTCGTCCTTGTGCGCCTTGTACTCGTCCTCCCTGATCGGCCCGATGTAGCCGAGGGCGTGCGCGGCGATCGTGTGGCCCGGGTACTCGCGCACCGCCTGGAGGCTCGCCTCGACGCCCGGGTAGTCCTCCCGCCGCTCCTGGATGGCGAACGCGACCGACGGGGAGACGTCCTCGGCGACGGGCACCGGCTGCAGCGGGGAGCCGTTCCAGCACGGCGCGGACACCTGCGGGCCGCACGGGCGGATCTGCTTGGCCAGGTCGCCGGCCGGAACGCCGAGCAGCTTGCCGAGCCGGTTCAGCACGGAGGTGCCCTTGTCCGGCGTACGGGTGATCTCGTTGCGGTTCACGGTGACGACCATCGCGGTGCGGTTGCGCACCAGCGGCATGCCCTGCTCGTCGATGATCCGGCCACGGATCGCGGGGGTGACGACCTCCCGCAGCCGGTTGCTCGCGGCGACCTGCCGGTACTCCGCCCCTGCCATGACCTGCAGGTACCAGAGCCGCCCGAAGAGCGTGCCGATCAGGCTCAGCACCAGAACCCGCAGGATCGCGAGCCGCAGGCGCGAGCGGTCACTCAACGAAAGGCACCTTCTCGTCTACAGCCTGGGTATGGACCGGTCCCCCGGCTCGGTACGGCGGGTCAGCGCGTTCACCGCGGAGAACACGAACGGGGTGAGAGCGACATCGTACAAGGCGGTCAGCGTGACGGAACGGGCCACCGGGCCGGTGCCGACACGCACGTCGCCGAGGAGCGCGGACAGTCCGGCGTACAGGATCGTGGCCCCCGCCGTGGCCACGCCGACGAAGAGCATCGGCGTCGTCGTGGCCAGGCGGTCGAGGAACGAGCGGACGATGCCGGCCGTGTAGCCGGTGACACACAGGACGAGTGCGAGCAACCCGACCACGTGGTCGCTGAGCAGGTCGCTGAGCAGCCCCGCGCCGAAGCCCGCGACCATCCCGACTCCCGGCCCGTCGATCAGCGCCAGGCAGACCACGAGCACGAGCACGAGGTCCGGCTTCGCCCCGAGGAACGACAGCCTCGCCACGACCGTGGTCTGCAGCAGGATCGCGGTGATCAGGCTGGTGACGACGAACAGCCAGCGGCTGCCGCTCATCAGCAGGAGGCCGGCAGCGCGGTGGGCACCGTCGTGGGGGACGGGGACCCGGTCGGCGACGCCGGCGGCGCAGCGGGCGCCGTCGACGGTGAGCCACTGGCTGCCGGCGCCGGCGACGCGGCCAGGCTCGGCGCAGGCGGCAGCACCGAGTCCCGGGCGTCTCCACGGGTCGCCTCGAGGACGACGCCAAGCACGTCGAGCGCGCCGAAGCGTACGTACGGCGTGATCAGCAGCGTCTTGGTCAGCGCGCGGCGGGGGCGGCTGATGTCGGTGATCGAGCCGATCGGCACGCCGGCGACGAAGCTGCCACCGGGGCCGGTCACCACGGGCTGCCCCAGGTCCACCTTCGCCTCGGGCTGGATCAGCTCCAGCCGCATCGGGCCGAGGCCGTCACCGGTGAGGGTGCCTATGCAGCCGGACCGGGCCACGCGCGCCGCGACGCTGAACGACGCGTCGAGCGCGAGCAGCACGCGGGCCTCGTGGGTCGTCGTGTCGAGCACGCGCCCGACCAGGCCGTCGCCGTTGATGACGGTCTGACCGGCGACCACCTGGTCGGCGCTGCCGGCGTCGATGGTCACGATCCACTCGAAGTTGTTCATGCTCTCGGCCACGACGCGCGCCGGCACCACGCGGAACCCGCCACGCCCGGCCAGCTGGAACGTCGCATCGATCTCGGCCACCCGGCGTCGCAGGTCGTCGGTCTCGTGCAGCCGTTCCCTCAGCTCGGAGTTCTCCTTGCGCAGGCGCTCGGCCTCGGCCTTGACCGACCCGAGGTCGCCGATCGTCGACAGCGCGTTGCCGATCGGCCGTACGACGGAGGTCACCGCCCGCTGTACCGGCCCGAAGACGGAGACCGCCCCCCTGCGGAGCGCGCCGAGCACGCCGCCCTGGCTGGAGCGGTAGTCGATGGTGATCAGGGTGAACGAGACGAGCATCAGCATCGCCAGCAGCAGCCGCAGCCGCCGCGAGTCCCGATACACCCGTCCCCCGGCGTGTGTCGGCTAGTGGCGCGGCGAGGAGATGAGCACCGGCTTGAGCGCCTCGAACTCCTCGACGCACTTGCCCGATCCCATCGCCACGCTGTGCAGCGGGTTGTCCGTGATGTGGATCGGCATGCCGGTCTCGTGCTTCAGGCGCTCGTCCAGCCCGGTGAGCAGCGCGCCCCCGCCGGTCAGCACGATGCCGCGGTCCATCACGTCCCCGGAGAGCTCGGGTGGGCACTTGTCGAGCGTGGTCTTCACCGCGTCGATGATGGCGTTGACCGGCTCCTCGATCGCCTTCCGGATCTCCTCGGCGCTGACCACGATCGTCTTCGGCAGCCCGGAGACGAGGTCGCGACCGCGGATCTCGGCGTGCGGCTCGTCGGGCGCGGGGAACGCGGACCCGATGGCCATCTTGATCTCCTCGGCGGTGCGCTCGCCGAGCATCAGCGAGTACTCCTTCTTCACGTAGCTGATGATCGCGTTGTCCAGCTCGTCGCCGCCGACGCGGATGCTCTGGCTCGTGACGATGCCGCCCAGTGAGATGACGGCGACCTCCGTCGTACCGCCGCCGATGTCCACCACCATGTTGCCGGTCGGCTCGTGCACGGGCAGCCCGGCGCCGATCGCGGCCGCCATCGGCTCCTCGATGATGTAGACCTTGCGCGCGCCTGCCTGGTAGCCGGCCTGCTCGACGGCGCGCTGCTCGACACCGGTGATGCCGGAGGGCACGCACACGACGACGCGCGGCTTCGCGAAGTGGCGACGACGGTGCACCTTCTGGATGAAGTAGCGGAGCATGCGCTCGGTGGTCTCGAAGTCGGCGATGACGCCGTCCTTGAGCGGGCGGATCGCGACGATGTTGCCCGGAGTGCGTCCGATCATCCGCTTCGCCTCGGTGCCGACGGCGAGGATGCCCTTGCTCTGGGTGTTGATCGCGACGACCGACGGCTCGTTGAGGACGATGCCGCGGCCGCGGACGTAGACGAGGGTGTTGGCGGTGCCGAGGTCGACGGCCATGTCGCGGCCGAGGAAGGACAGGCTGCTAGCCATGTTCTACGGAGGACCTTCCGGTGGTGGGGAGGGACCTAGGGTAGCCGACCCACCTGGTGCCGAACAGCCCACCAGTCACAGCAGACGCAGGCGTCCCAGCCCGTCAGAGGCCGGGGAAGAACAGCGCGACCTCGCGGGCGGCGGAGTCGGCGGAGTCGGAGCCGTGCACGAGGTTCTGGCCGATCTCCAGCGCGTAGTCGCCGCGCAGCGAGCCGGGCGGCGCCTTCACCGGGTCGGTCACGCCCATCAGCGTCCGGACCGCCTCGATCGCGCGCGGGCCCTGGACGGCCATCGCGACCAGCGGGCCGCCGGTGATGAACTCGACCAGCTCGCCGAAGAACGGGCGCTCGCGGTGCTCGCCGTAGTGCTCCTCTGCGGTGGCCTGGTCCAGGGTGCGCAGCTCCATCGCCACGAGCTTCAGGCCCTTGCGCTCGAGCCGCTGGACCACCTCGCCGACCAGGCCGCGGCGTACGCCGTCGGGCTTGACGAGGACGAGGGTGCGCTCGGACACGGGAGAACTCCTTGGTTCGGGTAGGACGGGAGGGGTGAGTCTAGCCGCGGGCGAGGAGTGCCCGCGCCTCGCCGACGGTGTAGAGGGAGCCGGTGACCAGTACGCCGGACCCACCGCTCTCCGCCTCCTCGTCGGCCAGCTCCACGGCGGCCGAACACGTCGACCGCAACCGCGCCGAGCTCCTCAGCCGGCAGCGCCCGGGGCGAGTGGTTGGACGTGACGACGACCGCGGCGAGCAACGGTTCGAGCAGCTCGAGCATGGTGCGCGCGTCCTTGTCGGCGAGGATCCCGACGACGCCGACCAAGTGCGTGAAGGAGAACGCCTCCTCCAGCGCGTCCGCGAGTGCGGCGACACCGCTCGGGTTGTGCGCGCCGTCCAGGAGCACCGTGGGGCTGGTGCGCACGACCTCGAGCCGGCCGGGCGAGTCGGCGGCGGCCAGTCCGGCGCGCACCGCCTCGACGTCGAGCGGGTCGTCGCCGCCGCCGAGGAAGCACTCGAGCGCCGCGACCGCGCAGGCCGCGTTGCTGGCCTGGTGCGCGCCGTGCAGCGGCAGGAAGACGTCGTCGTAGCGGCCCCGGAGGCCGTCGATGCTCACGAGCTGGCCGCCGACCGCGATGCTGCGCTCGACCACGCCGAAGTGCACGCCCTCGACCGCCAGCTGAGCGCCGACCTCGGCGCAGCGGCGCACCAGCACCTCCGCGGCGGCGAGCGTCTGCACGCCGCTGACGACGCGGGCGCCGTCGTGGATGATCCCGGCCTTCTCCACCGCCACCTCGCCGACGGTCGACCCGAGTTCACGGTGGTCGAGCGCGACCGGCGTGATGACGGCAACCCCCGCGTGCAGCACGTTGGTCGCGTCCCACAGTCCACCCATGCCGACCTCGACGGCCGCGACGTCCACCGGAGCGTCGGCGAAGGCGGCGAGAGCCACCGCCGTCAGCGCCTCGAAGTAGCTCACGCGCTTCGGGTGCCGCGTGTCGACCAGGTCGAGTACGGCGGCGACGTCGTCGTACGCGTGGGCGAACGCCGCGTCACCGAGCGGGACCCCGTCGATCGCGATCCGCTCGGTGATCGAGGTGAGGTGCGGCGAGGTGTAGCGGCCGGTGCGCAGGCCGAAGGAGCGCAGCAGTGCGTCGACCATGCGCGTGGTCGACGTCTTGCCGTTGGTCCCGGTGAGGTGGATCGACGGGTAGCTGCGCTGCGGCGAGCCGAGCAGGTCCATCACGTCGGTGATCCGGTCGAGGTCCGGTTCGACCCGCGCCTCGATCCTCGACTCCAGTGCGCGGCGTACGCGCGCCAGGGCCGACCCGGCCGGCTCCGCGTCGGTCACGGAGCGGCGACGGGCGGGGCGAGCTCGACCTTGAGCTGCGGCTCGCCCTCGACGATCTGCAGGTCGCCGATGACTCCCGCGCTGCGCAGGTCCCCCGCGGCCTGGGAGAGCAATGCCGTGGTCCGCGCGTCGCCGCTGACCAGCACGAAGTCGACCGGCGCGCGCATCGAGACCTTCGCCGTGCTCTTGGCCTTGCGCACCTCGGTCAGGATCTCGGCCGTCTTCGTGAGCATCTCGGGGTCGCCGTCGCCGGCCAGCTCACGCAGCTCCGCGGCGTCCGGCCACGGCGCGCGATGGACCGACCCCTCCTGCCACCACGACCAGACCTCCTCGGTGGCGAACGGCAGGAACGGCGCGAACAGCCGGAGCAGCGCCGACAGCGCCACCCGCAGGGTGTACGTCGTGGAGTCGCCCGCCGTACCGCCGGCGTAGGCCCGGTCCTTCACGAGCTCGACGTAGTCGTCGCAGAACGACCAGAAGAAGCTCTCGGTCAGCTCGAGGGCGCGCGCCGCGTCGTAGCCCTCGAACGCCCGCGTCGCCTCGCCGACCACCGCGGCCAGCTGCGCGAGCAACGACCGGTCGAGGGGCTCGATGCTGCTACCGACGGTCCCGCTCGGCGAGGGGAAGCCGAGGGTGAACTTGGAGGCGTTAAGCAGCTTGATGGCCAGGCGACGGCCGACCTTCATCTGGCCCTCGTCGTACGCCGTGTCGGTGCCCAGGCGCGCACTCGCCGCCCAGTAGCGCACGGCGTCCGAGCCGTACTGCTCGAGCAGGCCCATGGGCGTCACGACGTTGCCCTTGGACTTCGACATCTTCTTGCGGTCCGGGTCGAGGATCCATCCGGAGATCGCGGCGTCGGTCCAGGGCAGCGAGTCGTGCTCGAGGTGCGCGCGCACGACGGTGGCGAACAGCCACGTGCGGATGATCTCGTGCGCCTGGGGGCGCAGGTCCATGGGGAACAGGCCGGCGAACAGCTCCGGGTCGTCGACCCATCCGCCGGCGATCTGCGGTGACAGCGAGGACGTCGCCCAGGTGTCCATGACGTCGGGGTCGGCGACGAACCCGCCCGGCTGGTCCCGCTGCTCCGCGGTGTAGCCCGCGGGCACGTCGGAGGACGGGTCGACCGGCAGGTCGGCGGCATCGGGCACGATCGGGTGGTCGTAGTCCGGCTCGCCCGCGGCGTCGACCGGGTACCACGCGGGGATCGGCACGCCGAAGAAGCGCTGCCGGCTGATCAGCCAGTCGCCGGTCAGGCCGCCGACCCAGTTGTCGTAGCGCGCCTTCATGTGCGGCGGGTGCCACCGCAGCTCGGCGCCGCGGGCCAGCAGCTGCTCGCGCAGCGCCTGGTCGCGGCCGCCGTTGCGGATGTACCACTGCCGGCTGGTGACGATCTCGAGCGGCCGGTCCCCCCGCTCGTAGAACTTCACCGGATGGGTGATCGGCTTGGGGTCGCCGACGAGCGCACCGCTGTCCCGCAGCAGCTCGACGATGCGCGCCTGCGCCTGCTTCGCGGTCTTCCCGGAGAGCTCGCGCCACTCCTCGTTGTCGGGTACGTCGGCCGGCGGCGTCGCCACGACGCGCCCGTCGCGGCCGATGATGCTGCGCACCGGCAGGTCGAGCTCGCGCCACCACGTCACGTCCGTCGTGTCGCCGAACGTGCAGATCATCGCGATGCCCGAGCCCTTCTCGGGATCGGCCAGCTCGTGCGCCAGCACCGGCACTTCGACCCCGAAGAGCGGCGTGCGGACCGTCGTACCGAAGCGCTCGCGGTAGCGCTCGTCCTCCGGGTGCGCCACGAGAGCGACGCAGGCCGGGATCAGCTCGGGACGGGTGGTCTCGATGGCGATGTCGTCGAACATGATCCGGTTGAAGAAGCCGGGCTGCTCGCGATCCTCGAGCTCGGCCTGCGCGACCGCGGTGCGGAAGTCGACGTCCCACAGCGTCGGCGCCTCGGTCGAGTACGCCTCGCCGCGCTCGAGGTTGCGCAGGAAGGCCAGCTGCGACGTGCGGCGCGAGGCTTCGTTGATCGTGGTGTACGTCTGCGTCCAGTCGACGGAGAGGCCGAGCCGGCGGAACAGCGCCTCGAAGGCCTGCTCGTCCTCGGCGGTGAGCCGCTCGCAGAGCGCCACGAAGTTGCGTCGGCTGATGGCCAGGGGCGGCTTGGGTGGCTCGGTGGGCGGCTCGAAGTCCGGGTCGTAGGGCACGGACGGGTCGCAGCGGACCCCGTAGTAGTTCTGCACCCGGCGCTCGGTCGGCAGGCCGTTGTCGTCCCAGCCCATCGGGTAGAAGACGGTCTTGCCGATCATGCGCTGGTAGCGCGCCGTCAGGTCGGTCTGCGTGAACGAGAAGACGTGTCCCACGTGCAGGGAGCCGCTCACCGTGGGCGGTGGCGTGTCGATCGCGTAGACGCGCGCACGGTCAGCCGTACGGTCGAACCGGTACGTGCCCGCCGCCTCCCAGCGCTCGGACCAGACCGGCTCGAGTCCGTCGAGCGACGGCTTCTCGGGCACCTCACGGATCATGGGGCGCATCCTACGGACCGCGTCCGCACGGCCGAATCGAGTTCGCGGGCCGTGACCGATGGCCGGTCGGTGTGTGACCATCGTCCGAACAGCCGTGGGGGTGCGGCTTCGTGGCTAGGGGTGGGCCATGGCACGCAAGGGATCTGTGAAGGACGCCGGGAGCTCGCTCGACCCGATGCGCCACGCCTGGGGGCCCGCCGGGCCACCGGTCGCAGCCGGCACGCTGCCGACCGTCTTCGAGCCGCCGCCGGCCGCCTACGACCCGCCGCCGCAGTACGCGCCACCGCCCCCGCCGCCCGCGCAGTACGCGCCACCGCCGCCGC
>CAZYXZ010000024.1:0-37334 GCA_964651395.1 uncultured Frankiaceae bacterium
CGTGGCCGGCGCGACAGCCGCCCTCGGCCTCGTCCCGCACGCCGGCGTGGCGGCGCTCGCGGCCGACCTGCCCGCGCTGACGGCGGGCGAGCTGTCGGCTGTCCTCGACGAGGCCGGCCGGCACGACCGTGCCGTCGCCGCCGACCGAGCCGGCTCGGGCACGACGCTGCTGACCGCGCGGCCGGGCGTGCCGCTACTGCCCCGCTACGGCCCCGGCTCGCGCGACGCGCACCTCGACAGCGGCGCCGCGCTGCTGTCCGTACCGGCTCCGGGACTGGCCTGCGACGTGGACACCCCCGCCGACCTGGCCGCGGCGCGCGAACTCGGCGTCGGCGCGCACACGGCGGCGGTTATGCTCGCCGCCTGCTGAACCTTTCGCATCCGGAGGCACGCGCATGCAGGGCACCATCAAGGAGTTCAGCGACGAGACGCGCCAGGGCTCGGTCGTCCTCGACGACGGCACGGAGCTGTCCCTGCCTGCCCAGGTCTTCTCCAAGTCCGGGCTGCGCACGCTGCGCCCGGGACAGCGTGTGCGCTTCGAGGCCGCCGACGACGCGGTCACCGAGATCGGCATCGTCACGCTGTAAGGACCCGGACACGACGAAGCCCCGCCACATCGGGCGGGGCTTCGTGCCGTCCGTGGGACTACTTCTTCTTGGCAGCCTTCTTGGCCGGAGCCTTCTTCGCCGCGGCCTTCTTGGCCGGAGCCTTCTTCGCGGCCACCTTCTTGGCGGGCTTCTTCGCCGCCGGCGCAGCCTTCTTGCCGCCCGCGACGGCCTCCTTGAACGCCTGCCCGGCCTTGAAGCCCGGGACGGAGGTGGCCTTCACCTTGATGATCGCGCCGGTGCGGATGTTGCGCGCCGTCCGCGCGTTGCGGGCACGCTTGTCGAAGGTGCCGAACCCGACCAGGCCGACCTTCTCGCCCTTCGCAACAGCAGCGACGATGGAATCGAGGACCGCATCGACAGCCGATGCCGCGGCACCGCGACCGGCGCCGATCTTCTCGGCGACCACGTCGACGAGTTCGGACTTGTTCACTAGCACCTCCGTGACATGCCGAGCACCGCGCTCGGACGCGCACACGCTAGTGCCCCGGAGCACTCACCACAAAAGCGAGACGTGCCGGAAACCGTTGTCTCGCAGCGATTTCTCCGGTCAGCCGGTCTGGCTGATCGGCAGGATGTTCTGCCGGCGCTGCTCGTACTCCGCGATCTGCTGCTCCCGACGTAGCGTCAAGGCAACGTCGTCCAGACCTTCGCGCAACCGCCAGCGGGTGTACTCGTCGATGGGGAACTGGGCGTCGATGGCCGCCGCGGGGGCGGTCAGCCGGCAGCTGTCCAGGTCGACGGTGACGGCCAGCAGCGGGTCGGACTCGACGGCCGCCATCAGCGCGGTGATCGTCTCGGTGGGCAGCTCGACCGGCAGCAGGCCGACCTTGTAGCAGTTGTTCTTGAAGATGTCGGCGAAGCTCGGCGCCACGATCACGCGGAAGCCGTAGTCCTCGAGCGCCCAGACGGCGTGCTCGCGGCTGGATCCGCTCCCGAAGTTGGGGCCGGTGACCAGGACGGTGGCGCCGGAGTACTCGGGCCGGTTCATGACGAAGGACGGGTCGCGCCGCCACTCCTCGAAGAGCCCGGCTCCGAAGCCGGTCCGCTCGACCCGCTTGAGCCAGTCGCTGGGGATGATCTGGTCGGTGTCCACGTCAGAGCGGCGGAGCGGCATCGCGCGGCCGGTGATCTGCTGGATCGCCTGCATTCGGTCGTTGTCTCCAGTCTCAGTCGAGGTCGTCAGTCGAGGTCGGCTGGGCTGGTCAAGCGGCCGGTCACGGCGCTCGCCGCGGCCACCGCTGGGGAGACCAGATGGGTGCGACCGCCTCTTCCCTGGCGGCCTTCGAAGTTGCGGTTGGACGTCGATGCGGATCGTTCGCCGGGCGCGAGCGTGTCCGGGTTCATCCCCAGGCACATGGAACAGCCCGCCGACCGCCACTCGAACCCGGCGGTCAGGAAGGCCTGATCCACACCTTCTTCTTCGGCTTGCCGCTTCACCGACATTGAGCCCGGGACCACCAATGCCCGGATTCCGTCGCGAACTTTTCGGCCGCGGAGCACCTCGGCGGCCGCCCGGAGGTCCTCGATCCGGCCGTTCGTGCACGAGCCGATGAAGACCGTGTCGATGGCCACCTCGCGCAGCGGCGTGCCGGGCTCGAGCGCCATGTACGCCAGGGCTCGCTCCGCGGCCTCCCGGCTGGCCGGGTCGGCGTACGACGCCGGGTCGGGCACGCGCTCCGACAGCGGCGCCGCCTGGGCCGGGTTGGTGCCCCACGTGACGTAGGGGGACAGCGCCGCGGCGTCGATGACCACCTCTCGGTCGAAGGCCGCGCCCGGATCGGTCGGCAGGCTGCGCCAGTGGTCGAGCGCCTGTTCCCAGAGCGCGCCCTGCGGCGCGTGGGAGCGACCCTCCAGGTAGGCGAAGGTCGTGTCGTCCGGCGCGACCAGCCCGGCCCGGGCGCCGGCCTCGATCGACATGTTGCAGACGGTCATGCGGCCTTCCATCGACAGGCCTTCGACCGCCCGCCCGCGGTACTCGATGACGTGGCCGACCCCGCCGCCGGTGCCGATCCGGGCGATCACCCCGAGGATCAGGTCCTTCGCGGTCACCCCGGCCGGCAGGTCGCCGTCGACGGTCACGGCCATCGTCTTCGGGCGCGGGGAGGACAGGGTCTGCGTGGCGAGGACGTGCTCGACCTCGCTGGTGCCGATGCCGAAGGCGAGCGCGCCGAACGCGCCGTGCGTGGACGTGTGGCTGTCGCCGCAGACGATGGTCATGCCGGGCTGGGTGAGGCCCAGCTGCGGGCCGATGATGTGGACGATGCCCTGCCGGTCGTGGCCCATCGGGTAGATCGGGACGCCGAACTCGGCGCAGTTGCGCCGCAGCGCCTCGACCTGGGCTCGCGACACGGGGTCCGCAATGGGCTTGTCGGTGTCGGTCGTCGGGACGTTGTGGTCCTCGGTGGCCAGGGTCAGGTCGGGCCGGCGGACCGTGCGGCCCGCCAGCCGCAGGCCGTCGAAGGCCTGCGGGCTGGTCACCTCGTGGATCAGGTGCAGGTCGATGTAGAGCAGGTCGGGCTCGTTCTCGGCCGCGTGCACGACGTGCGCGTCCCAGACCTTCTCGGAGAGGGTCCTGCTCATGTGTCTCACATTCTGAGATATGCTCACCGGTATATGGACACCCTAAGCGGCATCGGCGTTCTCGACAAGGCGGTGGCACTGCTCGACGCCGTCGCCGCGCGGCCGCTCGAGCTGAAGGAGCTATGCGCGGCGACCGGGCTGCCGCGCGCGACCGCGCACCGGCTCGCGACGGCGCTGGTGGCGCACGAGCTGCTGTCGCTGTCCGCAGGCCGCTACGCCCCCGGCCCGCGCCTGGCCGCGGACACGCTGGTCTCGGCGGCGCAGCCCGTGCTGGCCCGGCTCGGCGCGGAGGCGGACGAGAGCGCGCAGCTCTACGTCCGGCGCGGCGACGCGCGCGTGTGCGTCGCCGCGGTGGACCGGGCGAGCGGCCTCCGGGACACGGTGCCCGTCGGTGCGGTGCTGCCGCTGACGGCCGGCTCAGGGGCGCAGGTGCTGCTCGCCTGGTCCGACGACGCGTCGCGCTTCCTGCCCGACGCGGCCTTCGACGCGAAGACGCTGGCCGCCGTACGCCGCCGCGGCTGGGCCGAGAGCGCCGCGGAACGCGAGGCGGGCGTCGCGTCGGTGAGCGCCCCGGTACGCGCCGCCGACGGCACGGTCCTCGCCGCCGTGTGCCTCTCCGGCCCGCTGGACCGCCTCGGCCGTACGCCGGGCCGCAAGCACTCGTCCACAGTCCAGGCGGCCGCCGCCGCCCTGTCCGGCGACTGATCGTTCCTTTAGGCGGGCGGATACCCGGGCAGGCCCTCCGGCGGCACCGTGTACCAGTTTCCGTCGCTGGCCTGATACGTGCTGCCCGGCGCCGGGAAGACGGGGGGCACGGCGTTCTCGGGCTGCGGTGGTGCGTATCCAGCCGGCGGTTGGCCATAGCCCGGCGGTTGGCCATAGCCCGGCGGTTGGCCATAGCCCGGCGGTTGGCCGCCGCCTGCTAGTGCCGTCTTGCAATGCGAACACTTCGTTGCGGCCCGGCTGATTTGCTTGCCGCAGTTCGGGCACGGCAGCACGTTGGCCTTGTTCGACGGCAGAAGAACGGTGATCAGAACACCCAGCAGGCTCGTGATGAGCCCGAGCAGGAAGAACGGCAAGCGCGGCCGACCCTTGTTCTCGGCGAGCGTGGCGCAGGCGAAGCCACAGGCCACGCCGAGCACCAGCCCGATGACGAGCTGAGGGCTGACGACCGTTGCGGTCCCTTCCACACCCTGCGCGAGAAAACAGACCATGTTGCCTCCTGGGGCGGCAGGCTAGCAGCGCTGTCCACAGCCCTCGTTACAGACGCCGCCTGTCCACAGATTGATCGCGACAGCCCTGCGCACCTTCTCAGCAAGTCACTCTGGAAGTACGGGTCGAGACCGTCTGCCACAGGAGGCAACGATGTCGACCTGCTCCGTCGAGTCCTGCGACCGCCACGTCTACGCCCGCGGCTGGTGCAGTCGCCACTACAAGCAGTGGCAGCGCAACGGCCACCTGCTACCAGAGCGCGACCCATCACCTCGCCGATGCTCCGTGGCAGGGTGCGACCGCGAGCACGACTGCAATGGCTACTGCCACGGCCATCTACTGCGTGTCCTGCGCACTGGTGACGCGCAGCCCCGCCGGCCCCTGCGTCGACGCGAGAGGGTGCTGTGCAGCATCGACGGCTGCCCACGGACGGCGGAGGCTCGGAGCTGGTGTCGCCTGCACTACATGCGGTGGAGGGAACACGGCGACCCGCTCAGCGAATCGCCGGTTAGGGAGGCTTATCTCGGCGAGGGAGGGCTGACGCACGGGTACAGATGGGTGCGTGTACCCATCGATCTGCAGCACCTCACGAAAGGGCACACCAAGGAAACGGAACATCGACTAGTGATGGCGATCCACCTCAATCGCCCCCTGAGAAAGGACGAGAGCGTCCACCACAAGAACGGCGATCGTCTGGACAATCGCCTCGAGAACCTGGAGCTCTGGGGTCGTTGGCAGCCGAAGGGCCAGCGCGTATGCGACCTGGTCGCGCATGGCCTGGAAATTCTCACTCGCTACGCACCGGAACTACTCGCAGAACGAGAAGAGGGCCCCTAGGACAGGGGCCCTCTCGACGCGACTTTCACGGTAGTCCCAACGGGATTTGAACCCGCGCCGCCGCCTTGAGAGGGCGGTGTCCTAGGCCGCTAGACGATGGGACCTTGGTGCTCGGGTCACTCTATTGGCTGGGGTACCTGGACTCGAACCAAGACTAGCTGAACCAGAATCAGCCGGGCTGCCAATTACCCCATACCCCATCGCACCCCAGTCCGAGGACCGGGGTACGGCGAGAAGATTACCAGCCGCGGATGTCGACGATCGACTCCTTGAGCCGCTCCAGGGTCGTCTCCTTGCCCAGCAGCTCCATCGACTCGAACAGCGGCGGGGAGATCGTCTTCCCGGTGATCGCGACCCGCAGCGGGGCGAAGGCGTTCTTGGGTTTCAGGCCCATCCCCTCGACGAGGGTGGCGCGCAGGGTGGCCTCGATGTCGGCCGTCGCCCACGACGCCAGGTCCTCCAAGGCGTCGTACGCCGCGGCCATGCCGTTGACCACCTCGCCGAGCAGCGTCTTCTGGGCGGCGGCGTGGTCGATCTTGAGCTCCTCGACGAAGAGGAACTCCAGCATCGGCGCCGCCTCGGTGAGCCGGACGAGCCGGGTCTGCACGAGCGGCGCCGCGCCACGGATCAGGGCGGCCTGCTCCGGGGTCGGCGGGGACGCCACCACGTCGGCAGCGACCAGCAGCTCGGTCAGCCGGCCGACGAACTCGTCCTCCGGCAGCCGGCGGATGTGGTCGCCGTTGATCGCCTCGAGCTTCTTGATGTCGAACTGCGCCGGGTTCTTCGACACGCGCGCGACGTCGAAGCCCGCCACGAGCTCGTCGAGCGAGAACACCTCCTCGTCGCCGTCCGGGTGCCAGCCCAGCAGCGCCAGGTAGTTGAGCATCGCCTCCGGCAGGAACCCCTCGCGCCGGTAGTAGGCGATCGACACCTCGCCGTTGCGCTTCGACAGCGGCTTGTGGTCTGCGCCGACGATCAGCGGCAGGTGCCCGAACTGCGGGAAGTCCTCGCGAGCGACGCCCATCGCCTCGTACATCGCCATCTGCCGCGGCGTCGCGGCCAGCAGGTCCTCGCCGCGCAGGATGTGCGTCATCCCCATGAGCACGTCGTCGGCCGTGGCCGCCAGCATGTAGAGCGGATGGCCGTTGGCGCGCATGATCGTGAAGTCCGGCACGTCCTTGTGGTCGATGGTCACCTCGCCGCGCACGAGGTCCTGCCACGTCGTCGACCCGTCCGGCATCCGGAAGCGCAGCGTGGCGACCCGGCCCTCGGCCTCGTACGCCGCGACCTGCTCCGGCGTGAGGTCGCGGCAGTGCCCGTCGTAGCCCGGGGGACGGCCCTGCTTCATCGCCGCCTCGCCGCGCGCGCGGGCCTCCTCCTGCGTGCAGTAGCAGGGATAGGCCTTGCCCTGCTCCTGCAGCTGCGCCGCGATGCCGGCATAGATCTCGAAGCGCTCCGACTGCCGGTACGGCGCGTGCGGGCCACCGACGACCGGGCCCTCGTCCCAGTCGAGGCCGAGCCAGCGCAGCACGTCGACCGCCGCGTGGAACGCCTCGTCGGTAGCGCGGGTCGCGTCGGTGTCCTCGATCCGGTAGACGAACGCGCCGCCGTCGCGACGCGCGAGCGCCCAGTTGTAGAGCGCCGTGCGCACGTTGCCGACGTGCAGGTCGCCGGACGGCGCGGGCGCGAACCGCACGCGCACGAGCCTGTCCGGCCGGGGCGCCGGGTCGTCCAGCGCGAGCGCGGGCTCAGCCACGCTTCGCCGCCGTGCCCATTGGTTGACGTTCCGTCACCGTGTTGGTCAGCGTCCCGATCCCCTCGATGGTCACCGCGACCTCGTCCCCGACCGCCATGGGGCCGACACCCTCCGGCGTTCCCGTGAGCAGGACGTCCCCGGGCAGCAGCGTCATGACGCGCGACACGTACTCGATCAGCGTCGGCACGTCGTGCAGCAGGACGCTCGTGCGCGCGTCCTGACGGACCTCGCCGTTCAGCGTGGTCTGGATCGCCAGGTCGTCCGGCTCGACAGCGGTCTCGATCCACGGACCGAGCGGGCAGAAGGTGTCGTAACCCTTCCCCCGCGTCCACTGGCCGTCGCTGCGCTGCTGGTCGCGCGCCGTGACGTCGTTGGCGCACGTGTAGCCGAGCACCACGTCCAGCGCGCGCTCGCGCGGGACGTCGCGGGCCAGCCGCCCGAAGACCACCGCGAGCTCGCCCTCGAAGTCCAGCCGCTCGACCGACGGCGGGTAGCCGATGTCGTCGCCGGGCCCGACGACCGCGGTCGAGGGCTTGAGGAACATGACCGGCGCGGCCGGCAGCTCGCCGCCCATCTCCCAGGCGTGCGCGGCGTAGTTCTTGCCGATCGCGACGACCTTGCTCGGCAGGATCGGTGCGAGCAGCCGCACGTCACGCAGCGGACGGCGTGCGCCCGTGAACACGATGTCGCCGAACGGATGCGTGTCGAGCTCCGCGACCTCGTCGCCCTCGACGATGCCGAAGGACACCTCGCCCTGGTCGCTGTACCGGCATATGCGCACGGGCGAGAGGGTAGCGTGCCCGTGATCACCTCCCGGAAGGATCACGCCGTATGACCGAGGTCCCCGCCCCCGAGCCGAAGCCGATCGACGAGGAGCTCAACCTCAAGCTCCAGCACCTGGTCGAGGACTCGATCCTCAAGGGCAAGCCCTACGGCGACGAGAAGTGCGGCAACTGCCTGTACTACCTCGAGGAGGGTAAGGACCTGTCCTACTGCTGGCACCCGAAGATCCGGATCCTGGTCGGCGACCCGTGGTGGTGCCAGTGGTGGGAAGAGGTGCCGAGCTAGCCCTTCTTGGCCGTCGCGGGGGTGCACACGGCGCCGGCCAGGCCGGGCAGGCCGGCCGGCCGGGCCGGCGGAGAGTCGCCCAGGGAGACCGACGTCGGGAGGCCGACCGCGCCGTAGCCCAGGACGATGCTGGCCCGCTTGTCCGGGCAGGACAGGTCGGCGACCTTCACGTGGGCCACCGCGGGGTGGTGGTCTGTCATGACGCTGAGACTTCCGCCGACGCCGAGGCTCAAGCCCGTCGTCGGTGATCCCGGACCGCCCACCCACGTGATGTCGACCTTGGTGGCGCCGATCTTGGTGTGGAGGGCGGCCGCCGAGCCGTCCGTGGCCACGGTGAGCTCGCCCGGAGCCAGTGCGTGCTCCACGAAGTCGTAGTCGCAGGCGTAGCCCTTGCCGCAGGCGGTGACCATCACGAACAACGACGGCGTCGCGCCCGTCACGTCCGCCTGGAAGGACGCCTCGTAGCGCAGGCCGTCCGTGCCCGTGTAGCGGAGGTCGGCGTAGGCCACGCGGCGCTCGCCGGCGTCGGGGGCCGCCTGGCCGGGCACGGCGACCAGGCCCGTGAGCAGGGCGGCAACGAGCAGCAGCATGCGGCGCATACCCGAAGTAACGCACGACCCGACCAGAGGGCTCGTCAGGGGACGAGACCCTGGCGTAGCAGGCCGTAGGTGACCGCGTCCTCGAGCGCCTCCCAGGAGGCGGCGATGATGTTCTGGTGGACGCCGATGGTGTCCCACTCCGTCGTCCCGTCGCTGGTCTCGACGAGCACACGGGTGACCGCCCCGGTGCCGCCACCGCCGTCGAGGATGCGCACCTTGTAGTCGACCAGCTCGATCTGGGCCAGACCCGGGTAGAGCTGCTCGAGGCCGATCCGCAGCGCGCGGTCGAGGGCGTTGACCGGGCCGTTGCCCTCCCCTGTCGCGACGATGCGCTCGCCCTTCGCGTGCAGCTTCACCGTCGCCTCGCTCACCACCTCGCCGTCGGAGCGGCGCTCGACGAGCACGCGCCACGACTCGAGCTCGAAGAACCGCCCGCGGCCTTCCAGCTCGTCGCGCAGCAGCAGCTCGAACGACGCGTCGGCGGCCTCGAACGAGTAGCCCATCGACTCGAGGTCCTTCACCTTCTCGATGACCGCCTTCACCGATTCCGGCCGCTCGCTCAGGTCGAGCCCGAGCTCCTTGCCCTTCAGCTCGATCGTGGCCCGGCCGGCCAGCTCGCTGACCAGCAGCCGCATGTCGTTGCCCACGACCAACGGGTCGACGTGCTGGTAGAGCTCGGGTGCGACCTTCACCGCGCTGACGTGCAGGCCGGCCTTGTGCGCGAACGCGCTGTAGCCGTAGTACGGCGCGTGCGGGTCCGGCGCGATGTTCGCCACCTCGGCCACCGCGTGGCTCACCCGCACGAGCTCCTGCAGCCGGCCCGGCGGCAGCACCGCGCGGCCGACCTTGAGCTCGAGCCCGGCGATGACGGAGAACAGGTCGGCGTTGCCGCACCGCTCGCCGTAGCCGTTGGACGTGCCCTGCACATGCGTGACGCCGGCATCGACCGCCGCGAGTGTGTTCGCGACTGCGCACGCCGTGTCGTTGTGGCAGTGGATGCCCAGCCGCGCCTCGGAGGCCGCCAGCACCTCGTGCACGACGTCGGCCAGGTGCTTCGGCATCATGCCGCCGTTGGTGTCGCAGAGGACGACCACGTCCGCGCCAGCAGCCGCCGCGGTGCGCACGACCTCGAGCGCGTACGCCGGGTCGGCCCGGTAGCCGTCGAAGAAGTGCTCCGCGTCGAAGAAGACCCGCTGGCCCTCCGCCTTCAGGTGCTCGACGGTGTCGCGCACCATCGCGAGGTTCTCGTCGGTCGTCGTGCGCAGCGCGTCGGTCACATGGCGGTCCCACGCCTTGCCGACCAGGCACACCGCGGGCGCGCCGGACTCGCGTAGGTGGGCGACCTGCGGGTCGTCGGCCGCGCGCACACCGGCCTTGCGGGTGGCGCCGAACGCGGTCAGCGTGGCCGTGGACAGGCGCAGGTCGGTCTTCGCGCGCTGGAAGAACTCGGCGTCCTTCGGGTTCGCACCCGGCCAGCCGCCCTCGATGAAGCCCACGCCGAGCTCGTCGAGATGCCGGGCGATCTTCAGCTTGTCCTCGACCGTGAGGGCCAGGCCCTCGCGCTGCGCGCCGTCACGCAGCGTCGTGTCGTAGACGTGGAAGCTGTCGTCCATCACTGCTCCTAAAACAAAGCGACCTCCTGCTCAGCAGGAGGTCGCGCACGGGCGGAGGTCGCTCGTGCGCTAGGTGCCAATAATCTCTGTGCGGGCCACGTACGCATTATGCACGTGACCCGCCCGGACAACCACGTGCTCAGTCCCGAACGTATTCGTTCCAGGTCTTGTACTGGTCGAGCTGGCCGCTCACGGCGGCGCGGTAGGTCGTGATGATCGACTTGGTGATCTCGCCGCGCTTGCCGTCGCCGAGCAAGCGGTCGTCCACCTCGACGAGCGGCACGACCTCGGCCGCCGTACCCGTGAAGAAGGCCTCGTCGGCGAGGTAGAGGTCGGCGCGGACCAGGCTGGTCTCGACCAGCTCGTAGCCGAGGTCGCGGGCAATCGTCATGACGGAGTCGCGCGTCACGCCGGCCAGGACACCGTCGACGACCGGTGGGGTGTAGATGACGCCGTCGCGGACGATGAAGAGGTTCTCGCCGGAGCCCTCGGCGACGCGGCCGTCGGGCGTCAGCATGATGCCCTCGTCGTAGCCGGCCTTGAGCGCCTGCACCTTGGCGAGCGAGGAGTTGATGTACTGCCCGGTCGCCTTGCCCTGCGGCGGGATCGTGTTCTGCCCGATCCGCTGCCAGGACGACACCATCGCCCGGCAGCCCTTCTCCTCCGCCTCGGCGCCGAGGTACGCGCCCCACGGCCAGACCGCGATGGACACCTTCGTCTTCGACGGCAGCGGGTTGAGGCCCATCTCGCCGTAACCCAGGTAGAACAGCGGCCGGATGTAGCAGGACTCGACCTCGTTGGCGCGGACCGTCTCCTTCGTCGCCTCGATGACTTCCTCGACGGAGAACTCGGGCTCCATGAAGTAGAGGTGCGCGGAGCGGAACAGCCGCTCGATGTGCTCGGTCAGCCGGAAGACGGCCGGCCCGCGATCGGTGGCGTAGGCACGGATGCCCTCGAAGACACCCCAGCCGTAGTGCAGCGTGGGGTTGAGGATGTGGATGGTCGCGTCGTCCCAGTCGACGAGCGTGCCGTCCATCCAGATCTTCTTGGTCGCCTCGATCGGCATGTCGTCTCCTAGCTGGCGGCCCGCGACGCGAGCGCGTCGCCGGTCTCTGCGGTCGAGTATGACAGCGCGCCGCTCTCGCCAGCGCGCTCTTTCAGGAGCCCCGCGACCGCGCCCTCGACGCGCGTGGCGGCGTCGGCGTGGCCGAGGTGGTCGAGCAGCATCGCGACGGACAGGACGGTCGCCGTCGGGTCCGCCTTGCCCTGCCCGGCGATGTCGGGCGCCGACCCGTGCACCGGCTCGAACATGCTCGGGTTGGTCCGGCTCACGTCGAGGTTGCCGGACGCGGCGAGCCCGATCCCGCCGGCGATGGCCGCGCCCAGGTCGGTGAGGATGTCGCCGAAGAGGTTGTCGGTCACGACGACGTCGAAGCGCTCCGGCTGGGTGACGAAGTACATCGCCGCCGCGTCGACGTGGCTGTACTCCGTGCGGACCTCGGGGAACTCCGCAGACACCTCGGCGAAGGTCCGCGCCCAGAGGTCGCCGGCGTGAACGAGGACGTTCGTCTTGTGCACGAGCGTGACCAGGCCGCGCCGCTCGGCCGCGCGCCGGAACGCATCCCGCACGACCCGCTCGACGCCGTAGCGCGTGTTGAGGCTCTCCTCGCTGGCCACCTCGTGCGGCGTGCCCTTGCGGAGGACGCCGCCGGCTCCGGCGTACGGGCCCTCGGTGCCCTCGCGGACGCACACCATGTCGATCGACACGTCGCCGAGCGGCGAGGTGACGCCGGGGTAGAGCTTCACCGGCCGCAGGTTGACGTGGTGGTCGAGCGCGAAGCGGAGCTTGAGCAGCAGGCCGCGTTCCAGAACCCCCGACGGAACCCCTGGGTCGCCGACCGCGCCGAGCAGGATCGCGTCGTGCCCACGCAGCTCCTCGAGCACGCTGTCCGGGAGCGTCTCCCCCGTCGCGTGCCAGCGGCGCGCGCCGAGGTCGTACTCGGTGACCTCGACACCCGGCTGCACCGCGTGCAGCACCTTGAGACCCTCGGCGACCACCTCGGGCCCGATGCCGTCCCCGGCGATGACGGCAAGCTTCACGGCTTATCCGTCCGATGCGGAACCGCTGCACCTGCGAGCACCTTGTTCACAGCATGCAGGAACGCCCGCGCCGAGGCCTCGACCACGTCGGTCGAGACGCCACGGGCGACGACCCGCTGGCCGTTGACCTCGACGCCGACCGACACGTCGCCGACCGCGTCGGAGCCCTCGTCGACCGCCGCGACCTGGAAGGACAGCAGTCGCGCCTGCGCACCGGTCGCCTTGGCGACGGCGTTGCAGGCGGCATCGATCATGCCGTCACCGGTCGCCGACTCCTCGACCGACTCCTCACCCCGGGACAGCCGCACCGTCGCCTGCGGCGCGGTGTCCGTGCCACCCGCGACAGCCAGCCAGTCGAAGCTCCACGCGTCCTGGACGCCGGCCAGACCGGCCTCCTCGGTGACGAGGGCGTCGAGGTCGTTGTCGGTGATCTGGCTCTTGCGGTCGGCCAGCTCCTTGAACCGGGCGAACGCGCGCTCGATCTCCGCCTCGCTCAGGTTGTGGCCGAGCTTGCCGAGCGCGTCGACGAACGCGTGCCGGCCGGAGTGCTTGCCCAGCACGATGGTCGAGCCGATCCGCCCGACGTCCTCCGGGTTCATGATCTCGTACGTCGTGCGCTCCATCAGCACCCCGTGCTGGTGGATGCCGGACTCGTGCGAGAACGCGTTGGCGCCGACGACCGACTTGTTGGGCTGCACCGGGTAGCCGGCCAGCATCGAGACCAGCCGCGACGTGCGCATGATCTCCTGCGTCGCGATGCCGGTCGTGTAGCCGAGCGTCGGGTTGTGCGTCCGCAGCGCCATGACGACCTCTTCGAGCGCGGCGTTGCCGGCCCGCTCGCCGATGCCGTTGATGCACACCTCGACCTGCCGCGCGCCCGCCCGTACGGCGGCCAGCGAGTTGGCCGTCGCCAGACCGAGGTCGTTGTGGCAGTGCACGGACCAGATCACCTGGTCGGCGCCCGGCACGCGCTCGCGCAGCTCGTCGAGGATGCGGACGTACTCCTCCGGCATGACGAAGCCGACGGTGTCCGGCACGTTGATGGTCGTCGCGCCGTTCTCGATCGCCGCGGCGAACACGTCGATGAGGAACGGCAGCTCGGTGCGGGTCGCGTCCTCCGCGGAGAACTCGACGTCGTCGCAGAGGCCGCGCGCCTGCGCCACCGCCCGGCGGGTCTCCTCCAGCACCTGGTCCGTGGTCATCCGCAGCTTCTTCTCGCGATGGATCGGCGAGGTGGAGATGAACGTGTGGATGCGCGGCCGCTCGGCCGCCTTGATCGCGTCCCAGGCGGTCGCGATGTCCTGCGGCCGCGTACGGCACAGCGCAGCGACGCTGGACCCCCGCACCGTCTCGGCGATCGCCTGGACGCCCTCGAAGTCCCCGGGGCTCGCGGCCGGGAAGCCGGCCTCGATGACGTCGACGCCGAGCCGGGCCAGCTGCTCGGCGATCTCGAGCTTCTCGGTGACGTTCAGCGCGATGCCGGGCGACTGCTCGCCGTCGCGCAGCGTGGTGTCGAAGATGGTGATGCGTTCGGTCACGGGACTCTCCTCGTCCTCCGTCATGGGTGCGCAGCGCGACGCCACCGCGACGGGGTAGCTGCTCTAGGGAGCCCCGCCGCGGCCGCTAAGCAGGCGGCCGTAGAGGGCGTGGTTTTCGGGGCCCCCACGGCGGTGCGAGCGCAGCGAACAGCGTCGTGGGGTTCTCATGACTCGTCCAGGTCGACGGTGCGGCCGGAGTGGGCGCCGATGGCGTCGACGATCTCGGCCACGACGGCCGGTGGGATCGGCGAGTCGACGGTGATGGCCATCATCGCGTCGCCGCCCTGCTCGTTGCGGCCGACCTGCATGTTCGCGATGTTCACCTGCGCCTGACCCAGGATGCCGCCGACCGTGCCGACGATGCCCGGCCGGTCGTGGTAGCGGAAGAACGCGAGGTGTGCCGCGGGCGCGAGGTCGACGCCGAAGCCGTCCACCTCGGTCAGCTTCTCGATCATCTTCGGCCCGGACAGGGTGCCCGAGACGCTCACCGCCCCGCCCGCGACCAAGGTTCCCCTGAGCGTCAGCAGGTTGCGGTACTCCTCGCTCTCCGTCGTCGCGGTGAGCGCGAAGGTGACCCCACGCTGCTCGGCGAACAGCGGCGCGTTGACGTACGTGACCGGTTCCTCGACGACAGGTGCGAAGAGCCCCTTGAGCGCGGCCAGCTTGAGCACGTTGACGTCGTGCACCGCGATCTCGCCGCGCACCTCGACCTCGAGGTTGCTGACCAGCTCACCGGCCAGTCCGGTGAGGATGCGGCCCAGCTTCTCCACGAGCGGCAGGGCCGGGCGGATCTCCTCCGCGATGACACCCGCCGCCTGCACGTTGACGGCATCCGGCACGAACTCGCCGGACAGCGCGAGCTTGACCGATCGCGCGACCGCCGTGCCCGCCTTGTCCTGCGCCTCGACGGTCGACGCGCCGAGGTGCGGGGTGACGACGACGTTGTCCAGTGCGAACAGCGGGCTGTCGGTGCACGGCTCGGTCGCGAACACGTCGATGCCCGCGCCCCCGACCCGGCCCTCCTTGAGCGCCTGCGCGAGGGCGTGCTCGTCGACCAGCCCGCCGCGCGCGGCGTTGACCAGCAGGACGCCGGGCTTGGTCAGTCCGAGCTCGCGCTCGCCGATCAGGCCGAGCGTCTCGGGCGTCTTCGGCAGGTGGATCGAGATGACGTCGGACTCGCGGAGCACGTCGTCGAGCGGCAGCAGGCGCACGCCCATCTGTGCAGCCCGCCCGGCCGGGACGTACGGGTCGTACGCGACCAGCCGCATGCCGAGCCCGGACAGCCGCTGCGCGACGAGGACGCCGATCCGGCCGAGGCCGACGACGCCGGCCGTCTTGCCGGCCAGCTCCACGCCCGTGAACTTCGACCGCTGCCATGCGCCGGACTTGAGGCTCGCGTCCGCCGCGGGGATCCGGCGGGCCACCGCGAGCAGCAGCGCGACCGCGTGCTCGGCCGCGCTGACGATGTTGGACTGCGGTGCGTTGACCACCATGACGCCGGCCGCCGTGGCCGCGGCGACGTCGACGTTGTCCAGGCCGATGCCCGCCCTAGCCACGACCTTCAGCCTCGGCGCCGCCGCCAGCGCCTCGGCGTCGATCTGCGTCGCGCTGCGGACGATGACCGCCTCGACGCCAGCCAGCGCGGCGAGCAGCTCGGCGCGGTTCGCGCCGTCGCACTCGCGCAGCTCGAAGTCCGCCGACAGCACCTCGAGGGCGCTGGGCGCGAGCGGCTCCGCCACGAGGACGGCTGGCTTGGTCACCGTCGGAACCTACTTCTTGATCCAGGACATCATCTTGCGCAGCCGGCCGCCGACTTCCTCGATCGGGTGCTTGGCACCCTCTTCGGCGTACTTCGTGAACTGCGGGCGCCCGGCGTCGTCCTCGGCCACCCACTCGCGCGCGAACTCCCCGCTCTGGATCTCGCCGAGGATCTTCTTCATCTCCGCCTTGGTGGCGTCGGTGATGATGCGCGGCCCGCGGGTGTAGTCGCCGTACTCGGCTGTGTCGGAGATCGAGTAGCGCATGCCGGCCATGCCGCCCTCGTACATGAGGTCGACGATCAGCTTGAGCTCGTGCAGGCACTCGAAGTAGGCGACCTCGGGCTGGTAGCCCGCGTCGACCAGGGTCTCGAAGCCGGCCTGCACCAGCGCCGTGGCGCCGCCGCAGAGCACCGCCTGCTCGCCGAAGAGGTCGGTCTCGGTCTCCTCGGTGAACGTGGTGCGCAGGACCCCGGCGCGGGTGCCGCCGATGCCCTTCGCGTAGGACAGGGCCAGCGCGAGGGCCGCGCCGCTGGCGTCCTGCTCGACGGCCACGAGGCACGGCGTGCCCTGGCCGTCGACGAAGGTACGGCGGACCAGGTGACCTGGGCCCTTCGGCGCCACCATCGCGACGTCGACGCCGGCCGGCGGCTTGATCAGGTCGAAGCGGATGTTGAAGCCGTGCGCGAAGAACAGCGCGTGGCCGTCCTTGAGGTTCGGCGCCACGGCTTCGGCGTAGAGCTTCCGCTGGGCGGTGTCCGGCGCGAGCACCATGACCAGGTCAGCCTCGGCGCAGGCCTCGAACGGCGTCAGGACGCGCAGCCCCTCCGCCTCGGCCTTGGCGCGCGACCTGGAGCCCTCGGGCAGGCCGACGCGGACGTCGACGCCCGAGTCCTTCAGCGACAGCGCGTGGGCGTGGCCCTGGCTGCCGTAACCGAGGACGGCGACCTTGCGGCCGCGGATGATCTCGAGGTCGGCGTCGTCGTCGTAATAGATCTCTGGCATTTCCGGTCCCCTGGTTCCTAGGCGGTCTTCTCGCCGCGCACCTCGCGCAGCGATCGGTCGGTGATGCTGCGGCTCCCGCGTCCCATCGCGACCATGCCGCTCTGGACCAGCTCACGGATTCCGTAGGGCTCGAGGACGCGGATCAGGGCGTCCAGCTTGTCCGAGTTCCCGGTGGCCTCGACGGTCACCGCGTCCGCGGCCACGTCGACCACCTTGGCGCGGAACAGCTGCACGACCTCGAGCACCTGCGAGCGCACCTGGGCGTCGGCGCGGACCTTCACGAGCACGATCTCACGCTGGACGCTCTGGGCGGCGTCGAGCTCGACCACCTTGAGCACGTTCACCAGCTTGTTGAGCTGCTTCGTGACCTGCTCGAGCGGGAGGTCCTCGACGTTGACCACGATGGTCATGCGGGACACCTGCTCGTCCTCGGTGGGGCCCACCGCGAGCGAGTCGATGTTGAACCCGCGACGGGCGAACAGGCTGGCCACGCGGGCCAGCACGCCGGAGCGGTTCTCCACGAGAACGGACAGCGTGTGGCGGCTCATGGCTACACCCCCGCCGTGAACTCGGGGCGGGTGTCCCGCGCGACCTGGATGGTGTCGTTGGACTGCCCGGCGGCGACCATGGGCCACACCTGCGCGTCCTGCCCGACCCGGAAGTCGACGACGACCGGGCGGTCGTCGATGGCGAGCGCCTTCTCGATGGTCATGTCGAGGTCGTCGGCGTTGTCGCAGCGGAACCCGGCACAGCCGTAGGCGTCGGCCAGCTTCACGAAGTCGGGCAGGAACTTCAGGTCGGTGTTCGAGTAGCGCTGGTCGTAGAACAGCGTCTGCCACTGGCGCACCATGCCCAGCGCCCCGTTGTTGATGACCATGACCTTGATCGGGATGCCCTCGATGGCGCAGGTGACCAGCTCCTGGTTCGTCATCTGGAAGCAGCCGTCGCCGTCGATCGCGACCACCTGCTTGTCCGGGCAGCCCACCTTCGCGCCCATGGCCGCCGGGACGGCGTAGCCCATCGTCCCGAGCCCACCGGAGTTGAGCCACGTGTAGGGGTGCTCGAAGCCGATGAACTGGCTGGCCCACATCTGGTGCTGGCCGACCCCGCTGACATAGATCGTGTCCGGGCCGGCGATCGCGCCGATGCGCTGGATGACGCGCTGCGGGGCGAGCTCGCCCGGCGTGTCGGTCCAGCCGACCGGGTAGGTCTCGCGCATCCCGTTCAGCGTCGTCCACCAGCCGGCGTAGTCACCCTTGCGGCCCTCGGAGAACTCGGCCTGCACGGCGACGATGAGGTCGGCGATCACCTCGCGCGCGTCGCCGACGATCGGCACGTCGGCCGTGCGGTTCTTGGAGATCTCCGCTGGGTCGACGTCGGCGTGGATGACCGCCGCGTTGGGGGCGAAGGTCGCGAGCTTGCCGGTGACCCGGTCGTCGAAGCGGGCGCCGAGGCAGACCAGCAGGTCGGCCTGCTGGAAGGCGAGCACCGCGGCGACCGTGCCGTGCATGCCAGGCATGCCGAGGTGCTGCGGGTGGCTGTCCGGGAACGCGCCGCGCGCCATGAGCGTGGTGACGACCGGCATGCCGGTCATCTCGGCGAGCACCCGGAGCTCCTGGGCCGCGCGCGCCTTGAGGACGCCGCCGCCGACGTAGAGCACCGGGCGCTTCGCCTCGACCATGAGCCGGGCCGCCTCGCGCACCTGCTTGCCGTGCGGCTTGCCCGGCGGCCGGTAACCCGGCAGGTCGATGGTGTCCGTCCAGGCGTAGGGCGTCGTCGCCTGCAGGATGTCCTTGGGGATGTCGACGAGCACCGGGCCAGGGCGTCCCGTGCTCGCGATGTGGAACGCCTCGGCGAGCGTGCGCGGGATGTCCTCGGCGTGCTGGACCAGGTAGTTGTGCTTCGTGATCGGCATCGTGATGCCGCAGATATCCGCCTCCTGGAAGGCGTCGGTACCGATGGCCGAGCTGGGGACCTGGCCGGTGATCGCCACGATCGGCACGGAGTCCATGTAGGCGTCGGCGATCGGCGTCACGAGGTTCGTCGCGCCGGGACCGGACGTGGCGATGCAGACACCGACCTTGCCGGTCGCCTGCGCGTAGCCCTCGGCGGCATGCCCCGCCCCCTGCTCGTGCCGGACCAGGATGTGGCGGACCGAAGAGTCCATGAGCGGGTCGTACGCCGGCAGCACTGCCCCGCCCGGGATGCCGAACGCGACCTCGACGCCGAGCCGCTCCAGCGAGCGGACAAGCGACTGCGCTCCGGTGAGCTCTTCCATCGGACTTCCTTCGTTCGTCGGGTGCCGTTCCCTAGAAAACAAAAGACCCCTCGTTTCCACGAAGGGTCAGCGCGCTGAGGAGGTGCGTCAGCGCGCTATACGAGTACCAGAATTCGGCGGGACATGAGGCGACTATCGCATGGACGCGCGGGCCGCGCCAACTTTCCCGGATAACAACACGGTCACTGCTCCTGCGCGACGTCGGGTGAGGGCAGGCCGCGTGGCGCCAGGACCGTCACACCCCCGGGCACGCGGTGGCCCCACAGGTAGCGCACTCCGTCGCGCTCGGTCTGGAAGGCGACGGCGACGTCCCGGGCGCCCGGCGTCTGGGCCTGGGCGAAGTCGCAGCCCATCCACATGGCGGTGGTCTCCACGGGAGTGGTCGTCCCCGCGCGGAACGTGCGGCGGACGAGTGCCGGCTTGCTGGCGACGTACTCCCAGCCACCGGTGACCCGGCCCCCGCGGCTGAGATAGGTCACCGGGCTCTCCGCCAGCGTGACGGTCACATCCCGGCTGGACCGGTTGGTGATGCTGGTTCGGACGTAGAAGCCCTCGTTGGGATCGATGGTCCCCAGCTGGTCCTCGGCCGGCACGATCCGGTGGAACGAGAGCGGCCCCAGCTCCAGCCCGTCCACGGGGGGCGTCTCCTGCACCAGCGGCTCGGCGAAGCACGGGCCGCCGTCCGGCTCGACCAACCACCCGAAGACCGCGCGCTCCGGTCCCCAGATGCCCGACTCCGTGATGAGCGCACCGGACAGGTAGAACGAGACGTGCGGCAGCCGACCGCCGCCGCAGAGCTCCGAGGAGACCTGCACGCGGCGAACCAGCCGGCGCTCTCCCACGGCGATGGTGTGCGTCGTGGGCTGGGTCCAGCCGCCCGTGTCGGCGGCGGCGCCGCCCATGCGCACTGCCGAGTTGCTGGTGAGCAGACCGTCGCCGTACGCCTCGGTGCGCGGCGCCTCCGTCTCGGTGAACGTGACGGGAGCACTGCCCCGGTTGACGACGCTGATGTCGAGGCTCCAGGTCTGGCCCGGTGCGCGGACGGTCGATGTGCCCGGCGTGATCTGGTTGACCACCACGAACCCGGCGGGACGTTCGCCCCGGGGGTAGAGCGCACTGGGGTGACCCGCCCCGCACTCGCGGAAGAACGGCTCGTCCCGTTCGGGCCACCGGGCCTCGGCCGGATGCACGACCGCACGCGACGGCGTCGGCGACGCCGTCGGTTGTGGGGACTCGCTCGGCACCGGCGACGGGTCGGCCACCTCCGGATCGCTCGCGGAGCTCGGGTCAGGCTCCGGCGTGGCCTGGTCGAGCGCAGTGAGCGTCGCGGGCTTCGCGTCGCCGTCGGGCACGAGGATGGCCGCGAGGACCAGGGCGAGGGCGGCGAGCAGGGCGACCAGGAGCCAGCAACGCGGGTTCCTCACCCGCATCCGGCTCGGCTGGTCCGTCATGCCTGTTCAACGCCGTGACCGACCGGCGCGTTGACACGGCTGCCGCGTCAGTCGCAGACGGCGCCCTTGCTGGCGGAGCCGACGAGTCGCGCGTACTTCGCGAGTACGCCGGTCGTGTAGCGCGGCGGGAGCGGCGTCCACTCGCCCCGGCGGCGCTCCAGCTCGGCGTCGTCGACCATCAGGTCGAGCCGGCGGTTCGGGACGTCGAGCAGGATCCGGTCCCCGTCGGCGACGAGCGCGATCGGGCCGCAGTCTGCTGCCTCCGGCGCGACGTGGCCGACGCAGAGCCCGAAGGTGGCTCCGGAGAACCGGCCGTCGGTGAGCAGCGCGACATCCGCTCCCCGGCCGGCACCCTTGACGGCCGCCGTCACGGCGAGCATCTCGCGCATGCCGGGTCCGCCGCGCGGGCCCTCCCATCTGATGACGATGACGTCGCCGGGGTTGATCGATCCCGAGGTGACCGCGTCCATGGCCGCCGCCTCACCGTCGAAGACGCGCGCGCGGCCCTCGAAGACCAGCGACTCCATGCCGGCCGACTTCGCGACCGCGCCCTCGGGCGCCAGCGATCCCTGCAGGATCGCGATGCCGCCGAGCGTCGCGATCGGCGCAGCCACCGGATGCACGACCTTCCCGTCGGGTGCGGGCGGGTCGATCTGGGCCAGGTTCTCCGCGACGGTCTTGCCCGTGACGGTGAGTGCGTCGCCGTCGAGCAGGCCGGCCGAGAGCAGCTCGCGCATGACGACCGGCACGCCGCCGATCCCGTCGACGTCGTTCATGACGTAGCGACCGAAGGGCTTCACGTCCGCCAGGTGCGGCACCTTGCGGCCGATGCGGTCGAAGTCGGCCATCTCGAGCGGGACGCGCGCCTCGTGCGCGATCGCGAGCAGGTGCAGCACCGCGTTCGTCGAGCCACCGAGCGCCATGACGACGGCGATCGCGTTCTCGAACGCCGCCCGCGTCAGGATCTGCCGCGCGGTGAGCCCTTCGCCGAGCATGCGGACGACCGCCTCGCCCGAGGCGACCGCAAGCGCGTCGCGTCGTCCGTCGGGAGCGGGCGCGGAGGCGGAGCCCGGCAGCGACATGCCGAGCGCCTCGGCTGCCGACGCCATCGTGTTCGCGGTGAACATGCCGCCGCAGGAGCCCTCGCTCGGACAGGCCGCGCGCTCGATCTCGTCGAGCCGCTCACGCGTGATGTGGCCGAGCGCACAGGCGCCGACGCCTTCGAACGCGTCCTGGATGGTCACCGTCGTGCCGTCCGCCAGCCGACCCGGCAGGATCGAGCCGCCGTAGAGGAACACCGCCGGCAGGTCGAGCCGCGCGGCGGCCATGAGCATGCCGGGCAGCGACTTGTCACAGCCGGCGAGCGTCACAAGCCCGTCGAGCCGCTCGGCGTGCACCATGAGCTCCACCGAGTCGGCGATGACCTCGCGCGAGACCAGTGACGCGCGCATGCCTTCGTGCCCCATCGAGATGCCGTCGGAGACGGCGATGGTGGTGAACTCGAGCGGGAAACCCCCCGCGCTGCGCACGCCCTGCTTCGCCGCCTGCGCCAGCCGCGCGAGCGGCAGGTTGCAGGGCGTGACCTCGTTCCACGACGACGCGACCGCGACCTGAGGCTTGCCCCAGTCGTCGTCACCCATGCCCACCGCGCGCAGCATCGCGCGCGCGGGCGCCCGCTCGTAGCCGTCGGTGACCTCGTGGCTGCGCAGCTTCGGGTCGAATCTCGTCCTGTCCGCCATGGCCTGGGAGTATGCACGCCGTGACGGCCTTCACTTACACGAGTTCAGACGGAACGCGCGTGACCGGATGGCGCAACGACGTCGACGGACCTGCGGTGGTGATCTCCAACGGGCTCGGTACGCCGCCGGAGGCGTGGCCCGCAGTGATCGACCCGGCCGCGGGCTTCCGGGTCGCCACCTGGTACTACCGCGGCACCGGGGGAGGCGACCGGCCGGCCGACCCGAGCCACGTCACGATCGCCGACCACGTCGACGACCTGATCGCGCTGATGGACCACGAGGGCATGGACCAGGCAGTGCTCGCCGCCTGGAGCCTGGGCGTGAACATCGCGTTCGAGGCGGCCCGGCGCCACCCCGAGCGCGTGGCGGGGATCCTGGCCGTCGCGGGCGTGCCGGGCGGGACGTTCGACGCGATGTTCGGGCCGATCCCGGTGCCGCGTCGCCTACGGCACCCGCTCGGCTACGGCGCGGCCACGGTGCTGAAGTGGGCCGGGCCGGCCATCGACAAGCTCATGGAGGTGGTGCCGCTCAACCGCATCACCGCCGCAGTCATCCGGCGTACCGGGGTGATGGCCGCGTCGACGCAGCCGGACGTGCTGCTGGGCGCACTCGCCGAGTTCAAGAACCACGAGTTCCGCTGGTACTTCACACTCGCGCAGGGAGCGGCGAAGCACGAGGCGATGGACCTGTCCTTCGTCGCCTGCCCGGTGACGCTCGTCGCCGGCCGGATGGACATCATCACGTCGATGCGCGACATCGTCATCGCGGCCGACCAGATACCGCACGCCGAGATCCGCGCCGTGAAGGGCACGCACTTCCTGCCGCTCGAGCGGCCGGAAGAGCTGCGCGACCTGCTAGCCGAGCTGGTCGCGCAGGCGGCGCCGGCGAGCAAGCCCCGGCAGGCCAAGCGCAGCACCCGCAGCACCAAGGCCCAGCGCTAGCAGCAGGCCGTCCGGCCGGCTCACCTGCGTGGCCGCAGCCGGCCGAGCGGTCGTGAGCTCCCGCAGCGTCGACGTCGCACCCGCGCGCGGCACGAGCACCTCGCGCACCTGCGGCGCCGCGGGCGTCGCCGGCGCGACGACCGGCACCACGGGCTTCGGCGTCGCGACCGAAGCGCGGATCGCCGGGCTGACGCCCTTGACGAACACCTGCTTCGACACGGACGGCACCAGGCCGCTGGACGTCTTCTTGTTCACGAAGAGCATGTACGGCCCTGGCGGCGCGACCGCGCCGTGCGGCACGCCCCTCACGACCACCGACGTCTTGTCGCGGCGGAGGATGGGCAGCTCGACCGTGCGCTGGTCACCGTCGTCGATGTGCGTCAGTGCCGGGTTGCGCACCAGGACGACGGAGTCGATCGCAGCGGCGTCCGAGACGGCGATCCGAACCTCCTTACCGCCGTAGCCGAACGTCGCGGGCGCACTGCGGATCACCGGCCGCGGGCCGCGGAAGAGGTACGGCGGCGAGAAGATCTCGAACGACGGGTCACGGAACGCGGGCGACAAGCCGAGGACTTCGTGGCCCGTGTTGTCCGCGAAGGCGTAGCCGGTGTTGATGGGCGCGTGGCCGCCGACGAGGACGCGGCCGTCGGCCATGAGGACCGCGGTGTTGTGGTAGGTCCGGGGGTGACCCTGCGTCGCGACCGTCCGCCACGTGGCCGAGGCCGGGTCGAACAGCTCGGCCTGCATGACGGGCATGCCGGACCCCGGCCCGACCACCTCGTCGCGGTCGGCGCCGTTGAAGGCGAGCACCTCGCCGGTGGGCAGGGCGACGGCAGTGGAGTACCAGCGCGGCTGCTGGAACGCACCGGTCGAGCCGACGACCAGCCGGTCACCCTCGGTCGTGTAGACCGTCGCGATCTGGCTGGTGCTGGTGGCGAGGTACGAGCCCGGGGTGACACCCATGACGCCGCCGGCCGACAGGAACGAGGCGCTGTCGTACGGCGGGCGCAACGGCAGCATCACGGAGAACGATGAGCCGCGGAAGCCCGGGCTGGTGGTGAGCCCGCCCTCCGTCGTGAGGCCGGGCACGCCGAGGTCGGTCCACGACTGCGTCACCGGGTCGTAGGACGACGCGAAGTTCCACAGCGGCTCGTCGTAGGCCTGACCGTCGGGGTTGAACGTCTGCCCGGCGGCGTCGTAGTAGACGTGGCCGTTGGGCAGCAGGTGCAGGCGCGGGTACAGCGGCAGTGACTTGTTCGCGCTCGACGGGTTGACCGTCCACGTGCCGGACTTCGGGTCGTAGACCTCGGTCTGGACCACGTTGCGGCCGGAGTCCATCGGCCGGGTCGGGTAGAACGGCTTGATCAGCTTCGTGACTCCGCTGGCCACGAACACCTTGCTGTCCGGCATGGTGACCAGAGACGGGTACCAACGGCCGTAGGTCATCGACCCGGTCTGCTTCCACCCGCCGCTGCGCGGGTCGAAGATGCGCGCGTTCTTCAGACCCTCCAGCTCGGTGACGCCGTACGGGACCCCGCTCATGCCCGGCTCGAGGTAGTACGCGGTCCCGCCCGCGGCCAGGATGCGGCCGTCGGCCAGCTGCACCAGGTCGGAACAGAACAGGTCGCCGTTGTTGCCGGGGTCGTCGTCGTTCTGGATCGGGATCGGGAGGTACTCGGGGCTTCCGCCGTCCGGGTTGGCGCCGCCGTCCTCGGGCTTGGGCACCGACCACTTGGGGCGGCCGCTGCGCAGGTCCAGGATCCGGGTCTGGTCGTTCTGCGCGACGGCGCCGTACTCGGCGACCGTGTTGAGACCGACGTCCTCTTCGCCCTCCAGCGCGTCCCAGTAGACGATGCGGCCGTCGACCAGCGTGGCCTGGGAGGCCCCGGCGGGCTTGCAGTGCGCGTGGCCGTCGTGGTCCACGCAGGCTGGTCCGGCCTCCTCGAACGGTGCGCTGAACGCGCCCATGTCGGCCCGCGGGTCCGCGGCCGGCGCTCCGGAGGCGGCAATGGTCGGGACCGCCGCGCCGACGGCGGCGACCATCACGACGACGGCTCGGTAAACGCGCACGGCACAACCTCCCTGACGGGAGGGCCGCTGGGTGGCCCCCGGTTGCTGACACGCTTCGCCGCTGTTGCTGCGGCGTCCTGCACAATCGGTCAGTCCGAACCTACCCCGAGCCTTTCGAGAACGAGCCGTTGGCCACTCGCGGCGGGCGCCTGGCCGCGCGGGGCCTTCATCACAGCGCCGACGAGGGCGCCCGCCGCAGCCACCTTGCCCGCGCGGATCTTGTCCGCTACGTCCGGTTGCGCCGCGATCGCGGCGTCGACCGCGGCGACCAGCTCCCCCTCGTCGCTGACCTGACGGAGCCCGCGTGCGGCCACGACCACGTCCGGGTCGTCACCGGTCTCCAGCACGCCGGCGAAGACCTCCTTCGCCATCGTCGACGACAGCGTGCCGTCGGCGACCAGCACGACCACGCGCGCAACCTGCTCGGGCGTGATGGCCAGCTCGGCCGGGTCGACACCCGCGGCGTTGGCGCGCGCGAGCAGATCGCCCAGCCACCAGTTCCGCGCCTCCGTGGCGCTCGCACCGCAGGCCACGGTCGCGAGCACCAGGTCGAGGACACCGGCGTTCGCCATCGCCACGACATCCGCTGGGGCGAGGCCGTGCTCGGCGACCAGGCGGGTACGCCGGGCCGCAGGCAGCTCGGGCAGGGCGTCCCGCAGAGCGGCGACCCATTCCCGGGACGGCGCCAGCGGCACCAGGTCGGGCTCGGGGAAGTAGCGATAGTCCATCGCCTCTTCCTTCGAGCGCATGCTCGACGTCGCCCCGGTCGCCTCGTTGAAGTGGCGGGTTTCCTGGATGACCCGCTCCCCTTGGTTCAGGAGCACAGCCTGCCGCTCGATCTCATGACGCACCGCGCGCTCGACCGAGCGCAGCGAGTTCACGTTCTTGATCTCCGCGCGCGTGCCGAACTCGGCCTGGCCGATCGGGCGGAGCGAGATGTTGGCGTCGCAGCGCAGTGAGCCCTCTTCCATCTTCACGTCGCTCACGCCGAGGGTGCGGAGCAGGTCGCGCAGCTGCGTGACGTAGGCGCGCGCGACCTCCGCCGAGCGGATGTCCGGCTCGGTGACGATCTCCACGAGCGGGATCCCGGCCCGGTTGAAGTCGAGGAGGGAGTAGTCCGCGCCGTGGATGCGGCCACTCGTGCCCTTGTGGAGGCTCTTGCCGGTGTCCTCTTCGAGATGCACCCGGGTGATGCCGACGCGGTGCACCTCCCCCGCGACCTCGACGTCCAGGTGGCCGCCGACGCAGAGCGGCTCGTCGTACTGGGAGATCTGATAGTTCTTCGGCATGTCCGGATAGAAGTAGTTCTTGCGCGCGAAGCGGCACCACTCGGCGATCTCGCAGTTGAGGGCGAGGCCGATCATCGCGGCGAAGCGCACCGCCGCCTCGTTGGTGACCGGCAGCGCGCCGGGCAGGCCGAGGCAGACCGGGCAGGTGCGCGTGTTCGGCTCGGCCCCGAACTCCGCGGCGCAGCCACAGAACATCTTCGACTTCGTGCCGAGCTCGACGTGCGTCTCGAGGCCGATCACCGGCTCGTAGCGCACAGCGGTGGCGCCCGCAGCGGCTGTCACAGGACCGGCACCTTCTCCCAGAGCGCACCGTCGCGTTCGGCGAGCGCGGCTTCGAACGCGCCGCCGACCCGGTAGAGCCGCTCGTCGGCGAGGGCCGGCGCCATGATCTGCAGCCCGACCGGCAAGCCGTCGTCCGGCGACAGTCCGCAGGGCAACGACATGGACGCCCCACCGGCCAGGTTGGACGGGATGGAGCACACGTCTGACAGGTACATCGCCATCGGGTCGTCCACCCGCTCGCCGAGCCGGAACGCCGTCGTGGGCGTGGTCGGCGCCACCAGCACGTCGACCTGCGCGAAGGCCGCGTCGAAGTCGCGCGTGATGAGGGTGCGGACCTTCTGCGCCTGGCCGTAGTACGCGTCGTAGTAGCCGCTGGACAGCGCGTAGGTGCCCAGGATGATCCGGCGCTTCACCTCGTCTCCGAAGCCGGCGTCCCTGGTCAGGGACATCACGTCGACGACGTCGCGCGCACCGTCGTCGCCCACGCGCAGGCCGTAGCGCATGGCGTCGAAGCGCGCGAGGTTCGACGAGCACTCGCTCGGCGCGATCAAGTAGTACGCCGGCAGCGCGTACGGGAAGTGCGGCATCGACAGCTCGCGGACCTCCGCGCCGAGCTTCTCCAGCAGCTCGACCGCCTCGCGGAATCGCTGCTCCACGCCCGGTTGGTAGCCCTCGCCGGACAGCTCGCGGACGACGCCCACACGCACGCCGGCGACGTCGCGGCCGACCTGCTCGGCGAACGCCGGTACGGGTGTGTCGATCGACGTGGAGTCCATCGGGTCGTGTCCCGCGATCGCCTCGTGCAGCAGCGCCGCGTCGCGTACCGTCCGCGCGAACGGTCCGGCCTGGTCGAGGCTGGAGGAGAACGCGATCATCCCGTAGCGCGAGACCCCGCCGTACGTCGGCTTCACGCCGACCAGGCCGCACACGGCGGCCGGCTGCCGGATGGATCCGCCGGTGTCCGTGCCCAGCGCGACCGGTGCCTCGAACGCCGACACCGCCGCCGCGCTGCCGCCGCTCGAACCACCGGGGATGCGGTCGAGGTCCCACGGGTTGTGCGTGGGGCCGTACGCGGAGTTCTCCGTCGACGAGCCCATCGCGAACTCGTCCATGTTCGTCTTGCCGAGGATGACCACATCGGCGGCCCGGAGCCGGGCGACCACGGTCGCGTCGTACGGCGGCAGGTAGCCCTCGAGGATGCGGGACCCCGCCGTCGTCGGCACGCCGCGCTGCACGAAGATGTCCTTCAGCGCCAGCGGAACCCCGGCGAGCGGGCCCAGCGTCCGGCCTGCGGCACGCTTCGCGTCGACAGCCCGGGCCGTCTCCAGGGCACCGGCGGTGTCGACGTGCAGGAACGCGTGCACGCGGTCGTCGACCGCGGCGATGCGGTCGAGGTGCGCCTGCGCGACCTCGACGGCGGACACGTCGCCGCCGGCGATCGCCGCCGCCAGTTCCGAGGCAGTCAGCCGTGTGAGATCGGTCATTCGGCGTCCAGAATCCGCGGGACGCGGAAGCGGTCTTCCTCCGTGGCCGGCGCCATCGCGAGTGCGTCATCGCGCAGCAGGCTCGGCGTGACGACGTCGGGGCGCAGCACGTTCGTCAGCGGCACGGAGTGGCTGGTCGGCGGGATGTCCGCCGCCGCCACCTCACCGACGCGCGCGACCGCGCCGAGGATCACGTCGAGCTGCTCGGCCATGCGGTCGAGCTCGGCGTCGCTGAGTGCGAGCCGCGACAGCCGGGCGAGGTGCGCGACCTCCGCGCGCGTGATGGCCATGCGGCGAGTCTATGGGCAGCCGCCAACGCCGATTTCTTCACGCCGCCGTCACCGGGGGGCAATCACCCGGCAATCACGGTCGTGGACCGTGCACCGCATGACGAAGTCACTGCACTACTGCCCCTGGTGCGGCAGCACGGCGTACGCCGAGGCGGCCGACCCGCCCTCCTGCGACCTCTGCGTGCTGCACTGGTTCCGCACGCTCCACTACGTGCCGGCCAGCCCGATGCTCCGGTGCCCGCCCGGAGCCGAGATTCCGGAGGCCGCTGCAGACCGCAAGATCTGGATCTTCCGAGACCGCACCGGCACGGTGATCGGAACGTCTCCGCCGGCTGCGCCGGAACACCGGCGCGTGTCGGAAGAGCGCCCTGCCGCCGGCTGAGCCACCGCCGACGACCATGTCTGTTTTCCGCTAGGCAGCGTCGGCGGCGACTGACAGATTGGTCCCATGCTCGACTGGGACGCCTGCTACGGCGCACTGCACAGCCGGGATGCGCGCTTCGACGGCGTGTTCTTCACCGGGGTCACCTCGACCGGCATCTACTGCCGGCCGAGCTGCCCGGCGATCACGCCGAAGCGCACCAACGTGCGCTTCTACCCCACGGCCGCGGCCGCCCAGCAGGCGGGCTTCCGCGCCTGCAAGCGCTGCCGGCCGGACGCGACTCCCGGCTCGCCGGAGTGGAACCTGCGCTCCGACCTGGTCGGCCGCGCGATGCGGCTCATCGCGGACGGCGTCGTCGACCGGGACGGCGTCGCCGGTCTCGCGTCGCAGCTCGGCTACAGCGAGCGGCACCTCACCCGGCAGCTGGCAGCCGAAGTCGGCGCCGGCCCGCTCGCGCTCGCGCGCGCCCAACGGGCGCAGACCGCACGCCTGCTGCTCGAGACGACCGACCTGAGCATCACGGAGGTCGCCTTCGCCGCCGGCTTCGCGAGCATCCGGCAGTTCAACGACACCGTGCGCGCCGTCTTCGCGCTCACGCCGACCGACATGCGCAAGCGCCGGGCGAAGGGCGCGCAGCCGTCCCCCGGCCTGCTCAGCCTGCGGTTGCCGTACCGCGCGCCGCTCGCGGCCGGACCGCTGCTGGCGTTCCTCGGCACCCGTGCGGTGGCCGGCGTGGAGGAATGGACCGGCACGGCGTACCGGCGCAGCCTGGCCCTTCCGCACGGCACCGCCGTCGTCGAGCTCGAGCCGGCTGAGGGGCACGTGGCCTGCCGGCTGCGGCTCGACGACGTACGCGACCTCGCCGCCGCGGTCCAGCGCTGCCGCCGGCTGCTCGACCTCGACGCCGACCCGGAGGCCGTCGACGCGGCGCTCGGCGCCGACGCGGTGCTCGGCCCCCTGGTCGCGCGTACCCCCGGGCTGCGCGTGCCGGGTCACGTCGACGGTGACGAGCTCGCCGTCCGCGCGCTGCTCGGCCAGCAGGTCTCGGTGGCCGGTGCGCGCACCCTCGCGTCGCGGCTGGTCGCGCGCTACGGCAAGCCGCTGACCGCGCCGTACGAGGCCGTCACCCACCTCTTCCCGTCGGTGGAGGTGCTGGCCGGCGCGGACCCCGCCGACCTGGCGATGCCCGCGTCGCGGAAGCGCGCCTTCCTCTCGCTCGCCACGGCGCTCTCCAGCGGCAGCACGGTGCTGGACGCCGGTGCCGACCGTGACGGCGTCGAGCACTCCCTGCTCGGGCTCCCGGGGATCGGCCCGTGGACGGCCGCCTACATCCGGATGCGCGCACTCGGCGATCCCGACGTCTTCCTGCCCACCGACCTCGGTGCCCGGCACGCCCTCGAACGCGCCGGGCTGCCGAGCGACCCGAAGTCGGCTGACCAGCTCGCGAGCCGCTGGCGCCCCTGGCGCTCGTACGCTCTCCTCCACCTCTGGGAGTCAGTCACATGAGCCGTTCGACGCACGTCCTGTACACAGTCCTGGCCAGCCCGATCGGCACGCTGCTGCTGCTGATGGAAGACGACGCCCTCACCGGGCTGTACATGGAGCCGCACACGATCGACCCGGCGTGGCAGCGCGACGACGATGCCTTCGTCAAGGTCGTCGCCCAGCTCGAGGCGTACTTCGCCGGCGAGCTCCGCGAGTTCGACGTCCCGCTCGCCCCGCGGGGCACGCCGTTCCAGCTGCGCGTGTGGGAGGCGCTGCGGGAGATCCCGTACGGCGAGACGTGGAGCTACGGACAGCTGGCCAGTCGCGTCGGAAACCCCAAGGCCTCACGCGCGGTGGGTCTGGCCAACGGCCGCAACCCGCTCTCGGTGATCGTGCCGTGCCACCGGGTCATCGGCTCGACCGGGAAGCTGGTCGGCTACGGCGGGGGCGTGGAGCGCAAGAGGATCCTGCTCGACCTCGAGGCCGGCACTACTCCCTTGTAGCGGTCGTGCGGGCGGCCTCCGGCCCGTCTTCCAGCAAGACGCGCAGGCCGTCGTCGTCGAGCACCGGCACACCGAGCTGGAGGGCCTTGTCGTACTTCGAGCCGGGTGCCTCGCCGGCCACGACGAAGTCGGTCTTCTTCGACACCGACCCGCTGACCTTGCCGCCGCGCGACTGCACCGCCTCGGTCGCCGCGTCCCGGCTGTACGACGCCAACGAGCCCGTGATGACCACGGTCACCCCGTCGAGCGGGCGGGGCCCGTCGTCGGAGCCCTGTTCGACCAGCTCGACGCCGGCCTGCTCCCACTTGTCCACGACAGCGCGGTGCCAGTCGACGGCGAACCACTCGGCGACCGCCTCGGCGATGGTCGGACCGACACCCTCGACTGCGGCCAGCTGCTCCGCGGCGGCAGCCTCGATCGCGCGCAGGCTGCGGAACTCGCGAGCCAGCGCCTGCGCAGCCGTGGGACCCACGTGCCGGATGGACAGCGCGACGAGCACTCGCCACAGCGGGCGGTGCTTCGCGGACTCGATGTTCTCGAGCAGCTTGGCCGCGTTGGCCGAGAGACCGCCGTCCTTCTTCACGAAGAACGCGCAGGACGCCAGCTGCTCGGCGTCGAGCAGGAACAAGTCGCCCTCGTCGGCCACCAGCTCGCCGTCGAGGAGGGCCGCGGCGGTCTCGTAGCCCATGACCTCGATGTCGAAGGCGCCCCGGCCACCGACGTGCACGAGCCGCTCGCGCAGCTGAGCCGGACAGGACCGCGCGTTGGGGCAGCGCTGGTCGACGTCACCCTCCTTGGCCGGCGCGAGCGGCGTGCCGCACGCCGGGCATGTGGTGGGCATCACCCACTCCGGTCGCGCGTCGTGCTCCTCGTCCGGGACGAACGTGACGACCTCCGGGATCACGTCGCCGGCCTTGCGCAGGACGACCGTGTCGCCGGGACGCACGCCTGGCTCACCGTCGAGCCGCTCACCTTCACCGGCTCCATGACGGCGTACGGCGTGACGCGGCCGGTGCGGCCGACGTTGACCTCGATGGACGTGAGCTTCGTCGTCACCTCCTCCGGCGGGTACTTGAACGCGATTGCCCAGCGCGGCGACTTGGAGGTCGAGCCGAGCTGCGCCTGAAGGGCGTAGTCGTCGACCTTCACGACCACGCCGTCGATCTCGTGCTCGATGTCGTGGCGGTGCTCGCCCCAGTGCGCGATGAGGCCTCGGACGCCCTCGAGGTGGGGGAACACCCGGTAGTGCTCGCTGACCGGCAGCCCCAGGTCGCGCAGCAGGTCGTAGGACGCACTCTGCGACGGCGCGCCGAAGCCGACATGCGCGCCAATGCCGTGCACGACCATGCGCAAGCCGCGGCCGGCGGTCACCCGCGGGTCCTTCTGCCGCAGCGAGCCGGCTGCGGTGTTGCGCGGGTTCGCGAACGGCGGCTTGCCGGCTTCGACCAGCTGTGCGTTGAGCGCCTCGAAAGCGGCCACCGGGAAGTACACCTCGCCGCGCACCTCCAACAGCTCCGGCACCGACCCTCCCGGCGCCGTACCGTCCCGGGCTCCAGTGCCGACGAGCCGGTCGGGCACGTCGTCGAGAGTGCGCAGGTTGGGAGTCACGTCCTCGCCGGTGCGCCCGTCGCCGCGCGTGGCACCGCGCACGAGAGCGCCGTTCTCGTAGACCAGGGTGACCGCGAGCCCGTCGACCTTCAGCTCGCACAGGTACGTGGCCCGGCTGGCACCGACCTCGCGGTCGACGCGCTCGGCCCATGCGGTGAGCTCCTCGTCGGTGAAGGCGTTGTCGAGGCTCAGCATCCGTTCGAGGTGGGTGACCGGGGTGAAGTCGGTCTGCAGCGGCGCGCCCACCTTCTGCGTCGGCGAGTCGGGTGTGCGCAGCGCGGGGTGCTGCTCCTCGAGATCCTCGAGCTCGCGGTAGAGGGCGTCGTACTCCGCGTCGGAGACGGTCGGGGCGTCCTTCGTGAAGTAGCGGAACCGGTGTTCCTCGACCTGCTGGGCGAGCTCCGCGTGCCGATGGATCGCGTCGACCGGAACACCATCGACGGTCTTCTTGGCGGCCACGCCTATCCCTCCGGCGCCTCGGTCAGGCTGCGCGCGGCGTCGCGGCAGCGGGTCAGCGCGGCGCGCGCCCAGTCCGGCGAGGCCCCGGCGAGCCCGCAGGTCGGGGTCAGCGTCACCGACGCGGCGAGTCTTTCAGCCGGGAACGACAACCTGCGCCACAGCTCGGCGACCGGTCGTTGGAGATCGCGGACGGAGTCGGCGCTCGGCGAGGTCGGGACGACCCCCAGGAGCAGGTGGACGCCGGCCTGCACGCACTCGCCGAACGCGTCGTCGTAGGCCGGGCCCAGCAGCGTCAGGTCCACGCTGACGAAGGCCGCACCCGCGGCGCGGAACAGGTCCAGCGGCGGGTTCGCGGCGCAGCAGTGCACCCCGGCGGACTCGCCCGCGCCCACGAGCACCCCTTGGAGCACCTCGGTGATCTCCGGGTCGGCGACCTCACGCAGCGGGTGGAAGCCGCTCGCGGTCGTGAGCCGGCCCGATCGGATGGCGTCGACGGACGGCTCGTCCAGCTGGACCACGATCGACGCGCCGGGAACGCGGCGACGGAGATCCGCGGCGTGCTGGCGTACCGCTTCGGCCAGCGCAGCGGCGATGTCGCGGACGGCGCCGCGGTCGGCCACCGAGCGGTCCCCGCGGTGGAGCTCCACGCCCGCGGCGAGCGTCCACGGGCCGCAGACCTGGACCTTAAGGAGACCCGCGTAGCCGGTAAGGCGCTCCTCGAGAGCGTCCAGGTCGCGGGAGAGGTGGTCGCGCGCGCGGCGCTCGTCCACGCCGGCTCGTGCGACGAAGCGCCAGCCGCTCGGCTGCAGGTCGACGTGCAGGTCGGGGAGCAGAGCCGCGGTGCGCCCGACCAGGTCCGCGCCGGGACCGCGCTGCGGCAGCTCGGGCAGGTGGGGCAGGTCGGGCAGCTCGCCCGCGACGAGACCTGCTGCCTCGTCGGGGTCCTCGCCCGGGAGCGAGCCGACGCCGGTGGCGGCGGCGGCCGGCCAGAGAGCTGCGGTCAGGTGCGCCGACGGGCGGCGGTGGCGCGCGGCTTCGCGCGACTGGCACGTCGGGCCGGTGCCTGCAGCCAGGCCAGGTCGGCCTGGAGCGTCTCGAGCAGCTCGGCGCGGTCGGCCGTCTCCCCGCGTACGGCGATGCTGTAGCGCTGGATCACGCTGAGGTCGGTCAGTCGGATGTCGTTGTCGGCCATGAGCTCACCCTAACGAGGAGATGCTGGGCCTACACGGTAACCGGCGAATCCGCGGCGGCCGTAATCCGGGCGGCACCGAGGACCACGTCCCCGTCGTAGAGCACCAGCGACTGTCCCGGCGCGACGCCGCGCGCCGGCTTGTCGAAGGTCACCTCGAGCCGGTCGTCGCCGTGGACCGCCGTAGCCGGCACGGCCGCACCGTGAGCGCGCAGCTGCGCGTGACAGCGCGAGGACCCGGACGGCGCGGGGCCGGCCCAGGTCGGCGGCCCGGTCACCACGCGGGAGACGTCGAGCGCCTCCCGCGGGCCTACGCGGACCGTCCCCGTCGCCGGGGTGATGCCGAGGACGTAGCGGGGGCGGCCGTCCGGGGCGGGCACGCCGAGGTGCAGCCCGCGGCGCTGCCCGACCGTGAACCGGTACGTCCCGTCGTGGCGGCCGACCTCGGCACCCGTCTGGTCGACGACCGTGCCCGGCTGGTCACCGAGCCGGCCGGCCAGGAAGCCCGCGGTGTCGCCGTCCGGGATGAAGCACACGTCATAGGAGTCCGGCTTCGCCGCGACGGCCAGCCCGCGGTCGCGGGCATCGCGCCGGACGTCGTCCTTGCGGCTCTCACCGAGCGGGAACAGCGAGTGGGCCAGCTGTTCGGTCGTGAGTCCGCCTAGGACGTAGGACTGGTCCTTGTCCGGGTCCAGCCCGCGCCGCAGCCGGCGGACGACCCCGCCGGCCGGGAGCACGTCGTCGCTGAGCCGCGCGTAGTGGCCGGTGCAGACCGCGTCGAAGCCGAGCGCCAGCGCCTTGTCCAGGACCGCCGAGAACTTCACCTGCTCGTTGCAGCGCATGCAGGGGTTCGGCGTACGTCCGGCTGCGTACTCCGCGACGAAGTCGTCGATCACATCGGCCCGGAAGCGTTCGGCGAGGTCCCAGACGTCGTACGGCACGCCGAGCACGTCGGCGATCCGCCGCGCGTCCCTCTCGTCGTCGAGGGTGCAGCAGCCGCGGGCGCCGTCGCGACCGGCGCGGGGCTTCGTCGACAGGGCCAGGTGCACCGCGGTGACGTCGTGCCCCGCGTCGACGGCGCGCGCGGCCGCGACCGCGGAGTCCACACCCCCCGAGAGGGCGGCCAGGACGCGCATCAGTACGCGGCGGCGAGGCCCGCCCGGCGGGCGCGCTCGACCACCGGCCCGATGGCCTCGACGGCGGAGACCACGTCGTCCTCGGTCGAGCTCCACCCGAGCGAGAAGCGCAGCGAGCCGCGGGCCGGCTCCTCGCCGATGCCCATCGCGAGCAGCACGTGACTGGGCCGCGCGACGCCCGCCGTGCAGGCCGACCCGGTCGAGCACTCGACGCCACGGGCATCGAGCAGCAGCAGCAGCGAGTCGCCCTCGCAACCCGGGAACGACAGGTGGGCGTTGCCCGGGAGCCGGTCGAGCGGGTCGCCGTTGAGCTGCGCGTCCGGAACGGCGGTCCTGATCCCGGCGACGAGCGCGTCACGGAGCGCGACCAGCCGCGCGGCGTACTCGGGCTGCCCGGTGACGGCGTGGTGCACCGCGGCTCCCAGCCCCACGATGCCCGGAGTGTCGAGCGTGCCCGACCGCACTTCACGCTCCTGCCCGCCGCCGTGCAGCAGCGGCGTGCACTCCACACCGGACCGCAGCAGCAGTGCGCCCACGCCCTGGGGCCCGCCGATCTTGTGCCCCGAGAGCGAGAGCGCATCGAGTCCGCTCGCCGCGAAGGACACCGGCAGCGCACCGACGGCCTGCACCGCGTCGGCGTGCACCGGTACGCCGGCCGCCCGGCATTCGGCGGCCACGTCGGTGATCGGCTGGACCGTGCCCACCTCGTTGTTGGCCCACATGACCGTCACGAGCGCGACGTCGGCGCCTAGCGCCGCGGCGACGTCGGCCGGGTCCACCCGGCCGCGCCGGTCGACCGGCAACCAGGTGACGACCGCCCCCTCGTGCTGCTCGAGCCACTGCACCGCGTCCAGCACGGCGTGGTGCTCGACCGCGCTGGCGACGATCCGCCGCCGGTTGGGGTCCGCCGCCCGGCGCGCCCAGAACAGGCCCTTGACCGCGAGGTTGTCCGACTCGGTGCCGCCACCGGTGAAGAGCACCTCGGACGGCCGCGCGTCGAGCGCTCCCGCGATCGCCTCGCGCGCCTCTTCCACGCCCCGGCGCGCGCGGCGGCCCGAGGCGTGCAGGGACGACGGGTTGCCCTGGGCCGCAGTGAGGTACGGCGTCATCGCCGCCAGCACGTCGGGCACCAGGGGCGTCGTCGCCGCGTGGTCGAGGTAGGCCATCGGTACGAGCCTACCCAGCACCCGATGACGGCCGCGGCGGGGTTGGGGCCCCGCTTCGCGGAGGAGGCGCGGGCTGGGGTGCCCGCGCCGGGCATGTCACCGCTTGCGGCGCAGCCCGGAACGCGTGCTGACCCGCTCCTCGAACTCCTGCGGAGTCAGGACGACAACCTGGGTGGGGCTGACGCCGGCGACGCTGCGGACGTCCTGGTACACGCCCACGGCCGCCTCCGTCTCGTCGCCGCTCGTCACGACGACGATGACCAGCTCGTCGTGGCCGTCGCGCGCGGACTGCCCGGTCTCGATCCGCCAGTCGAGCAGGTCGGGCCGGCCGGACAGTGCGCCGGCGACGGAGCGGAGGTCGACGGCCTGACCCGCGCGGGCCCCCCGCATCGACATGGGCGCGACCAGTCCGGCGCGGTGCACGTCGGAGGGGACGCGCGGCACGGTGCGCTTGCAGCTCGGGCAGTGGCCGGTGCCCAGCGGGCCGTCGACGACGTCGCCGGTCCGCCAGCGCAGCAGCGCGCTGCCACGGAAGCCGAGCTGTGTCACCGTCAGCTCGCCGCCGCTGGGGCTCGGCTCACCGCTGTCCGGCGCGATCAGCTCCACGTAGTCGAGGTCGGGATAGGTGTGGAAGCCCGAACCCGGCGCGCACTCAGCCCACAGCACGCGGCCCTCGCTCGGCCCGTACAGGGCGAGCACGGTCGCGCGCGTCGCCCCGGCAGCGGCGAGGGCTTCGGCGGCCGCGGCGCGCTGTGCCGCGTCGGGTGCACCGATGAGCAGGACGCGAGTGAGGCCGCCCAGCTCGGCTCCCGCCGCGGCCAGGTCGGCGAGGGTCTGCGCGGCCGTCGCGGCCGGCACGGCCAGGACGGTGGCCGGCACCAGCCGCAGCGCCGCGACGACGTCGCCCGC
>CAZYXZ010000024.1:37344-38129 GCA_964651395.1 uncultured Frankiaceae bacterium
ACGTGCGGGAACAGCGCCGGCGCACCCGCGCCCAGGGCGGCCAGCGAGAGGAACTGGTGGTCGATGTGCTGCGCCACCGGCACAGCGGACACGAGGACGTCGGCCGCGGAGAGCCCCAGCACCTGCCAGGCCCGGTTGCCGGCCCGTGCGATCAGGTCGAGGTCGCCACGCGTCGACGCCACCGGGAACGTGAAGCCCTGTCCGGCCCAGTGGTAGGTGGTCGGCCGGGTCGCGGCCTCGACCTGCCTGCGGTAGCTGGACTTGCCGAGGATCCGCCGGACGATGGCCTTGCGCAGGTCCGGACCGTGTGAGTGCAGGACGAAGCCGTGCTCGTCCGCCTGGAGCACGAGCCTGGCTGCCTTCGCCGGGTCGCCATCGGGGCAGAGGTCGCGCTCGCCGACCGCGGGCAGCTTGTGCAGGTCCTTCGCGCCGTGGATCGAGTTCGGCGCGATGCGCAGCGCGGACATCCGTTCCCGCCAGAACGGTGAGAAGGGGCCGACGTTGTCGCGCAGCTGCTCGCGGATCATCGAGTCCCGCAGCTTGTGCTGGGCGTGCGCCCCGTGCCGATCCCAGCTGGCCAACGAAAGCCCCTCCGGTAGTAGTCGTTCGCCGGAGCCTACCTACTGCTAGCCCTTGCGCTTGGTGATCTCCTCGGTCAGCGGGGGGACCACCTGGAACAGGTCCCCCACGACGCCGAAGTCCGCGATCGAGAAGATCGGGGCCTCGGCGTCCTTGTTGATCGCGACGATCGTCTTCGACGTCTGCATGCCGGCCCGGTGCTGGAT
>CAZYXZ010000025.1:0-32363 GCA_964651395.1 uncultured Frankiaceae bacterium
ACCGACCGCGCAGCGCCGACGCCCAGGTCGGCGGGGCCGCGGGCCCAGAGCGCCAGCGGCGCCCTCGGCCCGAGGTCGTCGAGCGGCGCCGGCCACTCCGCGTCACCCGGACAGACCAGCCGTGCGCCGAGCGACGACAGCCGCCGCAGGTCGAGCTCCGGCGCCGCGGCCTCGGCGCGAGCCGCGGTACGCCGCCGCAGCCCGTCCGGCAGCCGGCCGTCACCGGCGAGGAGCAGCCGCCAGGTCTCGACGGCGCCGAGCGAGGTGACGGCGGCGCGCAGCTCGACGTCGTCCGGCTCGCTGACCCGGCTCAGCCCGACGCGGGCCAGCCGTTCCTCGCGCGTCACCCAGCGCCGCGCAGGACGACGGCCTGGTGGACATGGGATCGGGTCGGCGCGTCGGCGCCGGCCAGGTCGGCGAGCGTCCAGGCGACGCGCTGCACGCTCGTGAACCCCCGGGCCGTCAGCGAGCCGCGGTCGAGTGCAGCGAGGGCGGGGGCGAGAGCGTCTGCGGAGAGCGGCCACTGTTCGCGAAGCCGTGGGCCGGGGATGTCGCCGTTCGCGTTCCACGGCGTACCGCGCAGGCGATGCCGAGCACGTTCGCGGGCAGCCAGCACCCGCGCGGCGACCACCTCGCTGCGCTCGGTGTGGGCGAGGTCGCTCACGAGGTCGGCTCGCGACACCGGCTGCACCGTGATGCGCAGGTCCAGCCGGTCGAGCAACGGTCCGGACAGCCGGCCGAGGTAGCGCTGCCGCGTCACCGAGCTGCACTCGCAGTCCTTCGCGGCCCGGCCCGCGGCGGAGCAGGGACAGGGGTTGGCCGCGAGCACGAGCAGGAAGCGCGCCGGGTACTCGGCGGTGCCTCCGGCCCGTGCGATCGACACCGCGCCGGACTCGAGCGGCTGGCGGAGCGCATCGAGCACCCCCCGCGCGAACTCCGGGGCTTCGTCGAGGAAGAGCACGCCACGGTGCGCGAGGCTCACGTCGCCGGGCCGGGCCACCCCGGCGCCGCCCCCGACGATCGCCGGCACCGTCGCGGTGTGGTGCGGCGCGCGCAGCGGTGGGTGGGTGACCAGCGGGCACCCGGCTGGGAGCGTCCCGGCCACGGAGTGGATCGCCGTCACCTCGAGTGCCGCGCCGACGTCGAGCGACGGCAGGACCCCGGGCAACCGCTCGGCCAGCATCGTCTTGCCGGCCCCGGGCGGCCCCAGCAGGAACACGTGATGTCCGCCGGCCGCCGCGACCTCGCACGCGAAGCGCGCGGTCGGCTGACCGGCGACATCGGCCAGGTCGAGGTAGGGCCGAGGGACGCCGTCACTCCGGGCCGGCGCGACGTCGGCGTCGCCGAGCTCGGGGTCGCCGACGCGACCGGCCCGCAGCCAGGCCAGCAGCCCGGCCAGATGCCCGACCGGGTGCACCTGGACACCGGGGATCAGCGCCGCCTCCGCGGCGTTGGCCACCGGTACGACGACCCGCTCGTACCCCGCTGCGGTGGCGGCCAGCACCGAGGGGAGCACGCCCCGCACCGGTCGCGCTCGCCCGTCGAGGCCGAGCTCGCCGATCAGCACAAGGTCCTGGAGGCTCTCCCGCGGCACCACGCCGGCTGCGGCGAGCAGCGCAGTCGCCATGGCGAGGTCGAAGGCACTGCCGCTCTTGCGCAGCGTCGCCGGTGACAGCCCCACCGTGATCTTCCGGTGCGGCCACTCCTCGCCGGAGTTCACCAGCGCGGCGTGGATCCGGTCCCGTGCCTCGTGCAGGGCCTTGTCCGGCAGCCCGATCATGGTGAAGCCGGGAACGCCCTGGGCGATGTCCGCCTCGACCTCGACGACGTGACCCTGGATGCCGAGCAACGCAACGGACCAGGCCTTGCCCAGTCCCATCAGAACGCCCCGCGCAGGTGCTCGACGAGCGTCGCGCCGCGGCGCGGCCGCAGCACGCTGATGACGTCGAAGCGCAGGTCGCCGTAGCGATGACCGGTCTCGGCCAGCCACTCGTGCGCCAGCACGTGGATCCGCCGGGCCTTGCGCAGCGTCACCGCTTCGGCGGGTACGCCGTAGTCCACGGAGCTGCGTGTCTTCACCTCGACGAAGACGATCGTCCGCCCCTCCCGGGCCACGATGTCGAGCTCGCCGGTCCGGCTGCGCCAGTTCCGGTCGAGCACCTCGAGTCCGTGCTCGCGCAGGTGGCGCACCGCGACGTCCTCGCCGTACCGGCCGACCGCGTCCTTCGCCCGCATCCGCCACCACCCCCCGCGACGACGCTAGGCAGGCGGCCGGTCGCAGCGCGGTGCGCAGCGAGATCTGTGGACCTGGTCCCTCCTTCCCTACGATGCGTGGATGGCCGACACCAAGCACATCGGAATCGTCTGCTTCGACGACATGGAGGAGCTCGACGCCGTCGGTCCGTGGGAGGTGCTCTCCTTCTGGACCTCGGCCTTCCCCGACGACGGGTGGGCGGTCACGACCATGTCGGTGGACGGCCGGCCGGTGCGCTGTGCCAAGGGGATGGTCATCACGCCCCAGGTCTCGTACGCGGACGCCCCGGTGCTCGACATCGTCGTCTACCCCGGTGGCCAAGGCACCCGCGAGCACACCGAGGACGCTGAGCGGCTCGACTGGGTCCGCGCCCAGGCCGCGCGCGGCGCGCTCATGACGAGCGTGTGCACCGGGTCACTCGTCTACGCCGCCGCCGGGCTGCTCGCCGGACGGCCGGCCACGACGCACTGGGGCGTGATGAGTGAGCTCACGCGACTCGACCCGACGATCGTCGTGGACACCGACGCGCGCTACGTCGACGACGGCGACGTCATCACGTCGGCCGGGGTCAGTGCCGGCATCGACATGGCGCTGTACCTGGTCGGCCGCCTCGTCTCGCCGGAGCGTTCGCAGATCGTGCGGTCGGGGATCCAGTACGACCCGGCCCCGCCGTACTGACGGGGACCGGTACGTTCCGGGGATGCACCCAGCGGGCGAGGACCTCGACCACGAAGCGCCCGCCCCGATCGCCACGCCTCGCGTCGCGAGCTGGAAGCTGTGGGGGATGGTCTTCCTCCCGCTGATCGTGCTCTACCTCAACACCGCGACGGTGGACACCGACAAGCTCAGCCCGGACCCGATCGCGGCGGCCCAGGTGGCCTGGCGGGTCACCAACTACCAGGACATCGACCTGGGAGGGCGCGGCTACGACAACGTCTGGATCCAGGAGCGCGGCCACGGCGTCCGGACCAGCGACCGCTCCCCTGGCGTGATCGGGTTCGGTGTGCCGTTCTTCTGGCTGGTCGGCCGCGACCCGCTCCTCATCAACATGCAGGCGGCCGCGCTCGCGGCCGCCTTCGCGGCTGCCGCGGCGATGGCGACGCTGGCCCTCGTCCTGCGCCGGCTGACCACGACGAAAGTGGCCGTCGGCGCCACGACGCTGATGGCGCTGGGCACGTCGACGTGGGGCGTGTCGGCCGACGCCCTGTGGCCGCACGGCCCGAACCAGCTGTTTCTGGCAGTCGCCATGCTCGGCGCGGCGAACGGGCTGTGGTTGCTCACCGGGACCGTCTTCGGCCTGGCGATCCTGACGCGCGCCCATCTCGCGTCCGTCGCGGCGGTGACAGGGGTCTGGCTGTCGCTGCGGAAACGGGCCTGGCCGCCGGTCGTGGCGATCGGGGCGTTCAGCCTGACCGCTCTGCTCGCCGTCGTCGCCTATACCGACTATCTGTCCGGGCGTCTCGACGTGAGCCCGAGCGGAATCTCCGGCACGCACTCGCTGCGCGACAACGGGTGGGACCACATGGCCGCCAACCTGCTGGGCTTCTTCGTCTCCCCCGCACGCGGGCTGCTGGTGATCTGCCCGTTCCTCCTCCTGCTGCTACCAGGCCTGCCGCGGGCATGGCGCGCCGCGCCGGTCTGGGTCCGCGCCTTCGCCGCCGGCGGCGTCCTCTACCTGCTGATCCAGGCGAAGCTCAACCACTTCTCCGGCGGCGTGCGCTTCTGGGGGCCACGGCTCACCCTCGAGTCGCTGACCCTCTGGGCGCCGCTGCTCCTGCTCTGCTGGACCCAGTGGACGAGCCTGCGCCGCTGGCGCATGCGCCTGTTCGCGAGCCTGTGCGTCCTGGCGGTCGGCTACCAGGCGATCGGCGCCATCTACTTCGACGCGCCGCCTGTCGTGCACGACCCGTGGGCGCACAACTGGCTGACCGACGTGCTGCGCTACGCGCCGTACCGCGGACCCGCGCGCGCGATCGCGCTCGGCAGCGTCGTACTCGCGATCGTCGTGCTGGTCGTGCCGCTCAGCCGAAGAGGGCCCAGGCCAGCAGCGCTCCCACAATGACGATGCCGGAGACCAGGATGGCGATGTCGGTGGTCTTCGGCCCCTTGTAGCGCCGCGTCGCGTTGAAGCCCACGCCTAGAGCTCCTTCTTCGCCAGCTCCTCGACGTTGACGTCCTTGAACGTCACGACGCGGACATGGTTGACGAAGCGGGCCGGCCGGTACATGTCCCAGACCCAGGCATCCTGCATGGTCACCTCGAAGTAGACCTCGCCATCGGCGTTCTTGACGGCCAGGTCGACGGAGTTGGCCAGGTAGAACCGGCGCTCGGTCTCGACGACGTACGTGAACAGCCCGACCACGTCGCGGTACTCGCGATAGAGCTGCAGCTCCATCTCGGTCTCGTACTTCTCGAGGTCCTCGGCGCTCACAGACAGATCTCCTGCTCGTCGGCGGACTCATCATCCACCACGAGCTGACCGCGGACGTTCACGAACGACCGGCGGTGCTCGTCGCAGGGGCCGTGCTCCCGGAGCAGCGCGCTGTGCTCAGGCGTGATGTAGCCCTTGTGCTGTGCGAAGTTGTACGCCGGGAAGCGCTCGTGCAGCTCGACCATCATGCGGTCGCGGGTGACCTTCGCGACGACGCTCGCCGCGGCGATGCAGGCGGCCACCCGGTCCCCCTTCCAGATGGCGAGTCCGGGTGCTCCCAGGCCGCGGACCGGGAACCCGTCGGTGAGCACGTAGTGCGGTTCCGGTGTGAGTGCGGCCAGCGCGCGCCGCAGCGCCATGACGTTGGCGACGTGCAGACCCATGCGGTCGAGGTCGGCCGCCGGGATCACGCAGACCGCCCAGGACTCGGCGCGGTCGACGACCTCGGCGTAGACCTCCTCCCGCACCTCTGCGGTGAGCAGCTTGGAGTCGGCCAGTCCCGGCACCTTTCCGCGCCTGCCGTCCGGCAACGTGACGGCGCCTGCGACGAGCGGTCCGGCGCAGGCGCCGCGCCCCGCCTCGTCGGCGCCGGCGATGCTCGCGAAGCCCAGTCGGCGCAGTGCGCGCTCGTAGCCCCAGAGGCCGGCGTCGCGGCGGACCGCGGTCACGGAGCCCACTAGTGCCCGATCTCGACCGGGACACCGGGCAGGTCGCCGGCCAGCACCGCGGGCAGCAGCTCGGGCAACCGGCTCGGCAGGAACCGGGCCTCGCGCGTGAGGACGTCGTCGAGGCTCCACCAGTCGTGGCCGAGCGCGGCCGCGACCTCGAGCGACTCCAGCGCTGTCGGCACGCAGTCGGACGTCTCGCAGCGCGCCACGTGGATGTGCTCGACCTGCGCGAAGTTCCAGCCACCGAAGGAGAACTCGACGTCGCGGGTCCAGATGCACGGACCGACCTCGGTCGGCCGGATGCCGGTCTCCTCGTAGAGCTCGCGGGCAGCCGCCTCGGCGGTCGACTCGCCTCGGTGGAGCCCGCCGCCGGGCAGCTCCCACCAGTCCGGCAGCTCGGGACGGGCCGGGTCGCAGGAGTTGAGGAGCAGGAGCCGGTCGTCGGGGTCGAAGAGAAGCACCCGCGCGGCGGTACGCCGGATCACGAACGGGCTGCGCATACGCGCCAGCCTAGGCAGCCGAGTCGTGGCGTCGGCGGTACCGCCGGTTGCGGATCACGCGGCGGCCGGCCGTGATCGGCAGGGCCAGCGCGAGCCCGAGCGCCGGGGGTGTGGCCGTGACGGCCCAGGGAGTCCCCGGCAGGGTCGCCTCCGTGGTGCCTTCGAACTGGTGGGGCACGCGCAGCCCCTTGAAGTGGCCCACCGGCCAGATCACGACGAAGGCGCGGCCGATGACCTTGCTCTGCGGCACGGTGCCGTGCCGGCGGGAGTCCGACGAGTTGCCGCGGTGGTCACCCATCACGAACAGCTTGTCCTTCTCGACGGTGACCGGGCCGAAGGTCACCTTGTCGTCGTCGTAGACGTAGGGCTCCTCGAGCTCCTGGCCGTTGACGGTTACGTGGCCGTTGGTACAGCAGGCCACGACGTCGCCCGGTACGCCGATGACGCGCTTGATGTAGTCCTTCTCGCCAGGCGCGCCCAGGCCGATGACGCTCGCGATCTTGCGCTGGATCTTGCCGAAGCCCTTGGCCGGCGTGACGACGATCTCCTGGTCGAAGGAGTCGAGTCCGTTGAACACCACGATCTCGCCGCGGTGGATGTCGCGGAACCGGTAGACGACCTTGTTGACGAGAACCCGGTCCTTGATGAGCAGCGTGCGCTCCATGGAGCCGGACGGGATGTAGAACGCCTGGACGAAGAAGGCCTTGATGACCAACGCCAGTACGAAGGCGATGAGCAGCAGGAAGGGCAGCTCCCGGGCGAACGACCCGTGCTTCTTCTTCGGGGGCGTGGCCTGGTCGTCAGCGGGCGTGGCCGGCTCGGCCGCAGTCGTCGGCTGGGTCATGTCATCCATACGCGCGAGCCTAGCCAGCCGTTCCCGGAGGTCAGGAGGTGGTGTCCTCGGCGGCGGCGGCCTCGTCGACGGCATCCACCGGCGCGGTGTCCTCGACGGACGTCGCCTCCTCGAGCACGGCAGTCCCGGTACGCGGCACGCTGTCGCGCTTCTCCTTGATCTTGGCGGCCTTCCCGCGCAGGTCGCGCAGGTAGTACAGCTTCGCCCGGCGTACGTCGCCGCGGGTGACGAGCTCGATCTTCGCGAGGATCGGGCTGTGCACGGGGAACGTCCGCTCGACACCGACGCCGAAGCTGACCTTGCGCACGGTGAACGTCTCCCGCGCACCCCCGCCCTGGCGGCGGATGACGACGCCCTGGAAGACCTGGACGCGCTCGCGCGTGCCCTCGACCACGCGCACGTGCACCTTCAGCGTGTCGCCGGGGCGGAAGTCGGGGACGTCGCTGCGGAGCGAGGCGGCGTCGACGCTGTCCAGGGTGTGCATGGCTATTCGCTTTCCGGCGGGCGCGGCGACATGAGCCGCGGAGGCGTGGAGGGTGCTGGCGGGCCGCTCTACGGCGCGCGCAGCCGCCTACTCTGCCACATCAGGCGGTCGATCCGGTAGCCGAGCGGCGGTCTCCCCGGCCAGGAAGGCCCGGTCTCGGGCGTCCAGCTCCGCAGTCGCGAGCAGGTCGGGCCGGAGCGATGCCGTGCGTCGCAGCGACTCCTGCCGGCGCCACCGGGCGATCGCCGCGTGGTCGCCCGAGAGCAGAACCGCGGGCACCTCCCGGCCCTCGAATGCGGACGGACGGGTGTAGACCGGACCCTCCAGCAGGCCGTCGGAGTGGCTGTCCTCCGCCACGCTCTCCGCGTTGCCGACCACGCCCGGCAGCAGGCGGGTAACCGCCTCGACGAGCGCAAGTGCCGCGACCTCTCCCCCGGCCAGCACGTAGTCGCCGAGCGAGACCTCGTCGTCGGCCCAAAGGTCGAGCACGCGCCGGTCGATGCCCTCGTAGCGGCCGCACGCGACGGCCAGCCACGGTTCGCCGGCCAGCTGCTCGACCAGCCGCTGCGTGAGCGGCCGGCCGGACGGCGTGGGGACGACGATCCGCGGCCGAGGCGCCGGTCCCGGCTCGGCCACGAGCGCGGTGAGCGCCCGGTGCCAGGGCTCGGGCTTCATCACCATGCCGGGGCCGCCGCCGAACGGCGTGTCGTCGACGGTGCGGTGGACGTCGTCGGTGTGCTCACGCAGGTCGTGCACCCGGACGTCGACCAGGCCGCGCTCCCGTGCCTTGCCGAGCAAGGACACGTCGAGCGGGCCGAAGTACTCGGGGAAGATCGTGACGATGTCGATGCGCATCAGGAGTCCGCGGGCATCAGAGGTCCAGCAGTCCCTCGGGCGGGTCGACGACCACGCGTCCGCCGGCGATGTCGACCTCGGGCACCACCTCGGCGACGAACGGGACGAGCAGCTCGTGCGTCCCCTCGCGCGTGATCGACAGCAGGTCGCCCCCCGGTGTGTGGATGACTTCGGAGACGGCGCCGAGCGGCGCCCCGTCGACGTAGGCCAGGAGACCCACCAGCTCGTGGTCCCAGTACTCGTCGTCGTCGGTCGGCCCGCTCGTGGCGCTGTCCGCGACCAGCAGGGTGTTGCGCAGCGTCTCGGCGCCTTCGCGGTCGCGGAAGCCTTCGAACGCGACCAGCAGGCGGCCGTGGTGCTCCCTGGCCTGGACGACGGTGAGCGGCCCACGCTCCGGCGGGTCGGTGTCGAGCCGCGCACCCTCGGCGAACCGGGTGTCCGGGTCGTCGGTGCGCACCTCGACGGTGACCTCGCCGCGCACGCCGTGCGGCCGACCGATCCGGCCGACGACGAGCTCCATGAGGAGTGCCTAGCGCATCTCGTCCGTGTCGACGACGTCGACGCGGATGCCGCGACCGCCGACGGCGGTCACGACGGTGCGCAGCGCCTTGGCGGTCCGGCCGTTGCGGCCGATCACCTTGCCGACGTCCTCGGGGTGCACGCGCACCTCGAGCGTGGTGCCGCGACGACCGGTGACCTTGTCCACCTGGACGTCGTCCGGGTGATCGACGATCCCCTTGACCAGATGTTCGAGCGCCAGCTCAGTCATCTACTCCCCCGCCTCGGCAACAGCGGCCTCGGCGGGCTCGGGCTTCTCTGCCCCACTATCGGCTGCCTCGCTCGCGGCTTCGGCCGGAGCGGCCTCAGCCGCCTCCGTTGCCGCCTCTTCGCTCTTCGGCTTTGCCGCCTTCTTGGCGGGGGCCTTCTTGGCGGGGGCCTCTTCGTGCTTGCCCTCGGCGGCGGCCTTGGCGGCGGTCTCGAAGGTGCTGCGCTTGTCCGCCTTCGGGGCGGCCACGAGCATCGGCGGCGGGGCCGGCAGGCCCTTGAACTCCTGCCACGCGCCGGTCACCTTGAGCAGCGCCTCGACGGCCTCGGACGGCTGGGCCCCCACGCGCAGCCAGTAGAGCGCGCGCTCGCTGTCGATCTCGATGTACGACGGGTCTTCCTTCGGGTGGTACTTGCCGATCGTCTCGATCGAGCGGCCGTCGCGCTTGGCGCGGCTGTCGACGACGATGACGCGGTAGTGCGGCGCGCGCATCTTGCCGAGGCGCATGAGCCGGATTCTCGTAGCCACGCGGGAACTGCTCCTTGGTGCTCGATGGGGTGCCTTCGCGCTGCGGGTGGGGGCTCGCGCGGTCCGGCGGTACAGGGTCGCTGGGGCGGGTAGAGGGGCCGCTCCCTGCGTGGTGCAGCCACTCAGTGTGCCAGATCCCGGCAGTTTCGCGGAAACAGTCGCTATTTGGGGCCGAGCAGGTGCGAGCCGGGGATCTGGGGCATGCCCGGCGGCAGGCTGCCGGGCAGGACGGCGCGCGGCTTGCCGCCGCCCTTCTTGCCCTTCTTGCCCTTCTTTCCCTTGCCCGGACGGCCGAGGCCGAGCTGGCCGCTCATCTGCTTCATCATCTTGCGCGCCTCGAAGAAGCGGTCGACGAGCTGGTTGACCTCGTTGATCCGTACGCCGGAGCCCTTCGCGATGCGCATCCGGCGCGAGCCGTTGATCATCTTCGGGTTGGCCCGCTCGGCCGGCGTCATGGACCGGATGATGGCCGCGATCCGGTCGATGTCCTTGTCGTCGACCTGGTTCTTGAGGTCCTTCAGCTGGCCCATCCCCGGCAGCATCCCGAGCAGGTTGCCGATCGGTCCCATCTTGCGGATGGCCAGCATCTGCTCGAGGAAATCCTCGAGCGTGAAGTCCCCGCCGCCGGTGAGCTTGGCCGCCATCTCCTCGGCCTGGCCCGCGTCGAAGGTCGCCTCGGCCTGCTCGATGAGGGTCAGCACGTCGCCCATGCCGAGGATGCGCGAGGCCATGCGCTCGGGGTGGAAGACGTCGAAGTCGGCGAGCTTCTCCCCCGTCGACGCGAACATGATCGGCTGGCCGGTGACCTCGGCCACGGACAGCGCGGCGCCGCCGCGGGCGTCACCGTCGAGCTTCGTCAGCACGACGCCGGTGACGCCGACGCCGTCGCGGAACGCGACCGCGGTGTTGACGGCGTCCTGGCCGATCATCGCGTCGACGACGAAGAGGATCTCGTCCGGCTGCACGGCGTCCCGGATCGCGGCCGCCTGCTCCATCATCTCCGCGTCGATGCCGAGCCGGCCTGCGGTGTCGACGACGACCACGTCGTAGCCGAGCCGGCGCGCGTGCTCGATCGAGTCGCGGGCGACCTGCACCGGGTCCCCGACACCGTTGCCGCGCTCCGGCGCGAAGACCGCGACGTCGGCCTGCCCGCCGACCACCTCGAGCTGGTCGACGGCGTTCGGCCGCTGAAGGTCGGCCGCGACCAGCAGCGGCTGGTGCCCGCGGCCCTTGAGCCACGTCCCGAGCTTGCCGGCCGCCATCGTCTTGCCGGCGCCCTGCAGGCCGGCCAGCAGCAGCACGGTGGGGGCCGTCTTGGCGAGGCGGATGTTCGCGGTCTGACCGCCGAGGATCCCCACGAGCTCCTCGTTGACGATCTTGATGACCTGCTGCGCGGGGTTGAGGCTCTGCGACACCTCCGCGCCGGTCGCGCGCTCCTTGACCGCCGCCGTGAACGCCTTGACGACGGGGACAGCGACGTCGGCCTCGAGCAGCGCGATGCGGATCTCGCGCAGCGTCGCCGCCACGTCCTCCTCGGAGAGGCGGCCCTTGCCGCGCAGCTTCGAGAAGACCGCGTCCAGCCGGTCGGAGAGCGTGTCGAACATGACAGCGACTGTATCTGTCCGGCCTTGGGGGCTACGCCGGGCCTTCGGCCAGCTGCCGACGAAGGATCTTGCCGGCCGGGTTGCGCGGCAGCTCGTCGACGAAGAGGACATCGCGCGGGATCTTGAACCGGGCCAGGTGATGGCGCACGTGCTCCTTCACCTGGTCCTCGGTGAGCGCGTCGCCGTCCGCACGCACGATCACCGCCCGCAGCCGCTGGCCGAAGTCGTCGTCCGGTACGCCGACGACGGCGACGTCGCGGACGCCGGGCAACCGCGCGAGCAGCCGCTCGACCTCCGAGGGGAAGACGTTCTCGCCGCCGGAGACGACCATGTCGTCCTCGCGGCCCAGCACGACGAGCCGGCCCGCCGCGTCCCAGCGGCCGAGGTCGCCGGTGGCGATCAGCCCCTGCTCCAGCTCCTTGCCGTGGCCGTCGGTGTAGCCGTCGAACTGCAGGCCGCTGCCGACGAAGATGCGACCGGGCCGGCCGTGCGGGACCGGGTGCGCCCTGTCGTCGAGCAGCCGCACGCGCACGCCCGGCGGTGGCCGCCCGGCGGAGTCGGGGTCGGCGCGCAGGTCCTCCGGCGTCGCGACCGTCGCCCAGGCGACCTCCGTGGAGCCGTAGAGGTTGTAGAGCACGTCGCCGTAGGCGTCCATGAACCGGGTCGCGAGTCCGGCCGGCAAGGCGGAGCCGCTGACCGCGACGATGCGCAACGAGGCGGTGTCGTACCGCGACCGGACCTCGTCCGGCAGGGCCAGCAGTCGCTGGAGGACGACCGGTGTCGTGGCCAGCACCTCCGCGCCGTTGCCGTCGATCGCGGCGAGCACGGCCTCGGGGTCGGTGCGTGGGAGCACGTACGTCGTCGACAGCAGCGCGCCGAGCGCGACGTGCAGCAGGCCCCACGCGTGGAACAGCGGCGCGGCGATGACGGTGCGCTCCCGCGCCCGGAACGGCAGCACGGACAGCAGCGAGAGCGCCGCCTCGAGATCGCGGGACTCGCCGCGCGCGGCCCCCTTCGGCGTACCGGTGGTGCCCGAGGTCAGGACGACCGTTCCGCCGGTGTGCACGCGAGGCGGTTCGCGCCCCTCGGCAGCGGCGACGGTCCGGTCCCACTGTGCGAGCTCCACGCCGGAGACTCCGTCCGGCAGGTCGAACTCCGCGTCGTGCAGGACGACCCTGATGCCCTCGCGCTCCAGCACGTCGGCCAGCTGTGGACCGGCGAAGCCGGTGTTGAGCAGCACGACGTCGGCGCCCACCTTCGACAGGGCGAGGAAGCCCTCGACCCAACGACGACTGTTGCGTGCGAGCAGGCCGACGCGGTCTCCGGCAGCGATGCCCAGGTCGTGCAGCGCAGCAGCTCCCGCCGTGGTCCGGTCGTGCAGGTCGCCGAACGTGAGCACGCCGTCGTCGTCGATGACGGACGCCTCGCGGCGGAACCGCACCGCCGAGCAGGCCAACCCGCCGACCACACCCGTGCCCCACCGTGCGAGGGAGAGCGCCATGCCGATCGCGTGGTCCGGGCGCAGCGGCTTGACCAGGCCGGTGCTCGACAGGGTGCGCGCCATCCGGATGAACTCGCGCGGGGACGTCGGGAACGGAGCCCCCAACGCCGGGAGCTCCGGCACTAGCCCGCGTCCTCCGACAGGAGGGCGTCGACGAACGCCTCCGGCTCGAACGGCGCGAGGTCGTCCGGACCCTCGCCCAGACCGACCAGCTTCACCGGGATGCCGAGCTCGCGCTGCACGGCCACGACGATGCCGCCCTTCGCGGTGCCGTCGAGCTTGGTCAGCACGATGCCCGTGACGCCGACCGATCCCGCGAACTCCTTCGCCTGCACGATGCCGTTCTGGCCTGTGGTGGCGTCGAGGACGAGCAGCACCTCGTCGACGGAGCCCAGCTTCTCGACGACGCGCCGGATCTTCGCCAGCTCGTCCATCAGGCCGGTCTTGGTGTGCAGCCGGCCGGCCGTGTCGATCAGCACCGTGTCGACCCGCTGCTCCGCGCCCGTCCGCACGGCGTCGAAGGCGACCGCGGCCGGGTCGCTTCCCTCGGCGCCGCGGACGACCGTCGCGCCGACCCGACCGGCCCACGTGGCCAGCTGGTCGGCGGCCGCCGCGCGGAACGTGTCGGCAGCCCCGAGGACCACGCTGCGTCCGTCGGCGACCAGGACGCGCGCGAGCTTGCCGCAGGTCGTCGTCTTGCCGGTGCCGTTGACACCGACGACCAGCAGGACGGCGGGCCGGTCGTCGTGCGGAAGCGTGCGCAGCGAGCGGTCCGCTGTGCCGATGGCGTTGAGCAGCTGCCCGCGCAGCAGATCCCGTACGGCGGCCGGCTCCCGGGTGCCGAGCACCTTCACCTCGGTGCGCAGCGACTCCACGATCTCCATGCTCGCCGCCACGCCGACATCTGCCGCGAGCAACGTGGTCTCGATCTCCTCCCACGCCTCCTCGTCCAAGGAGTCGCGCGACAGGAGGGAAAGGAGCCCCTTGCCGAGGCCGGACTGGGAGCGCGCGAGGCGTGACCGGAGCCGCGTGAGCCGCCCGGCGGTGGCCTCCGGCACCTCCAGCACCGGTGGCGCTTCCCACGGGACGGTGGGCGTCGGAATCGACGGCGCTGTCAGCTCGACCGTCGCTGACGTCGGCCCGGCGTCATCAGCGCGGGTCGGCGCCTCGATCTCCGGCGGGCGGCGTCGCGAACGAGTGGTGGCGACCAGACCTGCCGTGAGAGCAATCGCGAGAATCGCGATTGCGATCACGAGTTCAAGCACGGGCATCCTCGGGCTCGCGGAGGCGCTGCGAGATCACGGTGGAGATCCCGTCGTTGCGCATGCTCACGCCGTACAGCGCGTCCGCGACCTCCATCGTCCGCTTCTGGTGCGTCACCACGATGACCTGCGAGGTACCCCGGAACTCCGCGATCATGTCGAGCAGCCGGCCCAGGTTGCGGTCGTCGAGCGCTGCCTCCACCTCGTCGAGGATGTAGAACGGCGAAGGGCGCGCACGGAAGATGGCGAAGAGCAACGCGATCGCCGTGAGCGAGCGCTCCCCACCGGAGAGCAGTGACAGCCGCTTCACCTTCTTGCCCGGCGGGCGGGCCTCCACCTCGATCCCCGACGTGAGCAGGTCGTCGGCGTCGGTGAGCACCAGACGCCCCTCGCCCCCGGGGAAGAGCCGCGCGAACACGTCGGTGAACTCGCGCGCGGTGTCCTCGAACGCCGCGGCGAACACGTCGTGGATCCGCTCGTCCACTTCCTTGATGACCGTCAGCAGGTCGCGGCGCGTGGCCCGGAGGTCGTCGAGCTGCGTGTTGAGGAACGCGTGCCGCTCCTCCAGCGCGGAGAACTCCTCGAGCGCGAGCGGGTTGACCCGGCCCAGCAACGCCAGCTGCCGCTCGGCGGCGGCCGCCCGGCGTGCCACCTTCTCGCGGTCGTACGGCGTGGGCTCCGCGTTCTCCGCGTCCGACGGCGGGGGCACCGGCTGGTCGGGGCCGTACTCGGCGAGCAGCGTCTCGGCGTCGACGCCGTACTCCTCGGCGCAGCGAGTCTCGAGGGCTTCGATGCGCAGCCGCTGCTCGGCGCGCGCCATCTCGTCGCGGTGCACGACGTCGGTCAGGCCCTCCAGCTCGGACGCGAGCTCGCGGCGGGCGGTACGCGCCTCGACCAGCCGCGTGTCGTGGCCGCGGTGTGCCGCCTCGAGCGCCTCGCGCTCGGCCGTGGCGGCGGCGATCGACGCCTCGATGCGGACGAGCGCCTCGGCCGCGACCCGAGCGACGGCCCCGGCCACGAGCGCCCCATGAGCACGCCGCTCGCGCAGCTCCGCGAACCGGGCGACGGCGTCGCGCTCGGCGTGCGCCGCCGACTCCAGCTCGGTCGCCCGGGCCCCCAGCGCACGGGCACGCTCCTCCGCGGTCACGACGCGCAGGCGCACGCCGACCTCGACCTGGCGCGCGTCGTGCAGCTCGGCCGCCACGACGTTGCGCCGGTCCGTGCGCGGCTCGACGTCGGGCGGCGCGGACTCGGCCTCCGAGATGCGCGCCTCCCAGCCGGCCAGCCCTTCGAGGTCGCGGTCGCGCGCCGAGGACGCGTCGGTGATGGCGACGAGCAGCCGCTCCGCCTCGTCGGCCGCCGCGCGCTGCTGGGACCCGAGCATGGCGAGCTGTTCCGCCACGGCCGCCATGGCCGCGTCCGACTCGTGGAGCGAGTCGAGGATGCGGTCGAGCTCCGTACGCGACCGCTCGAACTCGTCGCGGGCGGCGACCAGCTCGAATCGCAGGCGCTCGGAGAGTGCGGTCGCCTCGGTGAGCCGCTCACCGGCCTCCTCGGCCGCGGCGTGCACCTCGAGCAGCGTCGGCGCGGACGCACCACCGCCGACGGCCCGGTCCGGCGCGATGAGGTCGCCGTCCGTGGTCACCGCGGTCAGCCCGTGCTCGGACGCGACGTGGTACGCCGCGTCGAGGTCGCGGACGATGACGACGTCACCGAGCACCCGGCGTACGGCGCCCATGAGCCGGTCCGGCACCGTGACGAGGTCGAGGGCCCACTGGGCGCCCGGTGGCGGCGGACCCGGAGGGTCCGCGGAGGGCATCGCGCTGCCGCCGACCAGGAGCACGGCACGGCCGGCGTCCGACTCGTGCAGGAAGCGCAGCGCGTCGGCGGCACCGCGCGGGTCCGCGACGGCGACGGCGTCGGCCAGCGCGCCGAGGGCGGCCGCGACGGCCACCTCGAAGCCGGACCGGACGCCGAGCAGCGTCGCCACGGTGCCGAGCAGGCCTGGGACGCGGTCGCCGGCGTCGAGCAGCGCGCCCGCGCCGTCGCGGCGCAGCAGGCTCATCTCGAGCGCCTCCCGGCGTGCGGACCAGAACGAGCGCTCCCGCTCCGCTTCCCGCTCCTCCGCGATCAGCTCGTCGACGCGGACGGTGGCCGCAGCCAGCTCCTGGCTGGCCAGCTCGTAGCGCTCGTCGAGGCCGAGCTCGCCCTCGTCGAGCTGCACGACCTGGTCCTGCACGGACAGGAACTCGGCACGCGCGCGTTCGGCGCGTTCCAGCGCCGCGGTGCGCGCGGCGGTGAGCCGGCCGATCTCCTCCTCCGCGGCGGCGACCCGGCTGCGCAACGCGTTGGCCTCGCCGACCAGTCGCGCGAGTCCTTCCCGCTGGTCGGCCTGCGCGGACGCTGCGGCCATGACCGCCGTCTCTTCCGCGCGCAGGCTCTCCTCGAGGGCGCTACGCGCGGCCTCGGCCGCGGCCAGCTCGGCCCGGTCGCTGTCCAGCGCCGCACGGACCTGCGCCTCGTCGCGGCGTACGCCGGCGGCCTCCTCGTCGAGCTCGTCGGCGCTGCGGCCGGGACGGGCCTCCGCCTCGAGGTCCGTGGACAGGTGCCGCTCGCGCTCCGCCGCCAGGCTCGCCGTGCCGCGGAACCGTTCGCGCAGCGACGAGAGCCGGTAGTAGGTCTCCTGGGCGCGGGCCAGCAAGGGGGCGTCTGCCGCCAGCTCGACCTCGAGCTCGCGCTCCGCCGCCTCGGCCTGCTGCAGCGCCTGCTCGACCGCGGTCCGCCGCCCCCTGAGCTCGGCCTCGTCGCGGAGCTCGGCCTCGAGGTCGGTGCGCAGGCCGAGCAGGTCCTCGGCAAGGAGTCGCAGCTTGGTGTCGCGCAGCTCCGCCTGGATGACGGCGGCGCGGCGCGCCACCTCAGCCTGTCGCCCGAGCGGCTTGAGCTGGCGGCGCAGCTCGGCGGTCAGGTCGGTGATGCGCGTCAGGTTGGCCTGCATCGCGTCCAGCTTGCGAAGCGCCTTCTCCTTGCGCTTGCGGTGCTTGAGGACGCCGGCCGCCTCCTCGATGAACATGCGCCGGTCCTCCGGGCGCGCGGCCAGGATCGCGTCGAGCTGGCCCTGTCCGACCAGCACGTGCAGCTCGCGGCCGATGCCGGAGTCGCTGAGCAGCTCCTGCACGTCGAGCAGCCGGCACGGCGCGCCGTTGATGGCGTACTCACTCTCCCCTGATCGGAACATCAGCCGGGAGATCGTCACCTCGGAGTAGTCGATCGGCAGCGCGCCGTCGGTGTTGTCGATGGTGAGGATGACCTCCGCACGGCCGAGCGCGGGACGGCCCGGCGTGCCGGCGAAGATGACGTCCTCCATCTTGCCGCCGCGCAGCGACTTGGCGCCCTGCTCGCCGAGCACCCAGGCGATCGCGTCGACGACGTTGGACTTGCCCGAGCCGTTCGGGCCGACGACGCAGGTGATGCCGGGCTCGAACTTCAGCGTCGTGCTGGCCGCGAAGGACTTGAAGCCGCGGAGCGTGAGGCTCTTGAGGTGCACGCGCAGCGCTCCGCCGGTGTTCGAGAAGGGGGGAAGTCCGGGGTCAGCGTACAGGCGTGGGCAGGCGGGCCCGGGCAAGCAAAAGGGCGATCCCGAGGGATCGCCCTGCTGATGCCGCGTGCTGGTCTAGCTGTACGCGGGCTCCGGCTGCTCCGTGATCGCCAGCGACTCCTCGAGCATCCGCTGGGACTGCACGTCTGCGAGCTGTGCCTCCAGCTCCTTGACGCGGAGCTGAAGCCTGCGTACCTCCGTGACCAGCCGCATGTCGGGCATGGTGCCGGTGCTGCCGAAGATCGCCTTCGCCATGTGCCTGACCCTCCACATTGAGGTGCTCACACGCGACGGGAAGCCTGTGACACAGGTTCGCGCGGATTGCCTCCGAGGGTGACACGAGGGCGCGCGGGGGTCAAGACCTGAGGTAACAAAAAGGTAACGACAGAGCGTGACCGGAGCGCTGCTCTGCGTGTTCGGCGTCACCTTTCGGTGACGAGGCGTTCAGATCACCTTTCGGTGAATCCGGACACGCCCGTCGGATCGCCCCAGAGTTCGGTCACCCGGTCCACGCGGCCCGGCGTGGCGGGCGACCGCAGCCAGGCCAGCAGCCGCGCACAGGCCTCGCGAGGACCCTCGGCGACCACCTCGACCCGGCCGTCCGGGAGGTTGGACGCCCAACCGGCCAGGCCGAGCTCCAGCGCCCGCGCGCGCGTGAACCAGCGGAACCCCACCCCCTGCACCCGCCCGTGCACCCAGGCGGTGAGGCGGACCGGCTCCTCGGTCAGGCGGCGGCCCGCTGCCGGCGTACGGCGAGGGCGGCGGCGGCGGTGACGAGCAGGCCGAGGCCGGCGAGCGGCAAGCCGCCGGTCGACGGGATCGGCCGCTTCACCGGAGGCTTGCCGGCCACCGGCGGCTTGGGCTTGTCCACCACCGGCGGCGCGACCCGGTCGTCGAACCGGTAGGTGTAGACACCACGCCCGTACGTCGCGGCGACGAGCAGGTTCGGGTCCTGCGGCGCGATGTGCATGGTGAACACCGGCGCCATCGGCAGGCCGTACTCGCCGCCGAGCAGCCCCCACGTCATGCCCTTGCTGTCCGGCGACGAGAACACGCCGAAGTCGGTCGCGACCAGGATCTGGTCACCGCGCAGCTCCACCCAGTTGGCGGTGATGTCGGGCAGGTTCCCGGAGATGTCCGTGAAGGACTCCGCGGCGTCCGTGGACTTGAACACGTGGCCGACGCCGACGTTCTCAGGGTTCTCCACGACGAAGTCCGGCGGTGCCCACCGGCGGCTGTAGCCACCGAGCGTCACGTAGACGGTCCGCGGGTTCTTCGGGTCGATGGCGATGCCGGTGACGATGCGGTTGGGCAGGCCCTTCGCCGCGGCGATGTGCCATCCGGACTCCGTGCCGATCTCCGGGGGCGCGTCACCGCCCACGTTCGTCGCCATGCCGTTCTTGAACGGGATGCTCTGCGTCAGCACGTCGCAGTACCCGCAGAACCCGACGTACGCGTTGGCGTCGTCGAGGTCGATCGCCGACATGCGGTTCATGATGCCTTCGGGCCCGCCGACCGGCAGACCGACCGGCAGCCCGGGGTCCGGAATGGCGCCCTGCGGCTCGACTCCCGGGTTCTCCGCGGTGCCGAGATCGAACACCTTGACCCAGTCGCCGGCCTGCGGGGAGACCGTCTCCTTCACGTCACGACCCGCCGTGATCAGGTGCTCCGCGTCGCGCGGGTCCATGACGAACGGCGTGACGAACGCGGGGTTGATCAGCAGCGGGTCGATGGAGTTCCAGCTCTTGCCGCCGTCCGAGGTGGCGTTCATGGAGCCGGCCGGCGTGGCTTCGTACGCGATCTCGCTGGCATCCGGGTCGACGGCCGCGAAGGTGCCGTCACCGCCGAACGTCGCGATCTGCGTGCCGTCCGGGTTGATCCGCATGTGGCCGTTGTCCTGCAACCCGGCCCACACGACGCCGTCCTTGGCCATCTTCGCGTCGTAGGGCAGCAGGGTGTGCTGGCCGATGACGTGGCCGTTGCCCCACGCGCCCTGCGAGAACTCCTGGCCCGCCGCGACCGACTGCTTGTACGTGCCGCCGTCGTTGCCGACGAGGAGCGTGACCGCACCCTCGTCCGGGCCCTCGATGAACAGTGCGCCGTGCTGGTCCGGGTGCGTCGTGGTGCCGCCCTGGTCGAGCCCGTTCGTCGGGCAGACCGGGAAGTCGAGGCTGAGGAAGAAGCATCCCGATCCCGCGAAGTAGCGGCCGATCACCTTGAACTCGGTAGGGCCGACGACCGGCACCGTCGTCGTGGTGCGGCTCTCGAAGACCTCTTCCAGACCCAGCAGCAGCCGGGTCGGGGCGCCGAGCACGGGGTCGGCGCGGCTCGGGTCCGGCTGGATCCACATGTTGTACCAAGCCTGGACGCCCGGCGCGTACAGGCTCGCGTAGTTGGCGCCGCACAACGCCGAGCCGGACGCGCAGGCCTGACCGGACATCGCGTCGCCCTGCTTGATCTGCACCCAGGTGTCGCCGAAGTCCGGCGAGACGTAGACGCCCTCGAGCACGGTCGTGTTCGGGACCTGGCCCTCGGCCGGCTCGATGTCGATGCCCGGCGCGCCGTCGTTGAACTTCACGGCGTCCTGCACGATCGCGTACAGGAAGTCGTGGTTCTGCGTCAGGCCGGTCGCGGCGCCGAGCTCGATCCGGCCGATGCGCTCCTGCTGCGCCGGCGGGCCGGTGACGTAGGTGAAGCTGTCCGGCAGGCCGGTGTCGGAGACGTAGATGCCGTTCCATGCCGCCTGCGGCTTGCCGGAGTCGGCGTAGGCCTTGCGGCCCGCGCGCCAGCCCACCGCGGCCACGACGCGGCCTCCGGTGTTGCCGAAGTTGTCCGCGCCCTGCACGACGACGTCCGTGACCATCGTCGCGAGGCCGCACGGGTAGACGTAGATCCCGGCGCACTCCCCCGTGGGCAGCTTCACGTCCGTGAACGTCTTCCCTGCGTCGGCAGATCGCCAGAGGCCCGCACCCGTCGCGGCGTACATGACCTTCGGGTTGGTCGGATCGACGGCGGCGGTGAACCCGAGATAGCCGTCGGGGACACCGGCGCCCTTCACCCAGGTCTTGCCCTCGTCGGTCGAGGTGAAGACGCCGAGCCCGGAGAAGCTGTTGCCGCCCGGCGCGCTGTCACCCGTGACGACGAACAGGGTTCCGCCGTTGGCCGTGCTGAACGCGACCGAGGCGACCATCTGCGTGGGCAACCGGTCGCCGATCGAGGTCCAGGTCTCGCCCAAGTCCATCGACTTGTAGAGGCCGCCCTGGGCCACCGCGGTGTAGAGGGTCTTCGTGTCCTTGTCGTAGGCGAAGCCCTGGACGCGTCCGGCGACGTCGCGCAGCCCCAGGCCGTTGACGCTGTCGTAGCCCTCTACGCCGTTGTTGAGCGGTGTCTTGCCGAGCGGGGTCCAGGTGCCGCCGGTACCGGGGATCGCCGCGGACGTCCTGGCGACCGCGGCCCGCTGCTTGACCGCGGCCGCGTACGCCCCGGGGCGGAGCGTGTCGAAGGGCGCGGTGCGCCGGGCCTGCAGCTCGCGGCTGACCAGTCCGATCTCGGCCGCCGACTCGGGCGCCTTGTCGTTGACGCACCCGTCCGCGGCGGTGGTCATGCCCGCGAGTGCGTCCGCGAGCGCGCCGCGACCGGTCACCGGCGCCCGGTCGGAACCGATCGGGTGGTAGCCGGGCGGGCACGTGGCGGGCAGGTCCGACAAAGGTGCGCTGCCCGCCGCCGCCGCGCCCGTGAGGGCGACACCGGCGATCCCCAGCGCCAGCAGTGCGCGTCGGAGGGTGATGGTCGTACGCATGGCGACGGCTCCCGCTGGGCTGGTTTCCGGAAACGATGAGAGTGCCGAACCTAGCTCACGCCAGATTCGCCGTCGGCGGCCGTGTCCCTTTGCCCGCGGTGACCGGATGGGCGAGGCTGGCCGCCTCCCGGGGTGCGACGGAGGACTCAGTGGGCAGCAGGTACGGCGCGGGTAGAGCACGGGTCGGCGCGCTGGCCGCGCTGTGCGTGCTGGCCGCGTGCTCCGGAGGCGATCCTGCGGCCACCGACCCCACCCCGTCCGCGTCCCCGTCGGGGAAGTCCACGCCCAGCGGAACCAGCATCTTCGCCTCACCGCGCACTCCCGCGCCGACCTCGGCCGCCGCCTCGGCCACCTCGCCCTCAGCCGTCCGCCCGACGTACAGCAGCTCGCCCGGATCCGGGCCGGCGGCACCACCCGCCTCGGCGCCGGCCACCGGCCGCTTCCCGATCACCGTGGACGGCGAGGAGTCGTTCGGCGCGACCGGCGCGGAGCAGACCACGCGCACGTACCCGCGATCGAGCACCATGGAGGTGCGTCGCGGCGAGTCCTCGGCTCACCGGGTCTTCGACATCGCGTACTCGCCGGACAGACGAGACACGCTGACCCTGCGCTTCGGCACCGGAGGCATCGCGCTCGTCAACGCCAACTCCTACGTGCGCGTGGGCAGCTACCAGCAGTCGCGGGACTTCACCCCGCTTCCGTCCCAGATCCTGCTGCCCGCCCGCGCCAAGGTCGGGCAGGCGTTCAGCGGCAGCTTCTCGGGACAGGCCGAGGGCTACTACAGCGGTCGCGTGGTTCGCCGGGAACGCCTGGTCGTGGGCGGCGCCGGCGTGGACACCCTCGTCGTGGACATGACGACGACGTTCAGCAGCGGCGAGGTGACGGGCACGATCCGCACGGTCATCTGGTGGGACGTCGCCGGGTCGCGGCCCGTGCGGGAGACGCTGGACGCGAGGCTGCACGACGCGCTGACGTCGTACCGGCAGCAGGTAACGCTGGGTTTGTCCCGACTCACCCCTTCTCGCTAGTCAACGAACCACCCGATCAGGTCATGCGTTCGCGCTGACCGGATCTCCGATATCAGGAGGGACGGCGCCAACGCCGGCGTCGATTGCGAAGCCTTCCGTTCCTGACCCGGAGGATCCAACTCATGCGTCTGTCCCGAACCTGGGTACCGCTCGCCCTGATAGCGGCACTCGGCGTGCTTCCGCTGCTACCCACCGTGAGAAGCGCCGAGGCTTTCGGCGCCCGCAACAACCTCCGGCTCAACAACCACGAGGCCCGGATGCTCGACCTGATCAACCAGGCGCGGCGCGCAGCGGGCGCACCGGCCCTGACCCTGATGGCGGTCCCGACGGACGTCGCACGACCCTGGTCGGTCCGCCTCGCCGCGATACGTAACCTCGAGCACAACCCGTCGATGCGCGCGCAGCTGACCGCACGCGGCTGCGGCTCGATGTCGGTCACCGGGGAGAACGTGGCCTACGACGCCGAGGGACCGGACCACATGTTCAACCTCTACATGAGCTCGCCGGGTCACCGTCGCAACATCCTCGACCCGCGCTTCCGCGTCATCGGGATGGGCAGCGTCGAGCGCTGGCAGGACGGCTGGCCCTATGTCTACAACACCCAGGTCTTCGCCTCGTCCTGTGCGGCGGGGGGCGGTACCCGCGAGCCGGCGCACGGCATGCACGGCGAGGCGGCGACGTACTCGAAGCGCACCGACTTCATGCACGCGGAGAACGGGAGCGAGGTCCGCGCACTCGGGTGGGTGACCGGGTCCGGGCTGCGCATCTCCAACTTCAAGGTCGACGCGCCGACGACGGCGGACAACGCGCTGCGCATGACGGTGAATGCCGTCGCCAGTCTCGTGACGGGCAGTGCCGACGTGGTGCTGCGCGACGCGATGAACCTCCGCGACGTCTGGGGGATCACGCTCACGCTGGCCCAGTCGAACCCGACCGGCGCCACGGTGCCGGTCCGCCTCGTCGTCAAGCAGTCGTGGGGACCGCAGTACACGCTCGGCACCGTGAACGTGCGACCGGGTTCACCACAGGCCGTGACCCTGGCGGTCCCGCCCGAGGCCCGGCGGTTCATGAACCACCTCGTCCTGTCGATCCCTGCCCCGGGCATCGTGGGCATCGCGACCGGGCTGCTCAGCCGGCAGACCACCAACCTTGCCGTGCACCGGATCACGTTCGAGATCTGAGCGTGCCGCGCCGGGACCGCACTGCCGGACAGCCCTGAGGCCGGCCCCACCCGCCTCAGTAAGGCGCCGGTCGCGGAGTCAGGACCGCGACCTGTGCCGGGGCCCGCCCTCCCCGTCAGCTCCCGCGCTGGCGGGGAGGGCGTTGGCATGCCGGGCAGAAGTACGACGACCGGTTCATGAAGTGGTCGCGACGGACGGGCCGCCCGCAGCGGTCGCAGGGCTCCCCCTCCCGGCCGTAGACGTGCAGCTCGCGCTCGAACAGCCCGGACACTCCCTCGGTCGACACGTAGAGGGCGTCGAAGCTGGTGCCACCCGCGGCCAGTGACTCGTTGAGCACCTCACGGATCGCGTGCAGCAGCCGGTCGACGTCCGGGCGCCGCAGGCTCGCCGTGGGCCGCTCGTAGTGCAGCCGGGCGCGCCACAGCGCTTCGTCGGCGTAGATGTTGCCGACGCCGGAGACGAGCGACTGGTCCAGCAGCGCGCGCTTGATACTCGTGCTCTTGCGGCGCAGCGCGGTCGCGAACGCGGCGTCGTCGTAGGCCGGGTCGAGTGGGTCGCGCGCGATGTGCGCGATCTGTTGCGGCACGTCGCTCGCTCCCCCGACCCCACCACCTGCCGGGACGACCAGCAACCCGCCGAAGGTGCGCTGGTCGACGAAGCGCAGCTCGCGCTTGCCGTCGGTGAAGCGGAAGCGGATGCGCAGGTGCTTCTCCTCCGGCTTGGTCGCCGGTACGACGAGCAGCTGGCCGCTCATCCCCAGGTGGCCGACCAGCGCGTCGCCGCTGTCGAGCGGCAGCCACAGGTACTTGCCGCGGCGCGCGGCTGCCTCGAACCGCCGGCCGGCCAGCAGCGCCGCGAAGTCGTCGGCGCCCGCGGCGTGCCGGCGTACCGCCCGCGGATGGTGCACCTCGACGCTGCGGACGCGCCGGCCGACGACACCGCGTTCCAGGCCGCGGCGGACCACCTCGACCTCGGGCAGCTCCGGCACTACGCAGGCTCGGCGTCGAGCCGGGTCCAGGCCTCCTCGGCCGCCTTCTGCTCGGCTTCCTTCTTGCTCTTGCCCTCGCCGCTGCCGTAGCGACGTCCGCCGACGAGAGCCGTGGCCACGAACTGCTTGGCGTGGTCCGGGCCGCTCTCGGTCACGGCGTACTCCGGCACGCCGAGCAGGCGTGCCGCCGTGAGCTCCTGGAGGGACGTCTTCCAGTCCAGGCTCGCGCCCGCGGTGGCGGCCCGCTCGACGAGCGGGTCGAAGAAGTGATGGACGACCTTGGCGGCGGTCGCCGCGCCGCGGTCGAGGTAGACGACCCCGAGGAGCGCCTCGAAGGTGTCGGCGAGGATCGAGGCCTTGTCGCGGCCGCCCGAGAACTCCTCACCCCGGCCGAGCAGCAGGAACTCGCCCAGCCCGAGGCCACGGCCGACCTCGGCGAGGGCGGTCATGTTGACCACTGACGCGCGCAGCTTCGCGAGCTGTCCCTCCGCGAGGTCGGGGAATGTGCGGTAGAGGTGGTCGGTCACGATGACGCCGAGGACGGCGTCGCCGAGGAACTCGAGCCGTTCGTTGGTCGGGATGCCCCCGTTCTCGTAGGCGTAGGAGCGATGGGTCAGGGCGCGCTGCAGCAGGTCGTGGTCGCGGATCGTGACACCGAGCGCCTTCTCGATCGGGGTGCGGCGCGGTGTCACAGGCGAGCCAGGCAGTAGTCGACGGCCTCGCCCACCGTCGCGATGTCGTCGAGGTCGGCGTCCTCGATGTGGAACGGGCCGGAGGCCAGCGGGATCAGCGTCTCCTCCACGATCTCCACGATCTCGACGAGCGCGAGCGAGTCGGCATGCAGGTCGTCGACCAGCCGCGTGCCTCGCGAGACCGTGGCGGCGTCGACCTCGAGCACGGTCACGATCGCGGCGCGTACGACGTCGAGCACCTGCTCCGCAGTGAGCCCGGCCGGCGACAGCGCAGTCATCGAGCTCCCTCCGAGGTGAGTCCGGCCGCGGCGCGGCGCCGTCCGACGAGTTCGGCAAGCGACGCGCCGATCCTGTCGACGAGACCTTCCTCAGCGCACTGCGCGGCCAGCGCGACGGCGGACGCGAGAGCGCGAGCCGTCGAGGCGCCGTGCGCGACGACCGAGACACCCCTCAGGCCGAGCAGCACCGCACCCCCCACGTCGTCCGGGTGGAGACGGTCGCGCATCGCGCCTTCGAGGCCCTTCAGCAGCACGTTGCCGGTGAAGCCGTCGGTCACCACCACGTCCGCCACACCGCCGAGGGGCACGTCGTGGCCTTCGACGTTGCCGACGAAGCGAACCGGCAGGGCGGCGAGCACGTCGTACGCCGCACGGCGCAGCGCATCCCCCTTGCCCACTTCCGTACCGACGGACAGCAGGCCTACCCGGGGTGCAGGCAGGCCGAGACGCGCCGTCGCGAACGACGCCCCGGCGAGGGCGAACTGGGCGAGCAGGTCGGTGCCCGCGTCGGGGTTGGCGCCCGCGTCGAGCAGCACGACCGGGCCGGCCTCGGCCGGCACGACGACGGCCAACGGGGCGCGGGTCATCCCCGGCAAGCGACCGAGGGTGAACAGCCCCGCGGCCAGGCACGCACCGGTCGAGCCGGCGGAGACGGTGGCGTCCGCCTCGCCGTCGCGCACCAGACGCGCGGCGACGCGCACGGTGGCATCGCGTTTGGCGCGGACCGCGCGCGCCGGGTCCTCGTCCATCTCGACGACCTGGCTGGCCGGCGCGATCGCGCACGCGCCGGCCGCCCCGCGGTCGGCGAGCAGCCGCGTGGCGACGTCCTCGGGTCCGACCAGGATCAGGTGCACGCGGGGCTGCTCGGCGGCGACCAGCACAGCCGCGTCGGCCACCACGTCGGGTGCCGCGTCGCCGCCCATGAGGTCGAGCGCGACGCGCACCGTCGTCTCGCTAGCCGACGTCGACGACCTGGCGATCGTCGTAGGTGCCGCAGGTCGGGCACACCACGTGCGGGAGCTTGGCCTGCTTGCAGCGCTTGCAGGTCGAGTACGCCGGCAGCGACGCCTTCCACTGCGAGCGCCGCGAACGCGTGTTGCTCCGCGACATCCTGCGCTTGGGTACCGCCACTGCTCAGTCCTCCGTGTGGTCGTTCTCTGGCAACGCTCGCGTCAGTGCGGCCCAGCGGTCGTCGACCGGGGCCTGGTCGTGGCCACAGTCGCCGTCCGCCCGACGCTCGCCGCACACCACGCACAGTCCCGGGCAGTCGGCCCGGCACAGCGGCGTGAGCGGCAGCGCCAGCACCACGGCGTCGCGGAGCACGGGTTCCAGGTCGAGGTAGTCGCCCTCCAGGCGGCTGGCCTCGTCCTCCGTGACCCCGGACTCGGGGTAGGCGTACAGCTCTTGCAGGTCCACCTCCACGTGCGAGGTGAGGGGGTCGAGACAGCGCGCGCACTCGCCCGCGACCGGTCCCGACACGCGACCGGTGACGAGCACGCCCTCCACCACGGACTCGAGCCGCAGCTGGAGGTCGAGCTCGGCGCCGGTCGGCACCCCGATCGTGGCCAGCTCGAGCGAGTCCGGCGCCTCGGCCCGCAGGCTCAGCTTCAGCATCGAACCTGGGCGCCGGTTGAGCTCGCGGGTGTCGATCACGAGCGGACGACGCGGGTCCAGCCGCTTGGGCCGGGTACGGGGTTCAGGCATAGGAATCACTCGGTCCAGTCACAACCGACGCGCAATGCTAGCAGCCGCCTTGAGCACGAAGGCACTCGCACTACCCCCAGACCACGGCCGCGGCGGGGTTGGGGCCCCGCCTTGCGGAGGAGCGCGGGGCTGGGGTCCCCGCGCGGGCCTAAGGCAGAGGCATTTCTCCCGAGTCCTCCGGCGAGAGGTCGCCGAGCTCGGCCAGCTCGTGGCGGCCGGCCAGCTTGGTGCGACCCTTCTCCACCGAGGCGAGCGTCTTGTGCAGCACGACCTCGAAGTTGCCGAGCTTGCGGTCGATGTAGTCCTCGACCTCCTCGCGCATCGCCGTGGCCTTGTCCTGCGCGTCGTGCAGCAGGCGGGTCGCGTCCGCGGTCGCGGTCTGCATGATCTCGGTCTTCGACACCAGGCGGCTGGCCTCGGCCTGCGCCTGCTCGATGATCCGTTCCGCCTCGCGGCGGCCCTCCTCGATGACGTCCTCGCGACCCTGGATGACGCTCTCCGCCTGCCGCAGCTCCGTCGGCAGCAACTCACGGAGCTGGTCGATCAGCCGCAGCAGGTCCTGCCGGTTGACCATGCAGCTGGCCGACATGGGGACGGCCTTCGCGCGCTCCACGAGCTCGGTGAGCTGGTCGAGCGTGGCCTGCACATCCATGACGGGTGGAGCTCCTTAGGGCTGAGGCAGTCTGTCCGACATCCGCGCGACGACCGAGTCGGGTACGAGACCGGCCACGGCGCCGCCGTACTTGGCGATCTCCTTGACCAGGCTCGACGAGAGGAAAGAGTAGAGCGGGTTCGTGGTCATGAACAAAGTCTCGACTCCGGCCAGCCGGTGGTTCATCTGCGCCATCTGCAGCTCGTAGTCGAAGTCGCTGACCGCGCGCAGGCCCTTCACGATGACCGGGATGTCCTGGTCACGGCAGAAGTCGACGAGCAGTCCCGTGAAGTGGTCGACGACGACGTTGCCGTAGACCTTGGTCACCTCCCGCAGCATCTCCTCGCGCTCCGGGATGGTGAACAGACCCTGCTTCGTCTGGTTGACGAGCACCGCGACGACGACCTCGTCGTAGATCTTCGCGGCGCGCCCGATGATGTCGAGATGCCCGTTCGTCACCGGGTCGAAGGACCCGGGGCAGACTGCGCGGCGCAACCGACACCCCCCTGCTAGGTCAGGCCTCCGAGGCGCGCCGACCGTACCAGAGGGTCCCTTCGCCATACCTCCGCTCGTGCACGGCCGCGACCCCGGGGGGCCACTGCGGGGCCGGCGTCCGCGAGGAGCGTTCGACGACCACCACGGCACCCGGCGCCAGCCAGCGCCGCTCGACCAGCGCGACCAGCGCCGCGGCGACCTCGTCGTCCGGCGTCGAGTACGGCGGGTCGGCGAAGACCAGGTGGTACGGCGCCGTCGGCGAGGTCAGCAGCCGGCGCTCGACCGTGCCGACGTGCACCTCGGCACCGGGGAGCGCGACCACCTGCAGGTTGTGCCGGACCAAACGCGCGGTGGCCGCGTTGCCCTCCACGAGCAGCACGTGGCCCGCCCCGCGGGACAGCGCCTCGATGCCGACCGCCCCCGAGCCGGCGTAGAGGTCCAGCACGCGCGCGCCGGACAGTTCCACGCCGAGGCTGCCCACCGTCGAGAACAGCGCCTCGCGCGCGCGGTCCGACGTCGGACGCGTGCCCCGGCCCTTCGGGGCGGTCAGCCGGCGCCCGCCGGCTTCACCGCCGATCACTCTCACGCCTTCTCCAGGTACTCGGCGCGCTCCTCGTCGACCATCTCGGCGAGGGCGGCGCGCAGCGCAGGATGCCCCGCCAGCTCGGGATCGGCCTCCACGAGCGCGCCGGCTTCGCGCCGCGCGGCGAGGATCAGCTCCTCGTCGGCGAGCAGCTCGAGCAGTCGCAACGCCCGGCGCCGTCCGGCCTGCGCCGCGCCGAGCACATCGCCCTCACGGCGCTGCTCGAGGTCGAGCCGCGCGAGAGCGAACCCGTCGGAGGTCGCGGCCACCGCTGCGACGCGATGGCGCGCGTCGGACTCCTCCGGCATCTCCGTCACGAGCAGGCACACGGCCGCCGCCGACCCCCGGCCCACCCGGCCGCGCAACTGGTGCAGCTGTGAGACCCCGAAGCGGTCGGCGTCGAGGACGACCATCACGGTCGCGTTGGCGACGTCGACGCCGACCTCGATGACGGTCGTCGACACCAGCACGTCGATCTCGCCCGCGGCGAAGCGGCGCATGACCGAGTCCTTGACGTCGGTGGCCAGCCGCCCGTGCAGCAGCTCGACGCGCAGCCCCGCCAGCGGGCCTTCGGTCAGCATCGGAAAGACGTCGAGCACGGCCAGCGGTGGCCGCCGCGCCGTCTCGGTGTCCGGGTCGGCGATCTCGTCGAGACCGTCCATGTCGTCGCCGGCGCTGCCGCCCGCTGCCCCGTCCGCGGGGCTGCCGATACGCGGGCACACGACGAACGCCTGGTGGCCCTGCGCCACCTCCTCCCGGATCCGCTGCCAGGTGCGGTCGAGGAAGTCGGGCCGCTCCGTGCTCGGTACGACGTGGCTCGCGATCGGAGCGCGCCCGCGAGGCAGCTCGGTGAGCGTCGAGGTCTCCAGGTCGCCGTAGACGGTCATCGCGACGGTGCGCGGGATCGGCGTCGCGGTCATGACCAGGAGGTGCGGCGGCGTCGCACCCTTGCCGCGCAGCACGTCGCGCTGCTCGACGCCGAACCGGTGCTGCTCGTCGACGACGACCAGCCCGAGGTCGTGGAACACGACATCCGGCTCGAGCAGCGCGTGCGTTCCCACGACGATGCCCGCGGTGCCGTCGGCGATGGCGCCGAGCGCGGCGCGGCGCGCCGCGGCGGTGGCCGACCCGGTCAGCAGCACGACCTGGGTCGCGACGTCGGCCGCCCCCAGCTCGCCGGCCTGACCGAGCGGGCCGAGCAGCTCGCGGATGCTGCGCAGGTGCTGGACCGCGAGAACCTCCGTGGGCGCCATCAGCACCGCCTGGCCACCGCTGTCGACGACGGTGAGCATCGAGCGGAGGGCGAGCACGGTCTTCCCGGAGCCGACCTCGCCTTGCAGCAGCCGGTGCATCGGCACCGTGCCACCGAGGTCGGTGTCGAGGACCGCCGCCACCTCCACCTGGCCGTCGGTCAGCGTGAACGGCAGCCGCGCCTCGAACGTGTCCACCAGGCCACCCGGCCTGCGCACGCGGGGCGGCGTCGGGTCCTGCCGGGCGGCATGCCTGCGCTGGGCGAGCACCACCTGGAGCGTGAACGCCTCGTCCCACTTGAGCCGGTGCCGCGCAGCCGCGAGCTCCTCGCGGCTCTCCGGCCGGTGGATCGCGCGCAGGGCGACGTCGAGGTCGAGCAGGTTCTCCGCGTCGCGGAGCAGCTCGGGGACCGGATCGGCGACGGGGGCCAGCGTGTCGAGCACGATCCGCACGCACTTGGCGATCTGCCAGGAGGCGAGCTTCTCGGCGGCCGGGTAGACGGGAATGAGCGCGCCGGCGAACTCGGCCGCCGCCTCGACACCGCCTTCGGAGTCGGCGTCGAGCAGCTGGTAGTCCGGGTTCACGAGCTGGCGCTTGCCACGGAACTCCCCGACCTTGCCGGCGAAGAGCGCGCGCGTGCCCGGCTTCAGCTCCCGCTCGCGCCAGGGCTGGTTGAACCAGGTCAGCGACAGCCGGCGGCGCCGGTCGCCGACGACGGCCTCGAAGATCCAGCCCTTACGCTGCTGCATGCGCCGCGAGTGCGCCTTCTCCACCTCGGCGAGGACGGTGACCACCTCGCCGACGCGCAGGTCGGCCAGGTCGGTCAGCTCGCCGCGCTCGGCGTACCGGCGCGGGTAGTGGCGCAGCAGGTCGCTGACGGTGTGCAGGTCCAGCGCCGACGCGAGGACCTTCGCGGTCTTGTCGCCGACTACGTCCCGCAGCCGCGTCCCGAGGTCGGTCACTCGACGCCGAGGAGAAGCGGGTAGTGCGGCTGGCCCCCGTCGTGGACCTCGGCGTCGACCATCGGGTGCGTCGTCGTCACGAGGTCGGCGAACGCCTGGGCCGTCACGGCGTCGAGGTCGGCGCCGTGCACGACCGTCACGAGCTCGCCGCCGCTGACCAGCAGCCGGTCCACGACCTCACCCGCGACGTCGACCAGGTCGTCGCCGATGACGGCGACGTCCCCGTCGATGAGTCCCAGCACGTCGCCGGCGCGGCAGGGGCCGGCGCTGGTCTGCGCATCGCGTACGGCGACCGTCACCTCCGCCCAGCGCGTCGCCGCAGCCGCCGTCGTCATGCCGATCGCGTCGTCGGCGAAGGTCCGCGCCGCATCGTGCACCGCCAGCGCCGCGAGTCCCTGCACCGGTGACCGGGTGGGAACGACGTGCACGTCGTGCCCTGCGTCGCGCGCGGACTCCGCCGCCGCCGCCGCGGCGCCGTGCGCGTTGCTGTCGTTAGGGAGCACGAGCACCTCGGCCGCTCCCGTCGCGAGGATCGCGTCGAGCAGCTCGCCCGTGGAGGGGTTCGCGGTCGGTCCGCCGCTCACGACGTGCGCTCCGGACGCGGCGAACAGCTCTACCAGACCCGGCCCGGACGCCACCGCGACGACCGCGCGGGTGCGCCGCTGCGCGTCCGGCACCGTGCCCAGCACGCCCGCGATGGCGGCGCTGCCCGCGGGTCGCTCGGCGGTCGCCGCCATCTGGTCGGCGAACCGCGTGACCAGGATCCGGTGCGGCCGGCCGGCCGCGATGCCCGCCTCGATCGCGGCGCCGACGTCGTTCACGTGCACGTGCACGCTGTGCAGCCCGTCACCGCCGATGACGACGAGCGAGTCGCCGAGGGCACCGAGCGCGGTGCGCAGCGAGGGCACCGCCTCGTCAGGAGCGTCGAGGAGGAACTGCACCTCGTAGCCGAACTCGTCGCTGCCGGATTCCCGCGCGCTGACCAGCGCGGAGCGGTCGCGCGGGACGACCGTCGTGAGCTCCGCCGCCGCGGGCGCCTCGCCGCTGACCACCTCGAGCAAGGCGTCGAGGAGCACGCACAGCCCGCGTCCGCCGGCGTCGACCACCCCGGCGCGGGCCAGCACGTCGAGCTGCTCCGGCGTCCGGGCCAGCGCCGCGCCGGCGCCGGTGGCGGCCGCCCGCACGACGGCGACGAGGCCACCGGGCAACGCCGCGCGCGCGGCCTCCGCGGCCGCCCGTGCCACGCTGAGCACCGTGCCCTCCACGGGCTCGGCGACGGCGCGGTAGGCCAGGTCGGCGGCGTGCGACAGCGCCTCGGCGACGTCGTCCGGAGCCGTGCCGGCGGAGAGGCGCTCGCTGAGGCCGCGCCACAGCTGCGCGAGGATCACACCGGAGTTGCCGCGGGCGCCCATGAGCGAGCCGTGCGCAACCGTCTTCAGCACCGTCGGC